>NZ_CP114777.1:1200000-1567424 GCF_027359355.1 Prochlorococcus marinus str. MIT 1214 | reverse complement strand
TCCATGGCTGCAGGAGGGCCAATAATCCACCCTTCTTTGGATGCGATAATCGTAAGTGCTATATGTCCAATGAGCCTAGCAAGTAGACCGATTGTAGTTCCTCCTGAATCTCAATTACTAATAAAACCTATAAAAGAAAAGAAGCAAAAAATAAAGTTATGGTTAGATGGTTCGAGTGGATGTCTAATCGAAGCTAATGATACATGCTTAATAAAGAAATCTAATCATTCAACCTCAATAATAATTTTAGATGAAAATCTTTCTTATTATAAGACAATCACTCAAAAACTTCATTGGGCTAGCAGCCTTAATGAGAGGAATAAAAACTAAATTATGGGGATAGAAATCGAAAGAAGATTCTTGGTTGAAAATGAAGATTGGAAATCTCAGGTCATACTCAGTGAAGCTTTTAGTCAAGCCTACTTAAATTCAAATGTAGATGAATGGGCTACTCGAGTAAGAATAATAGACAATAAAAAAGCATACATCACATTAAAATCTTCATTAAATGGGTTAATAAACCACGAGTTTGAATATTCAATTCCATTAAAAGATGCCATCGAATTAATAAAATTATCAAAATATAAAATTACTAAAACTCGTTATCAGTTAAAAATAAATAAGAAAAATTGGGTAGTTGATCTTTTTGATGAGTCCAATTTTTCCTTGAAAATTGCTGAAATTGAATTGAATTCTGAATCCGAAGAAATTCAAGTTCCCTCATGGTGTGGGCAAGAGATAACAGGGATCAAATTATTAAGCAATGCTTCTCTTGCAAAGACACCTATTTCTCAATTATCTGTAAAAGATCGGATCAAAATCAAAGGGTCCTAAGCAAAAAGGCCAATCGTCCTTTAGATTGTCTTTACAATCATAACTACTGACTTCCAGCGAGCAATGCATCCTTTGCAAGAGGTATAACTTGTATGGTCTTTATGATACGGAAGGTGTCCTTCGCTTCACTTGTAGTGATAAGGAGGCTTGTATTGCATATGCAAAGTTATTTGAGCTATCTTCAATTGAATTTTCTCTAATGAACTTATCAGTCATAAATGAGGACAAAAATAATTAGATCTTCTACGAAGGTGTTTCATCTGGCAATGAACAACAATTGAACCCATCCCTGCAAATTTTCCCATGATCCATTGCCCAGTTCAATAAAGCCACCCTGTTTTTTGAACCTGTTTTTGTAAACATATTGCTAACATGATTGTCTACAGTCCTTTTGCTGATTGTCAGTTTTTCAGCAATCTCTTGATTAGTGAGGCCATCAGCAACTAATCCAATAATCTCCATTTCCCTAGCTGAGAGTCCCATGTGGGACGAATTAGCGATCTCTCCTGTAAACATTCACCTCACTCACAACTCATTAATTAATACTACTTAGATTAGGGCCTTTCATCACCGATAGTAATTATCTAGTAAAAAATACATGTGAAATCGAAACTTCAAAATCGTCTCGAATCTGGCTTATCAGCTATTACTGCTGAAATCATGCCTCCTAGGGGTGGTGATACAGCTTTAGCGCTCTCAAAAGCCGAGAAATTAAAAGGCCTTGTGCATGGTTTTAATGTTACAGATGGCAGCAGAGCAATCATGCGAATGAGCAGCCTAGCCTTATGCAAGCTGCTTTTAGAGGCAAATCTTGAACCAGTTTTGCAATTATCATGTAGGGATAGGAATCGAATCGCATTACAAGCTGAACTACTTGGAGCGCATGCTTTGGGAATCAAAAATATCCTCTGTTTAACTGGTGATCCTGTACGAGTCGGAGACCAATCTCAAGCCAAATCAGTTCAAGACTTCAACTCAATAGAACTTATTAGTCAAGTCACATCACTTAACAAAGGAATTGATCCAGTATCTGATTTCTTACCAGATGGTCCAACTCAATTGTTTGCTGGAGCTGCAGCTGATCCAAATTGCAAGGGATTTGATGGTTTAAGAAGAAGAATTGAACTCAAAAAAAAAGCGGGTGCAAATTTCCTTCAAACACAAATGGTCATGGACCCTAAAGTACTTGAACGATTTTGCAATGAAATAACAGATCCTATGAAAATGCCTGTTTTAGCTGGGGTTTTTCTGCTTAAATCTGCCAAAAATGCTCAATTCATAAATCGTGTAGTACCAGGAGCATGCATACCCAAATCAATTATTTCAAGACTTGAAAGTTCATCAAACCCTATTGATGAAGGTATCTCAATTGCTGCTGAGCAAGTAAAAAGATTTCTATCCATAGCTCAAGGTGTTCACATTATGGCAGTTAAAGCAGAACAAGAAATACCTCTAATTCTAGATAGAGCAAATATTAATTAGAAGAACCAATCAGATCAGTACCTAATAATTCAGCCATTGCTTTTTGCTGAGGTGAGGGTTCGCCTAAGTCCTGTCTTCTAGCATCAGTTATTAACCAATCTAAAGCTGCTTCCTGTAAATCAAAATGATCACCTTCTTTGCCAACACAATATCTACCAAAAACTAACTTCTCTACCAGTTGTACTCCTGGCCCAATTAGTGAATAATCAAAGATTATTGAATTATCAATTGTTGCACCTTCACAAATACAACAACTCGGACCAATCATAGAAGGACCAACAATAGTTACACCATCTTCAATCCTTGTCATTCCACCAACATATATAGGTCCTTTCACATTTATTTTATCCCAATTAGCTGCAACATTTAAACCAGTATAGATCCCAGGCCTCACCTGCTTTCCAGGTATTTCAACCTGTCTAACGTCACCTTTAAGAACATTTCTTATTGCCCTCCAATAATCTGGGACTTTACCAATATCAACCCACTCAAAATCCATTGGTAAAGCATAGAAAGGCGCCCCTTCTTCTACTAATTTTGGGAACAAATCTGAGCCAATATCAAAGGGTTTTCCAGACGGAATATAATTAAAAATTTCAGGCTCAAATAAATAAATTCCAGTATTTATAGTATCGCCCAACGCATTATCTATGGAAGGTTTTTCTTGAAAAGCTTTAACACGATCTTCTTCATCAGTTACAACAACGCCATAACTACTCACTTGATCTTTTGAAACACGTTTAGTGATCAAACTAGCTAAAGCACCTTTTTCTTTATGTCGTTTTACAGCTTCAGATAAATCTAAATCAATTAGAGCGTCTCCACACAAGACAACAAAAGTATCATCAAAAAACTTTTGAAAATCTTGAATTTTTTTTAACCCACCCGCTGAGCCAAGAGCGTCACCAATTAATTCTCCGTCTTCAATGCGGCCTTCAAAGCTATATGCGATTTCAACTCCAAATCTTTGTCCATCTCGAAAATAATTTTCTATTTCTTCTGCCAAATGCGAAACATTGACCATAACCTCAGTAAAACCATGCTCCTTAAGAAGTTCCAACAGAAACTCCATCACGGGTTTCTGAAGGATAGGAATCATTGGCTTTGGAATCACATGCGTGATTGGCTGAACTCGGGTTCCCTTCCCAGCCGCCAGAATCATCGCCTTCATAGGCGGTTTAACCGAAGTTATACATGGCCAACATAGAATGCTGCCTCCAAAAAGAGCTAAGCAGCGGCCGGCGAGCCATCTGTCACGTCTAAAGACGATAGAGGAAGTTGAGCAACCATTCCTGGTTCCAGAAGTCTCTTTAAGCTTATTGGAGAGAACAAAGAACCTTTTTGATCAATCTCCACCTTGCCCTGTGAACACAAAAACAATAAAGCCCAAAAGACTCCAACTCTATCTGTATCCAAATCCTCTGAGGCAGAATTGTCTCTCCAGCGCTGAACTAATAATTCGAAATCAACCCAATATAATGCTTGCTCCCAATCATTGATAAAAATTGCCAAAGCAGCAGTTGTTTCAGGTAATTTCTCTCGATGTGCAAGAGATGCAACTTGAGAAATAACTTCTCTATCACTTAATTTTTTTTGGCGTAACTTCCTACGATTTTGCAACTCATCATTTTTTAAAGATTCTGCAATTGTCTCTAGCTGATTTATTAATTCGCCAAGAGTAACTGGCCTTCTAAATGGAGGTGGAGCAACAGGCCTTCTGAATAGGTGTCTTTCAGGTCTAAGAGGTAATTGAAAAGTATCATCTAGCCAACCCTGCTCGCCATAATCAAAGTCTGAATCATCTTCTACATCAATATCAACAGAAAACATTTCAGCCTCAAGAACCTCAGCTTTTAAACCAACCAAGACAGAAGCCGCTAAAAAGGCCTCACTACTCTGAGCGAGATCAAGCTCATAACTTCCACCATTATGATTCAAATGTTGTGAAATCTGTTTTGGGATTTCAATACGCTGTTTAAGTTGATCCAAAAACCCATCCACAACAGGAATAACATCGACATCCCAAGGATCAATTTCTCCTCTTTGAGCAGCATCTTGCAGTAAACGAATAGCAAGTCTCGCGCCAGAATCTGCAGTTTGAGTTATAAGATCAACTGGCAATGAGAACTATGAATCTAAAAGCAAGTTATCTCTATATTGGATGTGATGCCAGGTGAAATAATCTTTAATCCAAAAGAGGGGCTTTAAGAGTCCCAATTGATAATTTTGTGTTGCTAATAATTGTTGCTTGATTACTTCTAATTCTTTCAACAGCCGACAAATCTCTTTTAACCAGTCCATCAATTGATGAAATATAAGTATCAGTCATGATTTTTGGATACAAACCAATTCCAATAATTGGAACTAATAAACAAGCAATAATATAGATTTCTCTAGGTTCCGCATCTACCAACTTTGCTTTGGATATTAACTTTGCATTTTCTTTACCGAAGAAAATTTCTCTTAGCATCGACAATAAATATATGGGTGTCAAAATAACACCAATAGCTGCTAATGA
This sequence comes from Prochlorococcus marinus str. MIT 1214, assembly GCF_027359355.1. Taxonomy (NCBI): domain Bacteria; kingdom Bacillati; phylum Cyanobacteriota; class Cyanophyceae; order Synechococcales; family Prochlorococcaceae; genus Prochlorococcus; species Prochlorococcus marinus. The sequence goes on along the minus strand of NZ_CP114777.1, from coordinate 1,562,590 downwards.
AGCAACAACAATTCTAAAGGGGAGAGTATAAACTTCATCAGTTACAAACCCAACAAAGACCATTAATTCTGAGATAAAGCCACTCATTCCCGGTAATGCCAGAGAAGCGAAAGCACATGCTGTCCATAAAGCAAACATAATCCTCATATTTTGACCAATACCCCCCATCTCATCTAATTGAAGCGTATGAGTCCTGTCGTAAGTTGCACCAACAAGGAAAAACAAACTTGCTCCTATCAGACCGTGGCTGACCATTTGCAACATTGCACCACTAGTTCCTAGAGAACTAAAGCTTCCAATACCTATCAAAACAAAGCCCATATGACTAATTGAGCTATAAGCAATTTTCCTTTTTAAGTTTCTTTGCGCAAAAGAAGTTAAAGCTGCGTAAATAATATTTACCACTCCCAGCACAATTAACAATGGTGCAAATTGGGCATGAGCATCAGGCAGTAGTTGGGCGTTAAACCTAAGAAGAGCATATCCACCCATCTTTAACAATATTCCTGCTAAGAGCATATGCACTGGAGCAGTAGCCTCTCCATGCGCATCTGGCAACCAAGTATGAAGAGGAACAATAGGAAGTTTGACACCAAAAGCTATTAACAACCCTGAATAACAAAGCAGTTGGAAGCCCCTGCCAAAATCTTGCTGAGCTAAATGAGTATAACCAAAATCTGGTATTCCTCCTCCTTGAAAGAAACCCATTGCAAGACCAGCAAGGAGAATAAATAAAGAGCTACCTGCGGTATAGATAATAAATTTGGTCGCTGCATACTGCCTCTTCTTCCCGCCCCAAATTGCAAGGAATAAATACACTGGGAACAACTCCAATTCCCAAGCCAGAAAGAAAAGCAACATATCTTGGACAGCAAAAACAGCTATCTGGCCTCCATCCATAGCAAGGATTAAAAAGAAAAATAATTTTGGTTTATAGCTAACTGGCCATGCAGCCAAAACGGCAAGAGAAGTTATGAAACTTGTAAGCAATATCAATGGCATTGACAAGCCATCTGCACCAACAGACCAAGTCAATCCAAGGTCTGGGAGCCAACTCACTTTTTCATATAATTGCAACCCTTCTTGACTTGGGTCAAAACCTTTGAAGTAAGCCGCAACAGTAATTAGAAAAGTAATTAAAGCAATTATGAGGGCATACCATCGAACTTCTTTCCCTTCGCCTTTATCTGGAATAAAAGGAACAACTAATGCCCCAAAAATGGGAAACAATATTGATAAACTTAACCATGGGAAATCTGCTGGAATTGGCTCAGAAATCAGCATTGTTCCTAGGTTCAAACTTGTATTGAGAGCGAATTCCAAGACTTGAAATTAATCACCACTTTTTGAGTTTAGAAATTATGAGATTATTAGCACCCTCTAGATAGGGGATGAAACACACACCTAAAAAAATTATGTAAAAATCATGCGCCTACAATGCCAAAAAGTGCAACCAGAGCAATAACTCCTCCAAAAACAATCAATGCGTAAAACTGAGCTCTTCCTGTCTCAAAATATTTGAGTCCTTCTCCACTACCAAGAGTCAATAATCCAGTCAAATTGACCACTCCATCAACTACTTTTGCATCTACTTCAAGTACTTCTCTTGCAAGCTTTCTACTACCTTTAACAAAAATTTTCTCATTTATATCATCTAGGTACCATTTGTTCTGAAGAAATAAATTGATTCGAGAGTACTTCTTGGATAGAGAAACACCAAGATCAAGACTTTTTAAATAATAGGTTAAGACCGCCAAGATTATTCCAGCAGAGGAAATAGCTACAGAGGCAGTTGCCAAAGGTAGAAATTCTCCCCAACTAAATTTTTCTGCAGCTTCAATAGCCTCAACGGGGTCTAACAAATTTGCAAAAATGCTGTTCCATGGAACACCTATAAATCCAATTAAGACAGAAGGAATTGCCAAAACTGCCAAAGGAAATGTCATTGGCCACGCAGATTCATGGATTACGCCAATTTCATGTCCTTCATGATCTTCATCCTTTTCTTTACCTGCTAAAGAAAGCAAAGAAAGCTGCATCTCTTGATTTTCCCCTCGAAAGTCTCCCTCAAAAGTTAGAAAATAAAGCCTAAACATATAAAAAGCTGTCATTCCTGCCGTTAAAAAACCAATAAACCAGAGTATTGGAAAACTATTAAAGGCTTGACCAAGAATTTCATCTTTACTCCAAAAGCCTGCTAGGGGAGGTATGCCACTGATAGCAATACAGCCAATGAAAAAAGTAATTGCCGTTATGGGCATTTTTTTACGTAAGCCGCCCATTAATCGCATGTCTTGAGCAAGAATTGGTTCATGACCAACTACCTCCTCCATTGCATGTATAACTGAACCTGAGCCAAGGAATAACATCGCCTTAAAACAAGCATGAGTAACTAGATGGAACATTCCTGCAACTGGGGCTCCGCAGCCCATTGCAAGCATCATGTATCCCAGTTGAGAAACTGTGCTGTAAGCCAATCCTTTTTTTAGATCCATTTGTGTCAAAGCTATCGATGCACCCAGGAAACAAGTTACAGTTCCAATAATTGCAATAAATAAGCCAACGAAAGGGAACTGACTAAACAGAGGATCAAGCCTTGCTACTAAAAAAACTCCGGCTGCAACCATTGTTGCTGCATGAATCAGGGCAGATATAGGAGTTGGGCCTTCCATTGCATCAGGTAGCCAAACATGCAAAGGAAATTGTGCAGACTTTGCCATTGGTCCCATAAAAACAAGAATGCAAAGAGTTAAAGCTGCCCATATTGGAACTGAGCCAGACCTAACTGCCTCTGATAAACCTTCAGAGATTCCATGAAAATCAAAACTACCTGTTGCCCAAAAAAGACCCAAAATACCAAGCAATAAACCAAAGTCTCCCACTCTATTTACGATAAAAGCTTTTTGAGCTGCATGAGCGGCACCATCTCTGTCATACCAAAAGCCAACAAGTAAGTATGAACACATCCCAACCAATTCCCAAAAAACGTATATTTCAAGTAAATTCGGACTAACAATTAGCCCAAGCATTGAACTGCTGAATAAAGCCAAATAAGTAAAAAAACGAACATACCCAGGATCATGTGCCATATATCCATGGGAATAAATCATTACCAAGAAAGCAATTGTAGTTACAAGAGCAAGCATGACTGCTGCTAGAGGATCAATCACGTATCCCATTGGCAGCTCAAAAGATCCTGCACTTGCCCAAATAAACAAGTGTTCTACTGGAGGCTTGCCTGAGAGTTGCTCAGCCAACACTACATAGCTAATAAATGCCGATGCACCTACGGAAGTTAAAAGGGTTATTGCAACGGGTTTCCTTGAACGATTAAAAAGATCGTTAAAACTAATTAATCCCAAACCAATCACAACTGCCCCGCAAAGAGGGAGCAGTGGAATTAACCAAGCAAAATCTGCAGCCGATTGCATCCAGCTAAATCATATTGAGATAAGTTTAGGCAATTCTTGCTAGTAATTCAGTGAAATCAAAAGAGAGAAATCTCTGAGCTCCAACAGAAATAAATTTATGGGACCACCAGAAAAAAATCACCGCAACAATAATCCCCATTTGAGAGGGCCTAAGAAATTCTTTTATTTGTAATTTTTGTCGTCCATCCAACACAGCTAAAAATGGAACAATTGATGTTTTTTTCTTCACATCCTCAAATTCTTTTCCAAATTTGTAGCTGAGTCTTTTATCTCCATGCCAAATCGCAAATAGATGATGTGCAATCAATCCTAAGCAAGTGACCAGAGTAAAACTTGTGCCTATCCAAAGTAAATGTGCAAAACACCAGATAATTTGACCTATTGCCTGTGGATGGCGAGTAACTCTAATAATCCCTGAGGCATAAATTCGAACTCTGGGCTTTAGGACAGCTGGGATTTCTAAAAGGTTATAAGTAGCTGGATACAAAAAAAGAAAACTAATCGCACTCAAAATCCAAATAACCGGAATTAGTTCGCTAACACCTTGAAAATTCCAAAATCTAATCCCATCGTAACGATGAGCAATAAAATAACCAACCAAAATAATAGCTGAAGGAATACTTGCAAAAGCGAAAATCAATCTCCATGCTCTTGCCCCAATTACACCCTCTGCCTTTTCCCTTAAAGCCGCTCCACCACTGTGAATAACGGCAAAACAAAATAAAAGTAATATCATCACAAAACTGGAACCATGAGTAACTGAAAATGCCATTAGTCATATCCAAAAGTCTATTAATAAATTATTAGATCCATACGGGATCAACAGTTGAGGTTGTTTTTCCCTACATTTTATTTTAATAACTGCCAGGAAGGCCTGCCACTATGGCCGAAATCCCTTTCACTCTTGATCAACTCAGAATCCTCAAAGCAATTGTTGATGAGGGGAGCTTTAAAAAAGCTGCTGACAGTCTCTTTGTTACTCAACCGGCTGTAAGTTTACAAGTTCAAAATCTTGAGAAACAACTAGAAATTGCCATATTTGATAGAGGGGGCAGAAAAGCTCAACTAACTGAAGCCGGTAAACTTCTTCTTAATTACTGTGAAAAAATATTAGGAGAGTGTCAAGAGACCTGTAAAGCAATTGAAGATCTCAATAATCTCAAAGGGGGAGCTCTCATTATTGGAGCCAGCCAAACAACTGGTACTTACTTAATGCCACGAATGATTGGACTCTTCAGGCAAAAATATCCAGAAGTTTCAGTTCAACTTCAAATTCATAGCACTAGACGAACGGGGTGGAGTGTTGCTAATGGCCAAATTGATATAGCTATCATTGGAGGCCAGCTTCCCTTAGAATTGAATGAATCATTACAAGTAATTCCTTTTGCGACTGATGAATTAGCGCTGGTTTTGCCTACTAATCATCAATTAGCAAAGTCAAAAGAACTTACAAAAGAAGATTTATATAGTCTTAGGTTTATAACTTTAGATAATCAATCGACCACGAGAAAAGTCGTTGATCAATTACTATCTTCTTCAGGGTTAGACGTGCAGAGGTTACATATAGAAATGGAATTAAATTCTCTTGAAGCTATTAAAAATGCTGTTCAATCTAATTTAGGTGCTGCATTTCTCCCAGTCGTTTCAATTGAAAGAGAACTATCTGGAGGAAGTATCCATAGAGCATTTGTTGCAGATCTAGAAGTCAGAAGAGAACTAAAAGTAATCACTAATCCTGGGAGATATTCATCAAGGGCTGCAGAAGCATTCACACAAGACATATTACCTTTATTTGCCAGTTCATTTTCACCACTATTTAAAGATAAAATTTAAAACTGTATAGCTTCTTTATTGATACCAATAGCATCTTCTTCCGCACCTTTAATTATAAATTTATTTTCGTTTACATCGGCCTGATAAACGCAACGAACAATCGGCTCATCCCTAATAGAGCCAATATAAGCAAATGTATTCATTCTCTGTTTACACTCTCTAACATCTTCATTGTTTATTGCTCCTTGCTTTTGCAAAACAGTCCAATTTTCTCTTCGTATTACACAACCAGGTTGAAGAGCAGGTTGTGTCACAAAGCTAGTAGAGGGGTTTAACGTCGTATACATTTCAATATCAATAACAAAAGCACTTGCGCCGTATTGTCTACAAAAATCTGGATCTGGAACTGCCATATCTAACTGTTGCTGACTTGCAATATTTCCTTGCCCACCAGAGGTTGTGCTTGTGATAAGGCTGCCAATACCAACACCTATTACCAATACTCCAGCCAAAATAGCAATTGAGTTAGAGTTTATTTTTATCCCTCCACCGCCATCAGATGGGCCTGAGGAGTTAAATCGAGTTGCTCTTGGCTCATATTGGTCTCTAGAGTATGTATCTTTTCTAGAATTAAATTTATTTCCTTCTTGTCTTCTCGCCAGATTTGATCTTCTACGAGATGATGGACGCCGATCATAAGGACCTTGATTCATAATAATTCTTTAGTTCGAGGTAGTCCCATGGAGTAATTCATTACCCTGCTATTTGGGTTATAACTGAGTTCTCCGTCCTTAAGCAACTGTCTAATAAAGTCCTCAAGAAGGGAACCTATTTTTCTCAAACTGTAATCACTCAATTCATTATTGGCTTGAGAGTCAACTAATTCACGAAAATAATTTTGTACCTTTTCTATGGATTGATCGCCCCAAAGAAATTCATTATCAGGATCAATATCTAAAGTTAAATGTTCATTATCCAAAATTAAATCATTATTTTCTACTACTGCAGTAAATATTCTTATGTGACGTGTTGTGCATTTAAGAATTGTGTCGCTCATGAATTTAAAACAACAAACCGAAATTTATACTGCAAATTTAACGACCATACCCCTTGTTGGGTGATCTTAATCACTAAAGTTGTTAAATACTCTTTTATTTAAGTATGCGCGTAGCAATCGCTGGAGCAGGATTAGCAGGACTCTCATGTGCAAAATACTTAGCGGATGCAGGTCATACTCCATTCGTTTATGAGGCAAGAAACGTACTTGGAGGAAAAGTTGCTGCATGGAAAGATGAGGATGGAGATTGGTATGAGACCGGATTGCATATATTTTTTGGAGCATATCCAAACATGCTTCAGCTTTTTCAAGAGTTAGATATTGAAGATCGTCTTCAATGGAAAAGTCATTCCATGATTTTCAACCAACCAGAGGAACCTGGCACATATAGCCGTTTTGACTTCCCTGATCTTCCGGCTCCAATAAACGGAGTGGCAGCAATTTTAAGCAACAATGACATGCTTAGCTGGCCAGAAAAGATTTCGTTTGGAATAGGACTTATACCAGCTATGTTGCGCGGCCAAAATTATGTAGAGGATTGTGATAAATACTCTTGGACCGAATGGCTAAAAAAACAAAATATACCCGAAAGAGTAAATGATGAAGTTTTTATCGCAATGAGTAAGGCACTAAATTTCATCGGTCCTGATGAAATATCATCAACAGTATTGCTAACCGCATTAAACCGCTTCCTACAAGAAAAAAACGGATCAAAAATGGCATTCCTTGATGGAGCGCCACCTGAGAGACTTTGTCAACCAATTGTTGATCACATAAGAGCCTTAGGAGGCGACGTATTTTTAAATAGCCCACTGAAAAAAATCAATTTAAAAGAAGATGGTTCTGTTGAAAATTTCTTAATAGGTAGTGCTAAAGAATCTCATGGGAAAGCAATTGAAGCCGACGCATATGTAAGCGCAATGCCCGTGGATATCTTTAAAACAATTTTGCCTAGTGAATGGGCCTCTCAAGATGTTTTCAGAAAACTAGAAGGTCTGAAAGGAGTTCCAGTCATTAATATTCACCTTTGGTTCGATCGAAAACTTACAAATATTGATCACCTCTTATTCAGCAGATCACCACTTCTAAGTGTTTATGCTGATATGAGCATAACTTGTAAAGAATATGAAGATCCAAATCGTTCAATGCTTGAATTGGTTTTTGCTCCTGCAAAAGACTGGATCGGTCGTAAAGATGAGGAAATAATTGATGCAACCATGCAAGAATTGAAGAAACTTTTCCCCATGCATTTCTCAGGGGAAAATCAAGCTAAATTGAGGAAATATAAAGTAATAAAAACACCAAAATCAGTCTACAAAGCTGTTCCTGGATGCCAAGATTTAAGGCCAGATCAAAAGACTCCAATAAGCAACTTTTTCTTAACTGGTGATTACACAATGCAAAAATATCTCGCATCCATGGAAGGTGCGGTATTAAGTGGAAAACTATGTGCAGAAAAAATCAAAATTTCGACTGACATAGGTTCTTCTTAGTCGTAATGTATCAACAACAATTTATTTAAAATTGCAATTCAACAGCCAAGTGAACACTAAAAAACTTACAAACTTCTAATTTTGGCGCAGCCTTCTTTGAATCTAGAGGATGCCTACGAGGCTTGCAGAAAAGAAACTGCACAATGGGCCAAGACATTCTATCTGGGCACCATGTTATTGCCCCCTCCTAAACGCAGAGCAATCTGGGCTATTTATGTGTGGTGCCGTAGAACAGATGAGTTGATGGACAGCATTGAAGCCCAAAAAAAATCTAAGAATGAGTTGTCAGATCGACTGAATAAATGGGAAGAAAAAACAAAAAATATTTTTGCTGGTAAGACTGAAGATGATCTTGATGCAGTCTTGGCCGATACTCTGCAAAAATTTCCTCAGTCTATTCAGCCTTATATCGATATGATTGAAGGGCAGAGAATGGATCTAGATACAACCAGGTATAAAACATTTGAAGAACTTGAACTTTACTGCTATCGAGTAGCTGGAACAGTTGGATTGATGACTCAAGGTGTTATTGGAATTGACTCTGCCTATACATCTAATCCCAATAAACCATCCCCCGATACTTCAAAAGCTGCTATCGCACTAGGAATTGCGAATCAACTCACAAATATTCTTAGAGATGTTGGGGAAGACAGAGGAAGGGGACGAATTTATTTACCTTTAGAAGATTTGGAAAAATTTAATTACTCTGAAGAAGATCTAATGAACGGAAAAATAAATGATAACTGGAAAGCATTAATGTCTTTTCAATTAGCCAGAGCAAGAGATTGGTTCCTGAAATCTGAAGAAGGCATCAAATGGCTCTCAATAGATGCAAGATGGCCTATATGGACGTCATTAAGGCTATATAGCGGAATACTAAATTCCATTGAAAAGTTAGATTATGACGTCTTCAACAACCGTGCTTATGTTAAGGGATGGGTTAAAGCTATAAACCTACCCATCTCTTATCTAATAACTCTTAACGATGAAAAATATAAATTTAGAACACTACTTAATTGAATACCTAAAAAATCATACAGGTGTTTTTTGATTAGCTAAAAGCTCCTTTAATTTTGATAGTTCTCCAGCCCATCTTGGGTCTGGAGCCTGTTTGATTGGCGCATCGCTGTGTACAACTTTCTTAACATCTTTACGATTAGAACCTTTATTTCCACTATTAGAATTCGCTCCTCGTCTAGAGCTTCCGGAATTTGAATCTTTACGCTCCGAACGTTCTACCCTCAATTTATTGCCATTAAATTCATGGCCATTTAATTTCTCAATAAGCTCATTTGCAACTTTCTCATCTTTAATATTCGCGAAACCAAACCCCCTACAAGCCTTGGTATCTCTATCGAATACAGCTTTAAATTTGATTCCATCTCCTACGGTAGTTAGGAGGGCTTCAAGTTCTTTAACATTGACATTCTGCGGCAAATTGCCGATGTAAAGGCGAACACTCATTTAGAAAAAGGGGATAAGAAGACGACGGGATTCGGACGAGATTAATTTGATTTGTGTGTAGTTAATCACAAAAAGGGCGCATTCTCTAGAGTCCATTTACGAGCCACCTCCAAAGCCTCTTGGTTTGTAAAGAATCTTCCAAAAGCTTTTTCCCTGGAAAGATGTCTCATAAGGTCGCCCAATAAAGGGCCAGGAGGGATTTTTAAGGCTTTTTGAAGCAAATAGCCATCTAAAGGGCAAGAAGGATGAAATAGGGGGTCAGAGGGGTCTTTCCAACGTTTTAACCAAGCGCTTATATTTTCGTTTTTCAAAAAAAGAATTAAAGATGGTAAATCCTTTTCCAAATCAATATGAAGTTGAAATCTTTCATCCTCTGAAAGAGCGTCTAAACCCAAATTATTAATTTTTTCAACCCAAAACCTCAGGTTCTTGCATCTTTTAATTTCACTTTTACTAAACGTCAAACTTGCCAACCCCTCATCACCAAGTAAAAATATTAATTTTGCTAAAAAGCTTCCCAGCAAAAGCTCTTTTGAGAGAATTTCCTTTCTTTTTAGCTCAACAAAAGAAGGCTTATCTTCATTCCATCTATTCAATAATTGAAGTTCTAAATAAGTTTTCCAAACTGAAGAATTCCATTTTGAATGAGCTATTTTAATAATCTCCATTTTCATCCTTTCAGGCGCAACATTACTTAATTTATCTACATTCTTTTTTAGAAATCTTTTAGTTTTCTTCTCCAAGTCAAAGTCTAATTCACACATCAATCGAAAACCTCTAAGAATTCTCAATGGATCATCGATTAAGTTCTTTTCACTTATTGCAACAATTTTCTTAGTTTTTAAATCTTCAATCCCTCCAATTGGATCAAAAATTTCTGGCTGATCTTTAAGTTTTAAAGCAATTGCATTAATTCTAAAATCACGTCTTAATAAATCATCTTGAAGATTCTGTCCAACCTGTCGAGCAAAATCTAACGTCCATCCATTAATAACTAATCGAGCAATATCCCTCTTTTCATCAAGTTTTATAAAAGTGGCATTGATATTTTTAGATAAGTTTTCGCTGAACTTAATGGCATTTGTTGGTATTACAAAATCCAAATCAGGCTTTTGATCCAATTTATTCAATAATCCATCTCTAACAGAACCTCCCACTAAGGCACTTCCAGGAGGTAAATCAGCTAGGGATATCGGCCAATCCTTTGGATTTAAATCTCCAAAAAGATCATTTGATAGTAATGTGTCCTTACTTATCAAAATGACACCTAAATTTTACTCGAATAGTTATGTGCATCTGTGTTGATTGTGCTTGGGTAGATAGATGCAAGACTTACTATAAAGTTGAAGAAAATCATGGTGCCAACCACATCTCCAAAAATCCAGATTTTCAAGGGGTCAATCCAAAAATACACATCAATATTTTCGCTATGTCTAATAACAGCACAGGAATAGAATGGGATGTAAGAGGCTGTGATAGTTTTCAACTAGATCAAGGAAAATGGAGCAGGCTGCGTCCTGGAGAAGACATTCCAAAGTAACAACTATAATAAATTCATTGCAAAATTTCTATAACTCAAAATCAAAATATTTATTAGCATTACATAGTTGCTCGGAATCCTTTGGAATTGCCATTAAAGATATTGAGAATCCAGACAAAATAATAAAAAGCGAAGTATTTAATATTGGTCACTCATTATCCAATAAAGTATTTAGTTGTATTGATAAAATTCTACCTATAAAATTTTGGAAGCAGATAAATCGCATTGCAGTGGCAAAAGGTCCTGGAAGTTTTACCAGTACAAGATTAACCCTATCAGTAGCTAGAACAATTGCACAGCAAATTGGTTGTTCATTAGATTCGATGAGCTCCTATCATTTAATGGCTCCAAGACTTTATCAATATCTTGATCAAAATCTAATCTTTAATCCATTTTGGATAAAAGATATCATGCCACGTAGAGGTATTATTGCAGGTAAATATCAGCTAATTAAAATTCACAATGAGTCAAATTTTCATGAATTTAATGAAATTATTTCTCCACAATTAATAACAAATGAAAAAGAAATAAACCCTTCAATTAAGGCTTCTAACAATGTAGAAAAAGATATTATTTCACTTATAAATTTCTCTGAATATCGTCAAAATTTAAAAGTGAATTCTCATTGGGGGAAAACATTACCCCTCTATCCAACCTCACCAGTAGACAATAAAAAACAAACAAATTTAAAGCCTAATATTTCTAATCTTAATAGATAGGAATTAATTTCATATATTTTTTATTAAACCTTTATCCAACATTGTATTTATAGATATTTGAATTTCTTTAGTTGTGGATGTTAAATCTTCTCTTTTTTTTGTTTTAGGGGGTTGAATTAATTCACCAACTCTTAAATGAATAGAGACAAATCGGGGAAGAAGATATCCTTTAGGAAAAGCTCTGTGACTATTAACTATTGCCACTGGAAGAATAGGGGAACCTGTCCTAGCGGAAAGAAGAGCAGCACCTGCTTTAGGATCATTAACTCTCCCATTGGCTTGCCTGGTCCCATCTAAAAACACACCCGTAGCCCAACCTTCACTTAATCGATTAGATGCATTTCTTATTGCCTCTCTATCTCCAGCTCCCCTCTTGACTGGATAGGCACCACAAGCAGAAATTATGAATGACAATACGGGCACCGTGAAAAGCTCAGACTTTGCCATAAAAGCTACCGGTCTTCCCAAAGCATGGCCCAAAATCGGAGGATCCAAATGGGAGCCATGATTAGAAACAATGACAACTCCTCCTGTCTTGGGTAAATTCGAAATCCCTATTGTTTGACCTCTAAACAAAAAACGAAAAATCGGGAAAACCAAGAGATAACTGACGCAACGATAAACAAAACTTTGTCGAGGTATATTTCGATCGATTTTTTCAACTCCTTTAAAAACTTTCAATTTTTCCAAAATCAATACCCCAAATCACTTGCATTTGATATTTGATTAAGCAGGAGCCCTTTCATTGATCGTTTAGCAAGACCGCTAAGAACATTTCCTGGGCCAATTTCAACCATTGTGGTTATCCCTTCTTTTTTCATTACATCCATAGTCTCTCTCCACCTAACTCCAGTAGTCATTTGTTTTTTTAAGCGATCCTTCAATATGTCACCACTTAAAGTTGGACTTGGATCAACATTGCTAAGAACTGGAACTTGCGCATCTTGAAAAGTTACTTGATCAATTTCTTCAGAAAAACTTTTAGATGCTTCAGTCATAAATGTGGAGTGAAAAGCACCTGAAACCTTTAAAGGAATCGCTCTTTTACATTTTAAATTATCAGCCACTTTCCTTACTGCTTCTGGTGAACCAGATAAAACTACTTGAGATTCACTATTGTCATTTGCTATTGAAGCTCCATCAGTTTCTCTAATCAAATCATCTAATTCATTTCGATCAAAACCCATAACAGCAATCATTACTCCTCCTCCTGCCGATGCCATCAATTCCGATCTTTTCTTTAATAGCAATAGGGCTGTTTTCGCATCTAAAACATCAGCTGAATAAAGACCAACTATTTCTCCGAGACTGTGGCCTGCAATTATTTGGGTCTCCCTTTCTTGTCTTTTTAAATCATCCACCAATAGCGACTCAACAACAAAAAGGGCAGGTTGAGTGTTTCTCGTATCGTTTAAATCATATATTTCTCCGTTTGGAACCCCTTCACCAGAACAAATTTTCCAAAGATCTCTTCCAAGAATTTCGGAGGCTAAGTCAAATCTATCTCTCGCACCAGGCAAATCTAACAACGAATTTGCCATACCCAATTTTTGAGAGCCTTGTCCAGGAAAGACCCAGGCAATAGTCATGATTTTCTAGATTAATTATTAAACAGCTTAATAGGGACCATGCCAATAAAACAAAGCAGCTCCCCAACTCAAGCCAGCACCAAATCCACTACAAGCTATTAAATCGCCTGATTTAATCTTCTGATCTCTAACGGCTTCATCCAGCATCAATGGGATCGTTGCTGCTGAGGTATTTCCATAATATTTCAAATTTGAGAGCACTTTTTCTGATGGTATTGAAAATCTTGAAGCTACAGCATCAAGAATTCTTTGATTGGCTTGGTGTAGAAGAAGCCAATCGATACTTTCAGACTTAATTTGATATTTGTCTAAGATTTCTCCAAGAATGATTGGAACTTCTCTAACCGCAAACTTATAAACTTCCTTGCCCTCCATATTGATTGGCAAATATCCTCCTTTTTGATGAATAGCTCCTTGAACTAAATCCAAAAAAGTTTTTGATTGAGAAAGATTTAAACAACCTCCTTTACTTCCATCAGACTTCAAATCATATCCAACCAAACCATTCTCATCACTATTGGTTTCAACAGCGACTGCTCCTGCTCCATCTCCAAACAAAACGCAGGTTTTTCTATCATCCCAATCGACCCATTTTGATAATTGGTCTGCTCCAATCACAACAGCTCTTTTCATTGATCCAGAAGCTAAATATTGTGATGCAGTTATCAAAGCAAATAAAAAGCCACTGCAAGCAGCAGTCAAATCAAAAGCAACTGCATTGGAAGCACCCAAATTTGATTGTATTTTAGGCGCCGAGCCAAATAAATCTTCTGGTGTAGATGTTGCAAGAATTATTAAATCGATATTTTTCACATCCCAATTAGCCATTTTGACGGCATTCAGTGCTGCATCAGTAGCTAAATCAATCAAAGATTCATTTTCTCCAATAACCCTTCTTTCGCCAATACCAGTTCTACTTTGAATCCATTCATCATTAGTATCTACTCTCTGACCAAGTTGATCATTATTGATTATCTTTTGAGGAACTGCGCTCCCGCAGCCCACAAAAGTTATTCCTGAGTCCCATTGAGAATTTCTAATCAAATCTAAAAAAAGCCCTCATATCATAAGTCAACCACATGGTAGGACATGCCAATCAGACCTTTAAAACATCTGGTTTATTTAAATCTGCCAAATCATCCATTACTCCATGACTGGCAGCGGAATGAACAACTCTTAAAGCACTCAAAACAGATAAAGCTTTACTTCCACCGTGACCAATAACACAAATTCCATTGATTCCTAGAAGTAAAGCACCGCCATGTTCAGCATGGTCTAGTCGTTTTTTTATTCGTTTCAAATTATTTCTCAAAAAAGCAGAACCAACTTTACCTCGTCTTCCTCTTGGTAACTCAGCCCTCAAAACTCCCAAAAGAACAGTTCCTACTGACTCTAGAAATTTCAGCAAAACGTTTCCTGTAAATCCATCACAAACCACAACATCAAAATCGCCTGATAAAACATCTCTTCCTTCACAATTCCCAGAAAAGCAAAATCGCTCTTCTTCGTTCAAAAGCTGGTAAGTTGCAAGAGAAAGATCATTACCCTTACAGGATTCTTCGCCAATGTTCAATAATCCTATTCTTGGCTTAACCACCTGCAAAACATCTCGACTATAAATATTTCCAAGAAGAGCAAATTGATGCAAATAGGTAGGTTTACAATCCATATTTGCTCCAACATCTAACACCAAAACTGGTTGGCCAGGATCTTTAGTTGGGAATAATGCTCCAATTGCTGGACGATCAATTCCTTTTAAACGTCCTAACTTAAAAATCGCTGAAGCCATCATCGCACCAGAGTTTCCAGCTGAATAGATACCCATAGCTTTTCCTTCTTTAACCAATTTCATTGCAATATTTATGCTCGCATCCTTTTTTTTTCGGACTGCAGTGGCTTCTTCATCCATGCCAACTGATAGACCACTGGGAATTAATTCAAAATTTCCATCATTTATAGCTTTGTCTAGAGATTCTTCTAATCCAAATTCAATAGCTGCTTTTTCTACTTTCTCAATTTCACCAACAAATTTAATTTTCAACGGAAGTAATGACAACGATTTCAAACACCCATCAAGAATCGCTCCAGGTGCAAAATCTCCTCCCATTCCATCGACAGCAACCCAAATTCTTTCGGAATCTTGAATTCCATTTTTCGGGTCTGTACTTACTCCTCCTTGTAGTCTCCGAAGAGGATCAAACACAAATGGTTCTAATGTGCTTCTAGCTATTGATCCAGCACTAGTAACAACAGAACCAGCATTCGAAACAACTGATCCAGCAACATTACTTGCTGCTGTAGCTGAGCTTGTTGCAGTATCAACAAGACTTGTAACCGCTGAGTTTCGGCGATACCAAATAACCAATCTTCTAATTGCCTTAGAACGATTTGTTTTATTATTTAGATGATTTTTTTCCACAAATTTATGATCCTTCAGGAATCATAGAATCAACAATTCTTTGAAAAAGATAGCCCGTTCCTCTTGCAGTAAGAATTAGTTCTGGATTTGCAGGATCATCCTCAAGTTTTGATCTAAGTCTAGAAATATGGACGTCCACTACTCTTGTATCAACATGTCTTTCAGGTGTATATCCCCAAACTTCTTTGAGAATCTCACCTCGGCTAAATGGTTCTCCCGAACGACTGACCAATAGTTCTAAAAGACTAAATTCCATGCCTGTTAATCTAATTCGCTCATCATTTCTATAAACCTGACGTTTATTTGTATCAATTTTTAAATTCATAACCGCAATCACACCTGAATTAGGTAGTCCTGCTATTTGTTCTTTTTCTACTCTTCTTAAGACACATCTGATCCTAGCTTCTAATTCTTTTGGGCTAAATGGTTTAACAACATAATCATCAGCACCAAGCTCTAGACCAGTAATTCTGTCTGCTACATCTCCCAACGCTGTCAGCATAACTATTGGTACATCTGATTCCTTCCTTAGTTCCTGACAAACTCCATATCCATCCAATTTAGGCATCATGACATCAAGTACAACCAAATCAGGCTCACAATTTCTGAAAAGATCCAATGCCTCATTTCCATCACACGCAGTAACCACCTGATAGCCAATCATCGATAGGCGAGTTTCCAGGATCCTCCTAATACTTGCCTCATCATCAGCTACGAGGATGGTTTCCTTTGAGGGACTTGTGGCCGTCATTTGTTCCTTAGCTTTGGCGGCTGCAACAAGATCTTAAGTGAAGGTTCACCAACATTTAAAGATCACTATCTTTATTCAACTACAAGCAACTTCCTTTTTACAACTAAGTGTCTCGTTCTGTCTCTATTTATGTCTGCCAAAGTTGCGGTGCTCAAACCAGGCAATTCTTTGGCCGCTGCAACAATTGTGGAGAATGGAACTCAATAATAGAAGAAAAAATTAATCAAAAATCAGATAAATCTATTTACACAAAGATTAATTCTAGCAGTGAGAAATCCCCCTATCGTTCAGAACTAATCAGCCAGACTAAAAACCAAATTATTGATCGTATTCCAAGTGGATATGAGGAATTAGACAGGGTACTTGGAGGTGGTTTAGTACCTGGATCACTAATATTAATTGGTGGAGACCCAGGAATTGGGAAAAGCACTCTCATTTTGCAAAGTGCGACTGCAATAGCTCATCAAAGATCAGTCCTTTATGTAGCTGCTGAAGAATCTGCTCAACAAGTAAAACTCAGATGGAATCGAATTGAAGATTCTGAATCCAATCTTCATTTACTCGCAGAAACAGATCTAGAGCTAGTTATAAAAGAGCTTAATTATTTGAAGCCTGACGTAGCAGTGATAGATAGCATTCAAGCTTTGCATGATGAAACTTTATCAAGTTCGCCTGGCTCAGTAGCTCAAGTTAGAGAATGTTCTGCAGCTTTACAGCAAATTGCTAAACGAGAAAATATATCCCTTTTGATTATCGGGCACGTTACGAAGGATGGAATGTTAGCCGGACCAAAAGTTCTTGAGCATCTTGTTGATGCAGTACTTACTTTTGAGGGCGATCGCTTTGCTTCTCACAGACTTCTAAGAGGTGTGAAAAATCGATTTGGTGCAACTTGTGAGCTTGGAGTCTTTGAAATGCAAGCAGATGGATTATCGGAGGTATCTAATCCAAGCGAATTATTTTTAAGCAAAACCTCTGCACCTGGAATTTCAACAATCGTGACTTGTGAAGGGACAAGACCATTAGCCATAGATATACAAGCACTTTTAAATCCCACTAGTTATGCAAGTCCAAGAAGAACCACCACTGGTGTTGAGATAAACAGGCTTCATCAAATCTTGGCAGTTCTAGAAAAAAATATGAATCTCTCACTCTCAAGATATGACTGCTATCTAGCTGTGGCTGGTGGATTAGAAGTAGAAGAGCCGGGGGCTGATTTAGGAATTGCAGCTGCGATAGTTTCGAGCTTTAAAGATATTGAACTTGAAGAGGGAATGGTTTTCATAGGAGAAATAGGTCTAGCTGGTCAATTAAGATTAGTCAGACAAATGCAACAACGAATTAATGAAGTAATCAGGCTGGGATATAAGAAATTAATTATCCCAGATGGGATAGATACAAGCGAGTTTGAAACAAATCCAAAATTTAAAATATTAAAAGCTTCTAATATTAATGAAGCGATAATTTATGCTTTACAGAAAGATTAGTCTATGATTTAACTACTTATAAATAAACATCAACATTTCCTCTACCTGTAGTCTTAAGCCAGTTCTCAATATCTAAATATCCTCCTGGATATAAACGAACAGCTTTACTCCAAACTTCAGCCGCCTGATCAAACCAGATATCACCCTCATCTTGATTACCATTTCTTTGAGCCATTCTGCCTCTTTTTTCATAAATTAATCCCATATTTTTTAAGCAGGATGGTTGTTTTGGATTTTGACCCAATGCTTTTTTATATGTGTTGAGTGCTCTTTCTTCATCTCCATTACTCATATAAATTATTGCCATATTTTTCAATGTCTCACCTCTATCAACTTGATTATCCTCAAGTTTTAAGCTCTCTTCGTAATACTCTAAAGCCTCTGAGTAATCTCCATCATTTTGAGCCGCTAAACCTTTTCTGTAGTAAAGATAAGCTTCTTTTTCTTTGGAGGCGATTGGCATCACTTTAACGATTCCCTCAGCCATCTTCGTGAAGGCCTTATCAAGAAAATTGTCTTTGTTTTGACTTCTAGGCACGATTGAAACAATACCATATAGATACGATTATATCCTGCTTGGAACAAGAAAAAATTTATAGAAATAATGAAACTAATTTTTATGTATTAATAAATTATTAAATGAATGCAACATGCTTTTTATTTATTAAATTTAGAATAAGTATCTAAAATTTATATTCCCTTGAGCAACAAAAAGATTGCCCAAAGCAAAAATTCAATTCTGCTAGATATTGATGGAATGAAATGCGGAAGTTGTGTACAGGCAGTTGAAAAAATACTTAAAAGCGACCCAAACATAAATAATGCCAGCGTTAATTTAGTTACAAAAACGGCTTTTTTAGAAATTAAAGATCCTAATAATTCCTTATCCGATGTTATTCAAACTCTTACATCCAAGGGCTTTCCCTCAAGTGAAAGGCTAAATCAAACGATTTCAAAGAAAATCGAATTAGAGCTAAACGACAATCAAAATTTATGGAATAAATGGCGTCAACTAATAATAGCCACTTCGTTACTATTCCTCTCTGGATTGGGACATTTAGTAGAGGGTCAACAAATATCTTTTCCAATTATTGGTTCATTACCTTTTCATGCTGCACTTGCAACATTTGCTTTACTTGGCCCGGGTAAATCGATTCTAAAAGCAGGTGTTAAGTCAGCAATCATGCTTACACCAACAATGGATACCTTAGTCAGCCTTGGTGTACTGAGTGCTTATATAGCCAGCATAATTGCTTTGATTTGGCCAACAGTTGGCTGGCCATGCTTTTTCAATGAACCAGTCATGCTACTTGGATTTGTTTTATTAGGACGCTTTTTAGAGGAAAGAGCTCGAGTTAAAACAGGCACAGCCTTAAAAGACTTAGCAAAATTACAACCCGACACAGCTAACCTAATTTTAGAAAACAATGAAATTCGTGAAATTAGAATAGGTGCACTCAGACCAGGAGAAAAAATTCAACTATTAGCTGGGGATAGAATTCCAGTCGATGGTCTTGTTATAAAAGGAAATTCAGCTATAGATGTATCAAGTTTAACTGGTGAGTCTTTACCTCTAGAAGCATCACCAGGTGTCGAACTACCTTCTGGCAGCCTAAATTTAGAGTCAACAATTACTTTAGAAGTTCAGAAAATAGGATCT
The DNA here is from genome assembly GCF_027359355.1 of Prochlorococcus marinus str. MIT 1214. NCBI lineage: Bacteria > Bacillati > Cyanobacteriota > Cyanophyceae > Synechococcales > Prochlorococcaceae > Prochlorococcus > Prochlorococcus marinus. Next base: position 1,543,207 of record NZ_CP114777.1, on the reverse strand, counting down.
GAAACTGCAATAGCTAAAATAATAAGTTTAGTTGAAGAAGCCCAAGCTAGAAAAGCACCAATTCAGGGCTTAGCAGACAAGGTGGCAGGAATTTTCTGCTATGGGGTGACAACTCTGTCTGTAATGACTTTTCTTTTTTGGTGGAAAGTTGGTACAAGGATCTGGCCAGAAGTTTTAGAAGTCTCCAATACAGGTTTCATGCAAAGCCATCATTTGCATGATCATTTACTGAATACACCTCAAACACCAATTGGTCTCTCATTTCAATTATCAATTTCTGTTTTAGTTGTTGCCTGTCCATGTGCTCTTGGACTCGCCACCCCAACTGTAATAACAGTTGCCTCAGGAGAAGCTGCTAAACGAGGATGGTTATTCAAAGGTGGAGATGTCATCGAAATGGCATCAAAAATAAGTCAAATTATTTTTGATAAAACAGGGACCCTCACAATTGGAAGACCTTTAGTTGTTGGATGCTGGGTATACAAAGAGTCAGAAAAAAATTTCATGCTCAAATTGGCGGCAAGTATTGAACAAGACAGTCGGCATCCACTCGCCCAAGCAATTATTCAAGAAGCGCACAAAAAAGAAATTAAACTAGAAAAAGTGTCAACATCAGCTACCTATGCAGGTAAAGGCTTATCTGGGAAAATTAATAATTTAGAAGGACTTATAAGAGTAGGAACTCCCGAATGGATAAAGAGTGAAGGAATTGAATGGAATGAACTAATTGAAAATAATTTCAATTTTTCAAAAACAAAAGCTCAATCAATAGTTGCTGTTGCTCTTGAAAAAAAGTTTTTAGGTTTTTTACTGATTGATGACCAAGTAAGAAAAGATGCTTTCCTTTCAATTAATAAATTACGCTCAAGAGGTTTTTCATTAAGTTTGTTCAGTGGTGATAGAGATTCCGCAGTTTTATCATTAGGGGAAAAATTAGGATTTAGTGCCAAACAAATTGAATGGCAAATGTTACCGTCAGACAAGCTAAATAAATTGAACTTATTAAAAAATAATGGTTTAGTAGCGATGATAGGTGATGGTATTAATGATGCCCCAGCTCTTGCAGCTGCAGACTTGGGCGTAGCGATAGGAACGGGAACTCAAATCGCACAAGATTCTGCTGATCTTGTTCTCCTTGGAGAAAGCTTGGAAGCTCTTCCAAATGCTTTACAACTATCAAAACAAGCAATGCTCAAAATCAAACAAAACCTTGCGTGGGCATTTGGATACAACTTAATTGCATTACCAATAGCGGCAGGATTACTTTTACCATCCTCTGGATTATTACTATCTCCTCCCTTGGCGGCTTTACTTATGGCTTTGAGCTCTATAAGTGTTGTATTTAATGCTTTATCTTTGAAGTCAAAATGAAAGGAAAATTTATTGTTTTTGAGGGTATTGATGGCTCTGGAAAAACCACTCAAATCAATCAATTATCAAAATGGCTTACTAGCACTGATCTCATCCCTGAAAATAATCAATTAGTGATAACTAGAGAACCAGGAGGGACTGATTTAGGGAAATCTATAAGATCGCTTCTACTAGAAACTTCTAGAACAAAAAGTCCAGATTCTATTACTGAGCTTTTGCTTTATGCCGCAGACAGATCACAACATGTAAATGAAATTATTCGCCCAACTTTAGATCAAGGAGATTGGGTTATTAGCGATAGGTTTTGTGGCTCCACACTTGCTTACCAGGGTTATGGAAGAAAGTTAGATATCAAGTTAATTAAAGATCTCGAAGCCATAGCCACTCAGGGGATTTCTCCAGATATTACATTTCTACTAGACATTTCTATTGAAGAAAGCATCAAAAGAAGAATACATAGAAAAGATGATCGAATTGAAAAAGAAGGTAGAGAGTTTTTATCAAATGTTTCTCTAGGCTTTCAAGCGTTGTCCGAGGACAGTAAATGGAAAAAAATATCTGCTATTAACTCTAAAGAAAAAATCATGTCCGAGATTAAATCTGAGATAAAGAAGTTAATAAAAAACAAATAAAATGGATGATTTTAAAAATATATATGGGCAAGATTTAGCAATTGAAATTTTAAAGTCTGCAATTTCCAAAGAACATATTTCTCCTGCTTATTTATTCTCTGGACCGGATGGGGTTGGAAGAAAAAAAACTGCAAAAGTCTTTATAAAAGCTATTCTTCAAAACAATCAAAACCAACAAAGTACAATCAGGAAAATAGAAAGTAATAATCATCCCGACTTATTATGGATAGAACCATGTTATATGGTCCAAGGTAAAATTATTTCTCAAACAAAAGCTAGTGCAGAAAGTATAACCATAAAATCACCTCCGCAAATAAGGCTTAATCAAATTAAAGAAATAATAGAATTTCTTGGGAAAAAGCCATTTGAATCAGAGCGAAGCATAGTGATCATTGAAGATATTGAAAGAATAAATGAATCCGCATCAAATGCATTATTAAAAACTCTTGAAGAGACAAATTCAGGATTATTTATTCTTATTACTCAAAGACCAGAGAAATTATTATCAACCATTAGATCAAGATGTCAGTTTGTCCCATTTATACGCTTAAGTGATAATGTAATAAATAAAATTATTGATCAATTAGAAGTTGTTCAAAAAATAGATGATATTCCTCTTGAAAAAATTAAAGAATTAATCGCCTTTTCATATGGATCTCCTGGACAATATCTAAAGAATATACAATGTTGGTTATCGATTTCAAGTCCGTTAAGACAAAAGCTAGACATACAATTAACCAATCAAATTGAGTTATTGCAATTAGCCAAGGAAATCACTGATGAACTGAATATAGAGCAACAATTGTGGGTCATTGATTTCAAACAAAATAGAGCATGGATTAAAGAAAAAAATTCAAATATTGTTAGAAAACTTGAAGAGCTTAGAAAGCAATTATTAAAATTTGTGCAACCGAGACTTGCTTGGGAAGTAACTTTATTAGAGATAAACTTGATTGATTAAGCAATCACTCTTTCATCCGTATTATTTTTCAAAGAGTTGGTTTCTCTTGCCTGAATTATTAAAGGTTGAATTTCACTTATTTTGTCCCCAGTTGGTAATTCCAAACAATACCCTGCACCGTATACAGTTTTAATAAATCTTGGTTTTCTTGGGTCAGGTTCAAGCTTGGTTCTTAAATGTCTTACATGCACACGTATAGTTTCAATATCATCATCAGGTTCATAACCCCAAACTTCTTTGAGAATTAATGACGGTGCAACTGTCTGACCATGCCTTTGCATCAAACAATGAAGCAATTCAAATTCTAAATGAGTTAAACGAACTGGAGATTCGAACCATATTGCTTCAAATCTTTCAGGGACAAGCGTAAGAGGTCCATAATTGAGTATTTCTTGCTGATTATTACTGCCTAATGGAGCACGATTTGTTCTTCTTAGCAAGGCCTTAATTCTTACCTGTAATTCCTCTAGGTCAAATGGTTTTGTTATGTAATCATCTGCACCAGAATTAAAACCAGTTACTTTGTCCTTAATACCACCCAATGCAGTAATCATAAGAATAGGTATGCCTGACGTTCTCTCATCTCTTCTTAAACGTTGACATAGAGTTAATCCATCAACTTTGGGAAGCATTAAATCAAGAAGAATTAGATCAGGAGCGTATTGCAAAGCTAGCGCTTGCCCCTTGATGCCATCCTCAGCTTTTTGGACATCAAAACCAGTGTGCTCAAGATGCCCTGCGACAAGATCTCGCATGTCTTGGTCGTCTTCAATGAGTAAAATGCAAGGCTTCATTAATAATTGCCCAAGTTAAAAAGTACCCGCAACAGCGATTACTAAAGATTCATATGATTCTCTCAAAATTTTGTTTTTATTGCAGAATTCGGAAAATACGATTTCCAACGACTTAATCGACAAGACTACTTGCGATCACTGCATTTTCACGCCTTAATAGACAAAAAGAAGCTGAACTGTCTTTAGAAAGTCTTCCGATTCCGAGGCTCTACTGTTAAGGAATTCTCAAAACTTTCATAAAAAACATTAAAAAAAAATTATTAGCTTTGTTTTATTTCATAAATCAGAAAATATAATTAAGTAATGCATCAGGAGACCTTTTTAGGTCTTCTTGAATCTACTGACTGTTTCTAAAACTCCCCGGGCGGGATTCGAACCTGCGACCAATCGGTTAACAGCCGATCGCTCTACCGCTGAGCTACCGAGGATTACAACATTAAGAACTTACCCTTAGTAGCTACCTAAGAGCAAGTGATTTTAATTCTTGGAACACTTTTGAACCAGAATTCCAATTACTAATACATCCATTTTTAATAATTGCTGCCCCATCACAAAAATATAATTCTTCCAAACGATGAGTAATCCATATTGCTGTAATTGGGTCAGCAGAGGAACTTGTTAATTTTTTAACAACTTTCAAAACTGAATTTTGACTTTGAGGATCCAATAGTGCTGTCGGCTCATCAAGTAAAAGTAAATTTGAATTGCTGACAATAGCTCCAGCAAGAGCTAAACGCTGCTTTTGCCCACCACTTAGAGTATGAATAGGTCTGTCCAACATTTCGCCTAAGTCCACTTTTTCAAGGGCGGACTGAATCAAATCGAATAGTTTTCTGTGGGGAACAGTTTTAGGAATACTAAGCATCAACTCACTTTTACATGTTGGCATAAGCAATTGATGGTCTGGATTTTGATAAACCATTGATGGTCTAAAAGAACAGAAAATTTTCCCACTTTTAGGACGAATTACTCCGTTAATTAAACGAAACAAAGTGCTTTTGCCACTACCATTTTCTCCCACAAGCATCCATAAACCAGGTTTTATAATTGAGAAAGAGCATTGATGAAGAACGTCGTTTCCATTGGGCCAAGAAAAAGAAACTTGATCGAATTCCAAATAGTCAGACCCGCTTCGTTCCAAAATTAATTCACTCCAATTTTTTCTTATTTCTGCAGTGAGAATCCAGGCCGTTTGCTAGTGCCACTACTTGTTTTTTCATAAATCTGTACTGCTGAAATCTCGCTAACAACAACCGTGACTCTCTTATCTTCAACTTTTTCACAAGTCAATTCTATTAGCCTTGGATTACCTTTTTGAACACAATCTATTACTTCAGAGTAAAGTCTCTTAGCATCTCCATGCTCTTTTCTTTGTACTACCAAAGGGATAGGACTTAATTTAATAGTAAGCTCAATGCAATACACTTTTTCAGAACACCCTAAATCATTTAGTTATTCTTACAAATAAAAGCAGAAGAAGTGAAAAATATGTGAATAATCAAATTTTATTTAATTATTACATGTATAAAGATCCCAATTATTAGTTTTCTTGATTGTTGTGCATTTATTTTGATTTATTTCATCAAAACTTTTGATTTGTTTTTGTGCATACCAATTTAAACTTGGTCGCTCAAAGCTATTTCTGATAAAAATTTGTTTATCAGGAAAGCCATCTATAAATTCAGCTACTGGTCTTACATCCCAATTCTCATTTATTTCCCATAACCAATATTCAGAGCTCACAAAAAAGAATAAACCAATTATGCTTCCAAAAATCATTCCAATAAAACCAACCTTTCTAATATTCTTTCTTGAATTAGATAATAATAATCCCCCTATAAGCCAAGCTGAACTAATGGGAAAAATTGAATTAAAGTAATCTTCTTCAAAGTTGAGAATCTTTAATTTGACTAATAATGAAAAAGCAAATAAGCATAATCCAATGAAAGATAATACATAAGGTATTTTTCTTAATATTTTCCTAGCAAAAATGTAATCATTCTCTTTTCTTTGAATTAACCAAGAGACTGGGGGGCCACATATCAAAGCAAAAGGTAACCAAAATGGATGGATATACCAAGGAAGTTGCATTTTTAGAGGTAAAACACTTCCTGCAATAATTATCTGAGTACTAAAAGCCCAAACGCTCCAACGAGTATTAAGAGTTGAGCATGCCCACAAAAAACCAATTGGCCAAACAAGAAGCCAAGGCCACCCACCTTCAAATATTTCAATTATTGGTACCAAAACTCCTAACTCACTACCTGAGCCTTTTTCAAATAAAACTCTTCCTGCTCCATCGCCCCACCACAACCAAAAAGCTCCTGAACCATATGAAAAGATGTTCCATAGATGCCAAGCGAAACCTGGAATTAGTCCATAGAAGAACCAGGCCCATGAAAAATTATTAAAATATTTTTTTGATTTATTTTCCCAAATCAATGGTAACAAAGATGCAAATAGTGCAGGAATAATTACCGGAGCTTTAAGTAAAAGCATAAAACTAGAGGCAAATCCAGCTCCTAAAAAATTAAATTTAGTAGACCTATTATTTTTAATGGATGATAAGCAAAACCATAAAAGCGCTATAACACTCAGCTGTGTGCCATCCAACATTGCCATTCTCCCATATCTAATAATTGGCAGTAAAGTCAATAAAATTGTTGATGTAGTAATACAAGCTATTCGATCTTTAGGACGCAAATTCCACTGAATCAGACCACCCAATGGAACAACAAAAGTAGAAAAAAGTGCTGGGAAAAATCTTATACAAAACTCAGAGGGTAAAAAATCAAAATTATTTTGAAAATTTCGACTCACTCCAATAGCAAAAGATATTATCCAATGCAATCCAGGAGGTTTATTCAAATAGGGCTGATCCCAGATAGAAGGAAGCAATCTTTCTAAGCCACTTTTCTGATTTAATTCCAATGCAACTCTTGCAACAGTTGCTTCATCAAAATCTCTTAAAGGCAAATTTCCCAGAGAGACAAATGCAATTCCACAAGCTATGGTCCAAAAAAGAAAAATCCATAAAACTGGAGGCCTATTGTTATGGGAAATGCTCTCGGTCAATATCAAAAAATTATTCCATCTATTTATATCTCTAAAAGGCCAATAAAGCTTTTGAATAACAAATTTTCAAGCATTATTAAAAAAGAATTGAATTATTAAATAACTTTTGCCTCGAAACTGATTCCAGTTTTTAAAATAAGATCATGCCAATCGCTAATGACATAACTTCTTTAGTTGGCCAAACACCTTTGGTCAAACTAAATCGATTGCCTAATGAATTTAATTGTAAGTCGGAAATTGTAGCCAAATTAGAGAGTTTCAATCCTACAGCATCCGTAAAAGACCGCATAGCTGGCGCAATGGTGAAATCAGCTGAAAAGGAAGGCACCATCAAACCTGGAAATACTGTCCTCATTGAGCCAACTAGCGGAAATACAGGAATTGCATTGGCCATGGTTGCTGCAGCAAAGGGTTATAGGCTCATATTGACAATGCCTGACACAATGAGTACAGAACGGCGCTCAATGTTAAGAGCATTTGGAGCAGAGCTTCAACTAACTCCTGGCAAAGAAGGAATTAAAGGAGCTATTGAGCTTGCAAAGGAATTGGTAGCTTCTATACCTAATGCATATTTGCTTCAGCAATTCGATAATTTATCCAATCCTGAAATTCATGAAAAAACTACCGCTGAAGAAATTTGGGAAGATTGCGAAGGCAAACTTGATGCATTAATTGCTGGAGTAGGAACAGGAGGAACAATCACAGGTTGTGCCAGATTTTTAAAACAAAAAAATCCAAACATCAAGATTTTTGCTGTAGAACCTTCATCAAGCCCTGTTCTGTCAGGAGGGAATCCTGGATCTCATGCAATACAAGGCATTGGTGCTGGTTTCATCCCTAATGTATTAGATATAAATCAAATTGATGAAGTCATAAGAATCAATGATAATGAAGCAATGGAGATAGGAAGAAGACTTGCCAAAGAAGAGGGATTACTAAGTGGTGTCAGCAGTGGCGCTGCAGTAGCCGCTGCTTTAAAAGTAGGAAATCAACCGGAGTTTGAAGATAAGCGCCTTGTTGTTATCCTGCCTAGTTTTGGTGAAAGATATCTCTCAACAACTATGTTTACTTCCATACCCGCGAACCCAGTAAAAGGGAATGAATACCTCTAAAAAAGAAATAATCATTCAACAATGCGAAAAGATCCATATCAAATATTAAAAGTTCATCCCAGCGCAAAACTAGAAGAGATTAAAAAAGCATATAGAAAACTGGTCAAAATACATCACCCTGACAAAGGAGGAGATTACGCAGTAATGCTCGAAGTAAACTCAGCATGGGAAATATTAAAGAAAAAACATCGAGATCTTAATTTAAATAAAGTTAATCATTTAAAAGTTCATCATCAGAATGAATACAAAAGAGAAAATAATAATTACTCTAAATCTGAAAATATAAAGAAATGGTTTCAGGATGTATACCTCCCTATTGATAAATTATTAGGACAAATAATTAATCCTTTAGGTTCAAAAATAAGAGATTTATCAGCTGATCCTTATGATCAAATTTTAATGGATTCTTTCTGTCTGTATCTGGAGGAAAGTAAAAACAAAATAACTAAAGTTAAAAAAATTTATACATCTTTTGTAAGTCCGTCAATTATAAGAGATTTCAGCTTAGATCTCTATCATTGCTTATCCAATGTTGAGGATGGTATTAATGAATTAGAACGCTACACAATGGGCTATGTAGATAATTACCTCCATGATGGAAAGGCAATGATTTCTATTGCTAAGAAAAAAAGAAAATTTTTACAAAGCAATAAAAAAGAATGGCTTATCTTATAGTTTCAATCTTTATTTACTTATGAATATAAGACTATATGATCAGAATTTATCCACACATCAGGGACTGGTCTTCTCCACCTAACTTGACAATAATCACCTTTAAGTAATAATATTTCTCCAGGTCCTTGAAAAATATATTCAGGTAAATTATCATCGCTTGCTTTAGATTCTAAGCTATTAGAATATTTTTCACGATCAACTTTTACAAGATCTCCTTTTCTGAATTTCTTTTGTATTTTTGCAGGTGATTGTGAATCATCTACTTTTCCAGTTTGTTCAGGCATTTTAAATAGATTAATGACTTAATTCAAATACTCAAATGAAGAATAGCAGTTAAAACAAAATGGTAAAAATCCTGTCATTAATTAATTTCAAATTCGATAACACAAATATTCTTGATCTATCAACACCTTAACTTAATCAAAATCCTTCTAAGCTAATCAAATCTAATTAGAGAAATCATGAAATTACTACTTACTGGATGCACTGGTTTTATCGGAAGAGAATTAATTCCTTTGCTAATCAAAGAAGGACACAGCCTCACAGTCATATCTAGGCAATCCAAAAGAAAACTAAAAGCCATAGATAATGAGCAAAGCATAAATTTCATACAAATGGATCCGGCTGAGTCTTCGTCTTGGGATAAAGAAGAAATTCAACACTCTCTTAAAAGCTGCGAAGGGGTTATCAATCTCGCTGGCGAACCTATTGCTGAAAAAAGATGGACTACCGATCACTGTAAAAAAATTACTAATAGTCGCATAGAGACAACAAAGAATCTGATTAACAACCTACGGAATCTAAGAAAACCCCCCAAAGTTCTAATTAATGCATCTGCAATTGGTTTTTATGGCTCACATCCTCAAATTAAATTCAATGAAGAGAATATTCAGGGTGATGATTTCCTAGCAAATCTCTGTAAAGAATGGGAATCTAGTGCAAAAAACAAACCAAGAGCGACTCGCCTTTTAATTGTAAGAATTGGCATCGTATTAGCTAAAGATGGCGGAGCACTTGGAAAAATGCTTCCCATTTTTAGAGCTGGTCTTGGAGGTCCAATAGGAGATGGAAAACAATGGATGAGCTGGATACACAGAACTGATCTTTGTAACCTTATTAACGAAAGTCTGAAAAATTCTGCTTGGTCAGGTGTCGTCAATGGGGTTGCACCAAATCCTATACGAATGAATGAGTTCTCTAATTCACTTGGTCAAGAACTTGGTAGACCAAGTCTTCTCGCAGTTCCTGGGCCAATATTGACGTTAATTTTAGGAGATGGCGCTCGAGTAGTTTTAGAGGGACAAAATGTACAACCTCAAAGATTAAATAAACTAAAATTTAAATTCAGTTTTCCCACAATTAATGAAGCTTTAAAAGCAATATTAACTTAAATTTTTTTAATGGAAAATTAATAGAAATCAAAGGTCTAACCAATTTTTTATTTTAAGTAATGTTTTCCAATTAGGTTTCCGTGAAAGACCATCTTCAAATGATTCTTTTAATTCTTTTTCTAATTCAGGAAGAACGAACATAGCTCTTTTCACATAATCAATGTGATCTCTAACTCCTTTAGAATTAGTCTCTAACAATGCAAGACTCAAGTTTATCCTTGACTGTGGATCTTGACCGTTAAGTTTCACCGCATATCGGGCAGAGCGCAAGGCTTCCTGAGGCGAATCACATAACAATTGTAGCCAAGACAAGCATGTCCATGCAGCAGCATTATTTGGAGTAGTAGAAGTTATTTTCTGAAAATCTTCAATCAATTCATCTGCTGGCGAACCAGCTTTATAGCGATTTAGGGCTTCTTCAAAAAGACTTTCCTCTGATTGATCCATTGTTAATTTTAAAATTCTTTTAGTTAAAGTTAAACTGCAAAGGAACTTCCACAGCCACAAGTTTGTGATGCATTGGGATTAGTAAAGTTAAAGCCTCCACCAATTAAATCTGTACTGAAATCTAACTGCATACCATATATATATAAAAGACTTTTCGGATCACAAATTACTTTAAACGAACTGCTACCTACAGAATATTCATACACTTCATCATCTTTTTGAATCTCATCAGCAGACACAAAGTCCATTGTGTAACTCATGCCACTGCATCCTCCCGAACGTACTCCTACTCTCAATAATTTCCCTGAGCCTTGTTCTTTGCAAAGTCTAGATAACTGATCCAATGCAGGAGTGGTAATAATTACTCCCTTACCATCTTGAGCTTTATGAGTTTTAGGCGGTGCGTTTGATTCACTCATTGTTTTTTCTAAACTTTAATAACACTCTATTAATTATATTCGATTTTAAAAGTGCCAAAAAAGAGTTTTTATTCATAGAGTTAGTATATCCATCTAATTAAACGAGTGAAAATCGCAATAATAGGTGCAGGTTTAGCAGGATTGACTGCCGCAGTTGACCTTGTTGATGAAGGACATGAGGTCGACCTATATGAGGCAAAACCATTTATGGGAGGCAAAGTTGGAAGCTGGGAAGATTCCGATGGCAATCACATAGAGATGGGCTTGCATGTGTTCTTTTTCAACTATGCAAATCTGTTTGCCTTAATGAAAAAAGTAGGGGCCTTTGAGAATCTTTTACCAAAAGACCACACTCACCTTTTTGTTAACAAGGGCGGTGATATTAAATCACTTGATTTTCGATTTTTTGCAGGCGCTCCTTTTAACGGCTTAAAAGCCTTCTTTACTACGCCTCAATTAAATTGGATTGACAAACTAAGGAATGCTCTTGCTCTTGGAACAAGTCCAATTGTAAGAGGGCTCATTGACTATGAGGGTGCGATGAAAACAATACGATCACTAGATTCTATAAGCTTTCAAAAATGGTTTCTTAACCATGGAGGAAGCCTAAATAGTATCGAAAGGATGTGGAATCCTATTGCATATGCATTGGGATTCATTGATTGTGAAGCCATTTCAGCAAGATGCATGCTTACCATCTTTATGATGTTCGCTTCAAAAACAGAGGCCTCCAAGCTCAACTTATTAAAGGGCTCACCCCACAAATGGCTCACCAAGCCAATACTCGATTACATTGAACAAAGAGGCGGAAGACTTCACTTAGAAAATATTGTTAAAGAAATTCATTCAGAGGACTCCAACCAACCATCTGTGACTGGATTAACTCTTCAAACACCAGACGGAGAAAAAAAAATTCAAGCAGACAAATATTTAGCTGCTTGTGATGTATCTGGTATTAAAAGAATAATTCCTAGAGCATGGAGACGTTTTAAAGAGTTTGACTCACTTTTCAAGCTTGATGCTGTACCAGTAGCGACAGTACAACTTAGATACGATGGCTGGGTAACCGAGATCAACAATGAACAAGCTCAAATGAACCTAAAAAGTCCATCTGGTTTAGATAATTTGTTATACACAGCCGATGCTGATTTTAGTTGTTTTGCAGATTTAGCTTTATCAAGCCCAGAAGACTATAAGAAAGACGATCAGGGTTCACTACTTCAATGTGTGTTAACCCCTGGAGATCCTTGGATTACCAAGTCCTCAGATGAAATTGTAAAACATACTGATCTACAGGTCAGGACCCTTTTCCCTTCTTCAAAAGGCTTGAAGCTTTTATGGAGCAATGTGGTCAAAGTTTCTCATTCGCTCTACAGGGAGGCGCCTGGAATGGAGCCATATAGACCAGATCAAAAAACCTCTTTTAGTAATTTCTTCTTAGCAGGCAGTTACACAAAGCAGGATTACATTGACTCTATGGAAGGGGCAACAATGAGCGGGCATCTTGCTGCTTCAGCAATGCTCTCAAAGTCTGTTTCACTAGCAAAAAATTCTTCGGTTGCTTAAGAAATGGGAAAGTGGCTTAATCACACAGTGATAAGTGAAATTCATGCTCCAGTTGAACTTGTCTGGAAGTTTTGGAGTGATTTAGATTCGATGCCTTTATGGATGACTTGGATTGAGTCGGTTAAAACAGTCGATCAAAAAACCTCGACACTTCCTGATTTAACGGAGTGGACACTTGCAGCTAATGGCTTTCGTTTTAAATGGAAAGCTCAAATCACTGAAAGAGTAGAAGCAGAGAAATTGGAATGGAAATCAGTTGGTGGTTTACCTACTAAGGGTTCAGTACGGTTTTATACTGAAGAGAGAGAAAAAACTGTGGTTAAATTAAAAATTTCTTATGAATTACCTCAAGTTTTAGCTCATTTGATGAAAGCAAATATTCTTGGAGGAATGGTCACGAAAGAATTACAAAAAAATCTTGATGGTTTTAAAGATCTTGTCGAAAAATCTGCATAAATTTAATTAAATTGTAATTCTAAACAAGCTTTTAATAATCCATCTAGATCATGTGGTGAAGCCTCTTTATCAGGTTTTCTAATAAGGTTTTTACAGCTAATAGTTGTTTGGGGTCCAATCGAAACAAGTTTAATCCTTTCGATTAATATCAACCAATTTTCACCAAAGTATTTTTTTAATAAGGTGACAGTATTTTTTACTGTTTTACCACTAGTAAAAGCAATAATATCTATTTCCCTACTATTCAAAGCCTCTACAGTCTTTTGAGGCATATCTTTAGGACAAGAAGATTCATAAGCAGCTACTTCAGTAACCTCTGCTCCTTTTAATTTAAAAGAGTCAGATAATATTGATCTACCTCCGGTTTGTACTCTCGGAATGAATAGTTTTAAACCTTTTTGATTCTGAGGGAAATATTCAACCAAGCTATCTGCAACAAAACTAGGAGGAACAAAACTAATCTTTGCATCAATATCTGATAACAAAGAAGCTGTTTTTCTACCGACAGCAGCAATTTGAATAGTCTTGGAAATTTTCGATAAAGATAATCCTATTTCTTTCAGTCTATCTTCAACATTTCTAACACCATTTGCGCTAGAAAAAATGATCCAGTCAAAGGTAGCAATTTCCTTTAAGGCATCATCTAAAGGAGCCCAGTCATCTGGAGGTCCAATCACTAATGAAGGAAGATCGAATACCTCAGCTCCATTTTCTCGAAAGATCTTACGAGCCTCTGAAGTCTGTTCTTGGGCACGAGTAATAATTATCTTCTTGTCGGTTAAAGCCATTTCTATATGCTTCTTTCTAGGAAGTCTAAAGAATCACTATGAAATTATTTAAACAATGATAAGGTTTTTCTTGAGTACTAGATTCTCAATTAAACAATTTTCAATCAGTAAATTCTTTACTTGATTTTTCATCAACTTTCTTTTGAACTATTTTTGATGGCAAAATACGATTTAAAATTTGAGTTTGTGCTTGCTCTATTTGACTAGGACTATAAGCTAAAGGGATAGCTTCATGAATAGTTTTCTTTATTTTATCATATAAATATGGACATCCATATATTATAATTCCTAATAATCTTTCCTCAATTTCTAAATTTTTTATAACGTCTATCCAATGATCATTATGATATTCTGATCCTATAAATGGTTTACCTCTTACAAAAAGCTGAACAAGAATTTTACCATTACCAATTCGCGCCAATTCTAAAAACCTTTTATTACTATTTTGCCATGGACTAATGCCTAGTGGATGTATAATTAAATTTCTAAAGCCTACTGCCTCAGGTAAATTTAATGCAGGGAATAATTTATTAGACACTTGATCAAAATTATCAATCTGTATGAGATTAATATCATTAACCTTAGCCTTTATAGTAATTTCTCCTCTGACACAAATTGAATTTTTTATTATAGAATTACTAAATCTATAAGCATCAACTAAAAATTTATTCTTAACATCTTCATGTCTAAATTTTTCTTCTAAATCATTTTCATTACTAATTAAATCAAGTTGTTTTTTTCTTCTTTCTCTAGACATACGCAACCTTTCTAAAGAAATTTTTCCTGAATAAAAAGCATCAGTAAGAGAATCAATTGCCTCGTCAATATTTTTTGGCATCATAATCAAATCAATTCCTGCATCGAATGCCATTACTGCAGCTTTACCACTACTATATTTATTAGATATTGCATTCATAACTAAAGCATCGCTGACGATTAAACCATCATAATTGAATTTAATACGTAATAATTCAGTAACCAGTCTTTTTGAAAGTGTTGCAGGATAAATAGGATCAATCTTTGGAAAAAGTAAATGCCCAATCATCACACTATTGACTCCTTGGTTGATTAAAGATTCAAATGGAATCAATTCAAATTTCTCTAATTCAGATAAGTCATTATGTATTTCTGGCAAATCCAAGTGAGAGTCAACTTCGGAATTTCCATGCCCAGGAAAATGTTTCGCACAAGTCAGTATTTTTGATCTAGAAACACCTCGCTGAAAAGCACAAGTTAAACTTTTTACTGTTTCAGCCTCTTCTCCCCAAGCTCTTAGATTTATAACCGGGTTATTTGAATTGTTATTGATATCACAGACTGGTGCTAATAGCCAATTTAAACCAATATTTTTTGCTTCTTTAGCTGTAAAATACCCTATTTTCTCAGCAATAGATATTCCTAAATGATGATCTTTTTTATAAATCTGAGCGATACCCATTGGAGGAATGAACTTTGTTCCTCCATGAAATCTTTGACCAACGCCTTCCTCAATGTCAGCACACAAGAGAAGGCGTTTACCAGACCATTTTTTTAAGATATTGCAACGAATTTCTAATTCTTTTACTGTTCCTCCTAGAAAAATAACTCCTCCAACACCTTCTTCTAAAAGTCTCTTTAGACTTGTATTAGATTCCTCTAAGTTAGGATATAAACGTTGTGAATCAAGATTAAATCCACTTGCTCGAACTATAAATAATTCAGCAACTTCCCTTCTAAGATCAGATCTATTCATCAAAAATTTTGATTAATCTATGAGTCTTTACTTTTGTCTTTTCTGTTTCGTTCAAGCTCCAATGAATTGAGAAGATCTAAAACTGCTGGACCTTTTGTCATTCCTTTATCAATCTTAAAAACAAGCTCAGGAGATCTTCTCATTTGAAGCCTTCGAGCAAGCTCGGCACGAACAAATCCCTTCGCTTCCTCTAAACCACATAGTACTTCAGCTTTTTTTTTGTCTTCACCAAAAAGACTTATAAAAATTTTTGCATGCTGCAAGTCACCTGAGACTTCAACAGATGTAATCGTAATCATAGCTTGATGAATTCTTTCATCTCTAACACCATTGACTAAAAGTTCACTAACTTCTCTTTTTAGTAAAGCTGCTAATTTTTCTACCCTTCTTGAATTAGCCATAACTAAGTAATTGGTAGGGGAAAAGCCATAGCCTTTAATAAGAAAATTATTGTCAGAAGTCCACTTAACAACGCCCCAACGAGAGCAATCGCTGTGATCGGATTACTACCTCTTTTAATTAATGGAGAAAGTGCAGCAGTGAAAACCCCCAAAACTATGGTGATGAGATATTTGGGATATCTAGAAACATTAGAAAAAAACTCACCCATTTTTCACCACCAAAAGACTGAATTAATAGCTACTCTGCTAACCATTTGAAAGAACATAAAATGTTGGAGCTTCATCAATTTAGGCACTCACCTTATTGTTTAAAAGTAAGAATGGCTTTGGCTGCAAAAAAGCTTGAATATCGAACCGTTGAGATAACACCAGCCATAGGGCAAATAGATATCTTTCAAAAAACAGGGCAAAGAAAATTACCCGTGCTTTTTGATAAGGAAACAACAATCCATGACTCAAGTTCAATAATACGACACTTAGAGAAAATTGAAATAGAACCAAAATTAATTCCAGAGGATGTAAAGGAAGCTTCTCAGGCCCAAATCCTTGAGAATTGGGCAGATACAACTTTGGCAAAATCAATAAAAATTGTCTTTTTAGAAGAACTGACGAAGAATCCAAAATTGATTTCCTCTTTATTTGCCAACGAAATTTCGGATTCTATGAAAAAACTTCTTTTTAATCTTCCTACAAAGATTACTAGTCAGATATCTGGATTAATAAACCAGAAAGAGAAGGAATCTCTAAAATCAAATCTAGAGTATCTATCAAATTTAATTGATCAAGAAAACTTTCTTATTGGAGAAAAGCTTTCTATTGCTGATATTGCTGTAGCATCACACTTATCGCTACTCAAATTTCCAAACTCATCTGGAGAAAATCTTACAGGCAAAGGTTGTTCTTTATACATAAACGATCCAAGTCTTCAAAATATTTTTAACTGGAGAGACTTAATTGAAGATCAATTAGAAATAACTAATCATTAGTCTTTCTAAGTATTAATCTAGATTTCTCTGTTTTAATCGGCAAGGAAATCAAATTTTGGCCAGGTTGATTGTAAATTGCTTGAAACTGTTCTCCGCAAATATTAAAGTCACTCAGATTTATTTCATTATTTTGATTAGATCTACATTTTTTAAACTCAGTTAATGTTTCGACCTGGCTAACACGGCTAAATTCTGGAGTATGTAAAATTTGTAAAATTAATTCATCAGTGATAAAAATATTATTGTCTATTTTCTCTTGAAGTCTCCCTATAATTTTAGTCTCTAAATACCTATCGTTAGTTAATTTAGCAAACTGTCGATTAGGAGATTTAGGATCATTCTTTACTGATAAGAAATCACCAGTCCTTGTGCTCAACGCATAAGACTTAGTATTGTATTCACGATCAGCAATTAAATTACCAGAGGTATTGTAATTAAATTTAGCTGAATGAATAATAGGTTCTTGATTTTTATCACCTTCTATCTCACTAATAACATCCCATACCCCTTCAAACCAATCAGGGTAAATTAAATCATCTTGCAATCTTGGGCGCTTAATTGAAGAAGGTAAGCGCCAATCAGGCCAGATTAATTTGCGTTCAGAAAGCTCAGAGGGTTGAAAATTTTTAATTTCAAGAACAGGCTCAGAAAGTACAGGACCGGTATAAGTAAAAATAATTAAAATAGAAATCAAAAAGAAGAAAAATTTCTGTCTCATGTCTGATCCGCTAATTAGAGAAATGGATAATTATGTTGTATTGGTTCCTGGCGAAAGTGAACAATTCTTGGATAAAGAACAAACTCTTGTATGGCTTGAATCTTGGTTAAATAAATTCGATTCATTACCATTAGATCTTGCATGTAAGTCCTCAATAGCAGAAGCTGCGCAACATTTGCTTGATACAGCCTGCGACCTAGAAATCAAAACAGGTTTTACAATTCAGTGGTATGCCGTTCGGCTTGAGTCTCCGGGTCAATAAGGATGCTTGGCAAATGTTCAGCAATCATAGTTGCAACTTCATATGGAGATTGATCCTCAACTTCTATTCTCAAATCTGACTCTAAATACATTGGTTTTCTACTTTCATAAATTTGACTAAAAGTCTCACCTAAATCATCCCCAATTAGTAAAGGGCGTTGCTTTTTATCACTTTCTAATCGTTGAATTGAACGTTTTAAATCAAGATCTAACCAAATAACTATTCCTTGATGAAGAATGCCCCAGTTTTCAGGCAAGGTCACTAATCCACCTCCTGTAGCAATTACAAGAGAATGATGTTGACTAATTTCTTTTAAAACTTTTTTTTCAACATCCCTAAACACTTTTTCTCCATCTTTTTCAAAAATAGATGTAATAGATTGTTTAGAAGCTTTTTCTATAACATCATCAGTATCAACAAAAGCATAATTGATCATTTTTGCTAGAACCGGTCCCGTTTGACTTTTGCCAGAACCCATCATTCCGATCAAAAATATATTTCGACCACCTAACTTTTCTTTAAGAGTTTGAGGGGTTGGTTGGACGGCCATAAAGACAGAAGTAACTGAAAGTTATTAAGATGTATGTTGATGTGAAAAATTTATGGAAGCAATCACATCTAATTACCCTCATGGAGAGGGTAGAAGCTGCGTAATCACAAGGCGAGCCTGCTTTAGCGCAAGCCACCTTTATAGGCTTCCTGAATTATCAGATGATGATAATTCAGCTTTGTTTGGCCCATGCTCAATAGCTCCTGGCCACGGACATAATTACGAGTTAATCGTAACCATGGAAGGAGATCTTAATAAATATGGCATGGTCTTAAACCTTTCAGATGTAAAACATGCCATAAAAAATGAAGTGACAAGTCAACTTGACTTTCGTTTTTTAAATGACACATGGCCAGAGTTTGACCTCTCTAAACCCGAAGGTTGCCTTCCCACAACTGAAAGTTTAGTTCGTATTATATGGGAGCGCCTTAAATCTCACTTACCACTAAAATCTCTTCGTCTTTACGAAAACCCCAAACTCTGGGCTGAATATCAAGGAAATGCTATGGATGCTTATTTAACAGTTCAAACACACTTTTCAGCTGCTCATCGATTAGCTAGAGAAGACCTACCTCAAAACGAAAACGAAAAAATATTCGGAAAATGTGCTCGACCTAATGGACATGGTCACAATTACATAGTAGATATAACTGTCAAAGGAAAGATTAATCCTAGAACTGGAATGATATGTGATTTATCTGCATTAAATAGTTTAATAAATGATCTAGTTGTAGAGCCCTTTGATCATACCTTTTTAAATAAAGATATTCCTTATTTTGCAAATTGTGTACCTACAGCTGAAAATATTGCATTACACATTTCAGATAAATTAACTAATCCGATTAATGCGATTGGGGCAAATTTATATAAGATAAAACTACAGGAGAGTCCTAATAATGCAGCTGAAGTTTATGCAAATGTACCTGAATCAAAAATTGATAATAAAGACTCAAAGAATCAGGTGGGTTTGCTGAGATAATTGAAAACAAAATGGGTTAAATTAGTTTTAGCTTCTAGTATTGATGGACGTATCGCATACCCAGAAGGAGGGGAAACTCAATTAGGTCAGTCTGGTGATCGTTTAGTTTTAGAAGAATCACTTGCTTGGTCTGATGGGATTTTAATGGGAGGGCAAACGCTAAGAGACCACCAATCAATTTGTGTCATAAAAAATAAAAGCTTATTAAAGCAAAGAATTTCAGAAGGAAAGAACGAGCAACCAATTGCTCTAATAGCGAGCAATCAAATAATTTTTCCAGAAAATTGGCTTTTTTTTAAACAACCTCTTCAAAAATGGTTGATACAAGCACAAGATAAGAAAAATGAGATAATGCTTCCTGACGGATTCGATAAAAAAATAAATTTCAAACTCACTTGGCGTGATTCTCTTGATGATTTGTATCAAAAAGGAATTGCGAAAATTGTATTACTTGGAGGCGCAAATCTTATTTCAGCTTTTCTTTTAGAGGATCTAATAGATGAATTACAAATCACCATTACACCTCATCTTATAGGAGGAGATTACTGCTGGGTTTCATCTAAATTAAGCAGCTTAAATACAATCATGAATAAAAAAAATAACTGGATTCTAAAAGAAAGTAAAAAACTCGGTAATAATGAATTACTTATCAGATATTTTAGAAATAATTTATCCTAAATATATATTTAGTATAAAAGAAATGAACAATATAAAAATCAAATGGCATCCAACAATCGAAGAAATTCCTAAAATTATTTGGAATAATTTTTTAAAAGAAAATTCAACGCCTTTTTATAAATGGGATTGGTTAAATGCATTAGAAAGATCAAAAAGTGTTAGCACTAAATATGGATGGCAACCATTATTTCTCTCTGCGTGGAGTGAAAATGATTTAATTGCATGTGCACCTCTTTATCTTAAATCTCATAGTTATGGAGAATTTATCTTTGATAATCCCTTTGTTCAACTAGCTCAAGACATGGGACTGCAATATTATCCAAAGCTAATAGGAATGAGTCCGTTAAGTCCAACAGAAGGTTATCGCTTTCTTTTTGCAGAAGGAGTTAATAATCTAGATCTAACAAAAATATTAATCTCTGAAATTGATAGTTTTGCCAAACAAAATGGAATTCTCAGTTGTAATTTTTTATATGTAGATCCTAAATGGATGAAAATAGCAGAATCTCTAAATTGTGCTAAGTGGATCAACCAACAAAGTTTATTGAAATTGAATGAAGAAAACAGTTTTTCTGATTTTTTAAAAAAATTTAATTCAAATCAACGTAGAAATATTAAGAGAGAAAGAGAAAGCATAAAAAAATGTGGAGTAAAAGTTGAACCTCTTAGTGGGTCTCAAATAAATGTAATGAATTTAAAAAAAATGCATTATTTTTATGAGCTTCATTGTTCAAGATGGGGAGTATGGGGAAGTAAATACCTCACTGAATCATTTTTTACTGAACTTACATCAACAGAACTTAAAGAAAATATTATTTTATTTGATGCAAAAGAAGAAGCAATTGATAAAACAATTGGAATGTCATTATGCGTAAAAAACGAAAATATGCTTTGGGGACGATATTGGGGTGCAGTAAAAAATATCAATAATTTACATTTTGAAGCTTGTTATTACTCCCCAATCGAGTGGGCAATAGAAAATAAAATAAAATATTTTGATCCTGGAGCGGGCGGGAGTCACAAAAAACGAAGAGGTTTTATTGCTAAACCCAACGCAAGTCTTCATAGATGGTACAACCGACCTATGGACTCATTAATAAGAGAATGGCTACCAAGAGCAAATAAGTTAATGCTTGACCAAATAAACGCTACAAATAATGAAGTACCTTTTAAGTTTGAAGAGCCAAAACTATCAAATACATAGTAACTTCATACAAATTAAAGACTTAATCTAAATGACAGACAAGAATTTACTAGATTCTCCAGAGACGGATAAATCGCTTTCCACCGAGCAAGATAAAACTGATTCTAATGAAGAAAAACCTTTTTTTGCTCAAGGAATTTTTAGTTATAAAGATAAAGGGACTCAAGGTGTTATTACTCTTTTTGGCTATGAACTAACAGCACCAGCAGGCCTAAAAAATCCAGGTATTGTTTATTTATCTTTTATTTTTGTAAATCTGCTTATATTTTTAATCTTAAAAAGCTTTATTTCAGGATAATTTTTTACAGGAAAATCTAATAGCTACATAATAAGTCACTTGTGTATCTTCTTTTTAATTTGTAAATTAAAGAAATGAACAATCTAGATCTTCAAGAAGACTTAATTAACTCAATAACGCTTTTAGACGCTAAATTATCCAAGCGGCAAATAGAACTTGACCCAAAAGGTTATTTCTTAATAAAAATTGAACCCAAAACGAATGAGTTAATACTTGAACATTATTTAAATGATATTGATCAAAAAGGTCGAGCTATTGATCCAGAGTCCGGAGAACCAATTGGTTGTAAAACAAAAAGTACAAATCAACCAAACAATATTTATAGAGGGAAGAGTGCCAAGCAAGTAGGTATTCAAATCTCCGAGGGTCATGGTCCATTCCCCATAAGTCATTTAGATCATGCGATTTACATTGGTCGTGAATTACAGAGAGCGGAGCAATGCCTGATCACTGGTAAACAATATATTCAAGATTAAAATTAATAAATTCAAACGATAAAGCACTGATGTTCTATTATTAGTGGAGAAATTTAAATCAAATGGGAATTCTTTTTTACTTAGTTTTTGTTGGAGCAGGTCTTTCTGCAGCATTCGTGATTCAAAAAGCCCTGAAAGCTATTAAATTAATCTGAATAAAGAAATCACTCTTATTAGTTCTGGATTAGTTAAAGAGGTTTATATTTAATACTCAGCAAGATATTTATAGTTCTTAAAATATAAAGAACATTAGAATTAATTTAAATTATTCAGACTTAAAACTAATTCTTCATTAGAATAAAAAAATTCAATAATTTAAAATTCAACTGCATGGGATCTTCAAGACTAAAGAGTCGACGTCGACAAGATCTAGGTTCCAAATGGGCGAGGGTTGTAATAGCTGTATTATCAACAGTTGGCGTTATTGATACAGGATCCATAACACTAAATAAATGGGGTTTCATAGGAAATTTAAACTGTCCAGGTGGATTAGGAGGCTGCGATAAAGTTTTAAATAGCCCTTGGGGGACTTTCTTTCAAACAAATAATTTCTCTATTCCATTATCATTAATAGGTTTAATTAGTTATTTATTAATATTATTAATGGCAATATTCCCATTAATACCCATTCTCAAAAACCAAAAAAATAATATCTCAAAAGTTGCATGGTGGGGATCTTTTTATATATCTACATCTACTTTTATTTTCAGCTTAATTTTACTATCAGTAATGATATTTAAAATTAAAGCTTTCTGTTTTTTCTGTCTTCTTTCTTTTCTGATATCACTTTCAGTTCTATTATTAAATATATTTGGAGGCGGTTGGGAAGATTATGGTAAATTATTTTTTAGAGGTTTTCTTATGTCAGTAGCAGTTCTTCTAGCAGGACTATTATGGTCATCATCAGTCGATCCTGCTATTAAGGAAGTTTCAAATAATATTCCAGGCATGCCACCTGCGGTAATAGCGATAAGTTCTCCTGAAAAAATAAAACTCGCTGAACATTTAACAAAAGAAGGAGCCGTTATGTATAACGCCTATTGGTGCCCACATTGTCATGATCAAAAAGAAATGTTCGGGAAAGAAGCTGCAGAAAAATTAAATTTAGTTGAATGTGCAAAAGATGGATTTAACAACAAAAGAGAACTTTGCGAAGCTAAAGGTATAACAGGTTTCCCTTCTTGGGAAATTAATGGTTCAATTGATTCAGGAGTGAAAAGTCTTGAAGAATTAGCTGAACTTACCAATTACAAATACTCTAAAGATTTTTAGGAAACTCAGCTTTATCCATAATGGGTCTTGTATGAATATTCATTCCTTTTTTTTGACGAGTATGACATCGCCAAAAAGGAACGGAAGTAGGAAAGTCATCTCTAAAGTGCCCACCTCTACTCTCTTCACGAAACAAACAAGCCTCCAACATAAGTAAACTTGACATTTGTCGATTACTTAAATCAAGCAGCAAATTTAGGTCTCTCCTGGCAATTTCATCAAATTCGTTAATTGCATATTTTGACTGAGAAAAAACCAAATTCAATAAGGGCTCGTCTAAAAGATTTTGATAATCTCGTTTAACTTTTGCAAGAGCAGCACTCATTCCTTTTCGTGATCGATCAACTCCAGCCTCGCGCCAGCATAATTGTCTAAGTTTTTCAATTTCTTTTGATAAATACTTAGTTCCTTGATCCTTAGAAAAGCGAAGATTAGATTTGTGAAAACTGAAATTGTTTCCTGATATATCACAAGTTTTGAAATCATTTAATTCAATATTTTGCATTTGATTTGCAAAAACCAAACATTCCATTAATGAATTGCTTGCAAGCCTATTTGCACCATGCAGACCAGTACATGCAACCTCACCTATTGCAAAAAGTCCTTTGATATTTGTCTGTGCCTTCAAGTTGGTAGCGACACCGCCCATCCAATAATGGGCAGATGGGGCTACGGGGATTACTTCTTTTAAAGGTTCTAAGCCAAGCTCTCTGCACCTTTGAAAAATCGAGGGAAATCGAGCCTCTACATCCTCAACAGCAATGGATTTAACATCCAGACCAATGTGATCAACTTTTTGCTTTTGCATTGCTTTAAACAATGCCCTACTGACCTGATCTCTTGATGCAAGATCTTTCCCTTCCAGTTGATCTACGGGGCTCTTTCCTAAAGAATCCACTAAAAGTGCGCCCTCCCCTCTCAAAGCTTCAGAAATCAAAAACGAAGGCGCATCATCCAATTTCAGAGCAGTTGGGTGAAACTGAAAGAATTCGAGATCTTCTATGAAAGCCCCAGCTCTCCACGCCAAGGCAATTCCCTCCCCAGCAGCTTGAGTTGGATTTGTGGTATTAGCAAACAAATCTCCACCGCCTCCGGTAGCTAAAACTACTGCCTTTGCTTTTATCCAGCGCAAAGCTGGTCCATCTAAAACTTGTACCCCTAAACATCTTCCTCTTTCGACCCAAATTTGAGTCACTCTTATTCCTCTTTGATGCAGAACATTATCTCTTTGATCAACTTGCTCATTAAGAACATCTACCAATGCCTTTCCAGTTCTATCTTTTACATGAAGTACTCGTCTATGAGTGTGAGCAGCCTCAAGAGTTGTAGATAACTTTCCAGACTTTCTATCAAATTCCATGCCTAGTTTCAAAAGTCTATCTACTAATCTCGGCGCACTTTGAACAAACATATGTACCGCTTCAGAATCACAAAGTCCGGCCCCAGCCTTAATGGTATCCAGAGCATGAATATCCTCGCTATCTTCGATTCTCGTCACAGCAGCCATTCCTCCTTGTGCCCATCTACTTGAGGAACGCTTACTAGTATTACGATTTAACAGTAAAGTTTTAAGATTTGCTGGCAATTCAAGAGAGGACATTAAGCCCGCAGCTCCTGCTCCAATAACAATTACATCCCAATTAGTTGAGTAAATGTCATTTTTATTAAATCCAGTATTTAAATCCATAAAATATCAATTTTCAGATTAATCCACTGAGTTGAGGCTGAATCAATGTAGTCGCAAAAAATAAACCATCAACCCATAAGGTTGTTGTCAAAGCTGAACTGGATACAAGCCAAGCATCAGAAGATAAAGATTCACTTTTTGATTTTTGATTCATCCAATTTGCTATCAAAAGGATTAAAAGTGCCGCGATGAAAATGGCAAATAATGAAAAAGGTTCCAATAATTGTTCCGCAGTTAAACTCAACATTTTTGAGGCTTCTGAAAAAGGCGCATCTACAACTTGGGGCCACGCTTTCATGACACCTGTCAAGACAATCATTACGTCAGTAAAAGCAGTTCCTAAAAGAGATGCCAAATAGAAACTGGCTCCAATTTTCCATCGAGAATTTAAAAGGCTTACTGCTATTGGCAAAGCTATTGACTCAACAGGCAAATGCCACACAGGATGAGCTCTTAACCATCCCCAAAAAAGACATCCTCCTAACCAGCTCCAACTCACACCAACCAATAACGAACCAATAGAGGACCATCTATCACCACAAAATTTTAGTAAATAAAATCCAAGAAAAAATATGATGAATCCAAATAAAAAAGCTGAAAAAGGGAACACATGAACCCATGGAGCCTGAACAAAAACCGGCAGGACAACCATTGTGCTAGCCCAAAATTGCAAAGTCCTTGGCTTTGAAAGGTAGGACGAATCTTGATTAGTGGGCTTGGTGGGATTGTTTGAGTAAATCAGAATGAATAAAACTGAGTTGGTTTTCAGTTCAACCTTCTATGAATTTACATTCAAGTCGATACCCAAACCAAACAGTCTTTGGAATACAAATAACAAAGTTTAAAAAACTCTTCAAAACTTCTTAATTAAAATGATTAAAATACTTTTTAAGGTCCAGTTTTTAAAATCTTCAGAAAAAGAGATGATTCAAAAAATCTTCTTAAGTACTTTTTGTTGAAAATTTACTTATTATTGAAAAATACATGATTCCGCAAGATCAATTGAATTTTTTTCAAACCATCCGAAAAGTATAAAAATTTATTTTCTTGTTTAGGAGCATAAATGAGCACATTAAAAATAACTAAAAACAAAATCAAACCTGCGGTTGTTGCTTCAATCGAAAAAGGTTCTATAGGCGAGGAGCTTGGATTTGAAGTTGGAGATCAATTACTTAGCATTAATGGTGTAAAACCAAGAGATCTTATTGATTACAAATTTCTTATTGCTGAAGAAAATATTCAACTAATTATTTTAGATGAAAAAGGTAAAAAACACACAGTTGACATCGAAAAAGATTGTGATGATGAGTTAGGACTTGCTTTTACTGAAGCTTTATTTGATGAATTAAAACAATGCAATAATCAATGTCCATTTTGTTTTATTGACCAACAGCCTTCAGGAAAAAGAAAAAGCTTATATCTCAAAGATGACGACTATAGGCTAAGTTTTTTATATGGTTCTTACTTAACACTTACTAATCTTTCCGAACAAGACTGGCTGAGAATCGATCAACAAAGACTCAGTCCTTTATTTGTATCAGTGCATGCAACAGAACCCTCTTTAAGGTCCAAATTGCTAAGGAATCCTAAAGCTATTGACCTTTTAAATCAATTAGCTTGGTTCTCAGAAAAAAGAATACAAATTCATGCACAAATTGTTGTTTGCCCTCAAATAAATGATGGAAAAGCTTTAGACAAAACCATTCACGATCTATATAGATTTGCACAAGGAAATTTTCCTGTGGTCCTTTCAGTAGCAATAGTTCCAGTTGGATTAACAAGGTTTCGTCCAAGCAATGATGGGCTAATACCCGTGGATTCTTTTTGTGCGACACAAATCATCAATCAAGTTGAGTCAATGCAGAAAATGTTTTATAAATCAATGGGTTCCCGTTTTGCCTGGTTATCTGACGAATGGTATTTAATAGCTCAGAAACCTTTACCCTCACTAAATTCTTATGAAGATTTACCTCAAAAAGAAAATGGGGTAGGAAGTATTCGCAGTTTTCTTAGAGCAATGGATGAAGCTACCAGAAATCTGCCTATCAAAATTGATCAAAACAAAACCTGCAGCTGGGTTGTTGGCAAACTTGTTGAAAATGAATTACAGAAGCCTTGCAACCGACTAAATAAAATAAATAATTTCATACTGCATCTATATGGGCTTCCAAGTCCTTATTGGGGTCAAGAGCAAATAGTGACAGGCCTACTCACAGGCCAAGACCTATTAAAAGGATTGCAAGGAAAAGAATTAGGGGATGAGTTGCTTCTACCATCCGTCATGCTTAGGCAAGGTGAAAAAATCTTTCTTGATGACATGACTCTTGAAGAGCTCTCTTCGTCACTTAATGTGTCTGTAAGAATTGTCTATGATGCACAAGACATCGTGAACAAAGCACTTGGTAAAGCATAATTGCTTTACCAAATCCATCGCAGTTTTTCTTATAACTATGAGGAGAGTTAAAAGAAAGTTCCTAATTGTTGCAGGTTTATTTATTTCTGGGCTAAATCCTTTATGGGCTACCAGTTCGCAAAAAATAACTTCCAATATAAAGTTAAAAGGAGATTCAAATAAAAGCGAAACTCAAAAACAACAAGGAGTCTTATATGAATTAAATTCACCTGAGGATCTTTTATTACCCTCCAGATCGCGAGAAGTTTTAGTAAAAACTTATCAAAAGGTTAATCTAGATCAGTTAGAAAACATACTTATAAATAACAATCGAACTATCAAAATCTATTTAGAAAGAATAGATCAAGCTAAATCAATTTTAAAAAGTTCATTATCCTCCTGGTACCCAACATTAAACCTAACAGCCAACGGAATTCCTCAATATCTTAAATCTAATAATTATAACGAATCAAGTTTAATACAAGACACTTCAAGTAAACAATGGAGCTCCTCAATATCTGCTCAAATTAAATGGGATGTAATTAATCCTGCGAGAGTCCCAGAGATAGCTTCAGCTAGAGATAGTTTTGAAAAATCAAAGTATTCTTATTCAAAAATACTAAGAGATTTAAAATTAGAGGCAAAAAAACGTTACTTCAATTTGCAAAAAGCAAATGAGGAAATAGAAGTAGCAAAAAAATCAATAGAATCCTCTAACCTTGGATTAAAAGACGCAGAAATCAGATTTGAATCAGGCATTGGTACAAAATTAGAGGTTCTAGAAGCAAAAACACAACTAGCTAGAGATCAACAGTTATTAAATATCAAATTAGGAGATCAAAAAATTGGTCAAAGATCTCTTGCTGAAATACTTAATTTTCCAGAAGATGTAACACCTTTAATTGGCTCAAAAACTCAAGTAATAGGCCTATGGGATTTATCATTAGAAGATAGTATTATTGCTGCTTATAATTCAAGAGAAGAGCTTGAAAGCATTCTACTAGATATATCAATTAATAATAGTAATGCCAATGCTGCACTAGCTGCTAGCCAACCAAAATTAAGCATAGTAAATACATCAACCTCTACATTTGCAAAGGGTGAAATAAATCAAATCTCTCCAAACACTAGCAATCAATCGTCAAGTTTTTCTAACACCATTGGGCTCAATGCAACATGGTTTGTTTTTGATGGAGGCAATGCAAGATCTTTATATAATTACAACAAAAGCAAAGCAGAAGAAGCAAAACTTATTTTTGCCACAAGAAGAGCTCAAATCAGAAGAGAAGTTGAAGAAGTATTCTTTAAACTAGAATCGGCCAAACTAAATATTTCTGCTTCATATACGGAAGTTTTATCTGCAAGAGAGTCTCTAAGGCTTGCCAAGCTTAGATATAAATCAGGAATTACTACACAACGAGAAGTTGTAAACAACCAAAGAGATTTAACTGATTCCGAGGTTCGTTATATTATTTCGGTCACGAGCTATAACACTTTATTAGCTGATTTAAGTAGGCAAACAGGTTTAGACAATATCAAACCTTGTGATATCAAAGTCAATCAAAAAAATCAAAGCGACATAGGCAACAAATCAAATCTCTATGAATCGAATTTAATTCCATTATGTCAGCCATAGCTTGCAACTGAATAACAATGAACCAAAACCCAATATCTAAAAGTCTGAGCAAAGCTCAACTAATTTCAATTCATCATCTAGTTGATAAGGTGGGAGGACGCCAACTTCAAGATTTTGGTCAAATCAATTCTGATATAAAACCTGATGGCACACTTATTACTGAATGTGATAGGTGGAGTGATAAAACGATTGTTCAGGGTTTAGCAAAAATTGCTCCCGGAGAAGGGGTCCTTAGTGAAGAGGGTAAGAAGTCAATTCCTAGCTCTAGTGAATATTGGGTGGTTGACCCACTCGATGGGACAACTAACTTTGCAGCAGGAATTCCATACTGGGCAATATCAATAGCACGTTTCACTAATGGAGAACCTGAAACAGCCTTCCTTGACATACCAGCACTGAGAAAAAGAATTTTTGCCATAAGAGGAAAAGGAGTTTGGCTAAACGACAAGCCACTTAAGCCTCAATCTCGTTTCAAAAAAAATAGCGACTGCATTTCTCTTTGTAGCCGCTCAATTAAAGTTTTACAAATGAAACCAGAGCAGTCTTTCCCAGGGAAAATAAGACTACTTGGTGTCTCTAGTTTAAATATGACTAGTGTTGCCATAGGTCAAACGATTGCTGCTTTAGAGGCAACACCAAAAATTTGGGATATTTCAGCTGCATGGTTAATACTTGAGGAACTTAATTGTCTGATCAACTGGTTGGAGACGAATCCAAAAGATATTCTCTCTGGCACAGATCTTACTTCTGTGAATTTTCCATTACTAGCAGCATCCTCTGAAAATGAATTGAACAACATGCTGCCATGGGCGAACGCCTTAATTCAAGATAGTTAATTCACTATTTGCTTTTAATTTCTCATTAAATAAAATTAGCTTAATTAAAAAAATTTATGATTTTAAATATACTGATTCAACTAATAAAAATCTTCTCCCTAGGAGTTAGCGTAATAGTAAATACTTTAAAACCAACGTGAGCTTGAATTGGAATAAAAAAGCAAGATGGTTTTTTAGCAGTCTCTGGAGAGCTTATGAAAGATGGTCTAAGTGTGATTGCGTCGATTTAAGCGCAGCATTTGCTTACTACACCCTTCAGTCATTTTTCCCAATATTATTAATCTCTCTATCAGTTGCATCATGGTTTTTAGGAAAACAGCAAGGAATAGAGCAAAGAATAATTGAATTAACTGCTGAAGTTTTACCTTCTGAAGTAATAGCATTAGTCGCGTCAACTTTAGAACAATTAATTAATCAGGGATTTGGGGCAGGGATTCTTGGGGCAATGTTTTTAATGATCACTGCTGGCAATGCCTATCTAACATTACAAAGAGGAGCAGATCGATTATGGGAAGACGTATTACCAGTTAAATCAAAGCCTGATCCACTAAAAATCCAAGCGTTTCGATTTATCAGAAATCGTATTGAAGCTTTTTTTGTAGTTCTTTTAGTTGGGATTTTGATGGTTATCGATCAAATCAGTGCAAATATTCGTATGATTCCCGAGGCGGTTTTGGAAGACTTAGCCAAAACAACCCCTTGGATTGAAAATGCAATCACAAAAATACCTGTACTTCAAGTAGGTCAATTTGTACTTCCTTTAATAGGTTTTTCAACTATGGCTCTCCTTTTACAAGGTTTACTCCCAAGTAGAAGAGTACCCTTAAAACCACTAATACCTGGGGCTTTGATGATTGGAACTTTGCTAACTATTTTAAATTTGGCAGTTAGTAGAAGTATTCTTTCCTTGGGATCAAGATTTCAAGCTTATGGATTCATTGGTGGAGTCCTAGTATTGACTCTTTGGGTTTGGATGGTAGGAGTGATTATTTATTTTGGTCAATGTTGGAGCGTTGTCATTGCAAGCATGCGTCGAAATCGATACGTTTAAACATTAAGGAAACAAGCAACTAAATTTAAATTATAATATTTTAATCAATCTCTTCAGTACTCATGAATAAGCCATCTGCATTGCTTTGGATGGTATTTATTGTACTTATTATTTTACCTACACCAGCTGGGAAATTTATTATTGATTTCGCAAGTGGAATATTCCTTATCATTACAATAATACCTTTAATCTTAGGAGGAATTGGATGGTTCACTTGGAAAAGAATCCAATCAAAAGTACAAACCTGTGAAGCTTGTGGCTCAACATTTTTAAATAGTCAAATGATTTGTCCAATATGTGGAACAACCATAAAAAGAACCACTGATTTTCTAGAAAATATTCCAGCAAGTGCTGCAACAATTGATATAAAATCCGAAGATATAGATTTATAAAATTAATCTAATTCCAAAAATTCAGGATTAATTTCATTAATTTCTTGTTCACAAAATTGCAAAAGCTCATCACAATGCTTAAGAAGTAGATGACCTTTAATATAGTTAATCTGAATTTGATCCAGTGAAATATTTTCATCTTGTACATTACTTAAGATTTTTTCCAATTCAGATATAGATTCTTCATAAGTTAATTTATTAATATCTTTTTTAAAAATTTCTATATTGTTTTTATTAGTAACTTTGTTAGACATTGAGAAATGATTTTTAATGCCTTCATCTGAAAATGACATAAATATAAAATTTTTATTAAATAAATTTATATTTTATCATAATTAAGACTATTAACCTCTGCGGTAATTTTTCCATCACAAAATTGAACTATTAACTTATCTTTTTCCCTAACATTTTTTACACTATAAATCGAATTGCCTGACTCATCAGAAATGAGTGCAAAACCTCTTTTTAACAATTTTTCTGGAGAAAGTGCCGTCAAAAGCTCATACATATAATTTATTCTTGTTCTTTTATTTTGTATTAATTGTCGGGGTGAACGAGATTGAAAAAAAGATTTTTTTGTCATTAAAGACTTCTTTGTGTTCTGAAAAAATAATTTCAAATAATCTTTAAGTATTTTTTTATTTTGCAAAAACTTATTTTTTTCAATTTCTCTTGAGGGTAGTAGATCAACAATCGCAGCAGTTGGAGTAGCAGATCTATGATCTGAAACAAGATCAGAAACTGTTAGATCATCTTCGTGACCTATTCCTGTAATTACTGGTATTGGAAATGTTGCGATTTCTCTGGCTATGATTTCACTATCGAACAACATTAAATCCTCTCTGCTTCCGCCACCTCGAGCTATAATTACAGCATCTAATTTTAACTTATTTATTTTTAATTTACTTAAAATAGATTTCAATTCATTTTCATTATTACCTTGAACAGGAATAGGAATTATTTGCAATTTTGTTAATGGCCATCTCTCTTTAGATGTTCTCAGCATGTCAGCCAAAGCAGAGCTTGGAATACTTGTAAGAATAGCAATGGAATGAGGATACTTTGGTAATTTTTTTCGTAACGAATCATCTATCAATCCTTCTTTAAAAAGTTTTGATTTTACTATTTCGAACTTCTTAAGAACAGTAGAAATACTTGGTCGAATATCAAAAACTTGTACCGATAGTCTTGCTTGGGATTCCCAAAAATTTAATTTACCAATAATAACAACGCCATCATCTTGCTTTGGTAAAAATTTTAAAGACTTGATTGTTGATGACCATGCAACCCCATCAACACTTGCTTTTCCGTCGGTTAAGGTTAACCATAAATGACCTTTTTTTATTTGCGATTTAGAGACAGTGGCTTTAAGTATAAATTTTGGTGTAAAGCCTCTTGATAGTAATAAACCGATAGATTCATTTAATTCTTTAACAGTATATGTAGTTAGAGATTGTTTAGCGTTTTTAAGATCAGTCAAACTATTAGAAATAAAAATCTTAAAATTAGTTTCTCAACCGATTCCCATCTGAGTTAAAATACCTTGACCTGTTAAAAGCTCGGTTGTTAAACCTATTAAGATACCCATCATAGCTAAACGGCCATTCCATATTTCAGCAAAATTAACAAATCCATAACGAGGTTCAAAGTTATCTTTCATTTGTAAATTGATATTAGTTTGATAATACTAAAGAAATGCTCACAATGAGAAAACATATAAATACATTTATTTTTAAGTTTTCAAAGTCTATCTAACATGTCTTGAACCATCCACTGGATGATAGTCCTCCCCAGTAAGTTCCTCGTAAAGAATTGCTGGCAATCCAGTTTCGAACATAGTTTGAAGAGCTTCTTTTAAATAAGGATTCCATCCACCAGTACTAACTTCTCCATGTCGAACAGTCCAATCCCATGTTCCTTGTAAATCTCTAGGCATTCTTCCCTCTCGGTCTCTTCTGGCGACCAAATCAAGTGACTCAACTAGCCCAACTTGAATAGGATCTTTTCCATAAGCTGGGGTAAGGCTTAATTCAAGCCTTACTGGATCTTCCTTTACCAATCTGAGACGAAACCTTGGCGGTAACTTCATGTTTTTCATAACTGCAGCGACTATGCGCGTTCTTTGTTCCAAAATTAAAACCTCTTTGATAACTATGTAATGTCAAACCCAAAAAATCTAATGAAAATTATTCAGAAGGCTTTTCAGATGATTTTGGATGATCAGTGTCCTTAGAAAAACGAACTGTGAGCAAATCTTCATCAGTAATGCAGCCATCTTCGTCTAAAAGCTCAGGATGAACAGTAACCAAACCTGTTCGATCATTCCTTTTTGTCTTTGAAAATGAATTTTGAGACTTAAATTTTGCGTTAACTGAAAAAAAAACCATTTAGCATTATTCGGGCAGCCAAAATCAACAAAATAAAAACTGAAAGGCCATAAACAAAAGGTAAAAAATTGCTCAACATTTGCAAAAATGATAAATCAAAAAACTGAATGCATTAATTCAGATTAAGTTTTGAAGTCGCTCTAGTTTCATTGTTAATCTCAGAATAAATCAGAGTCATATTCTAGAGGAAAGAAAGTTCAAAAAATAGTTCTTTAGTAAAAATCTACGGTAATTAAATTAGGGGGCCTTTCAATTTTTAAATTAGCTATCATTAGTTTAGATAATAAAAACTAATCCCTTTCAGAAGATCATGCATGGATTAGATGCAAACCGACTATTAATAGGATCCCTAAAACTATGCCAAAAAAAATATTTTAAAGTTTTTGTTTTTTGTGTTCTTATTTTTTTTAACTTCCGATACGAAACTCCTCTTCATTCAAGCGAAGCTTTACTGTCATCTCAACTAAATCAGAATAAACAATCTTTCGTATCAAACGCATTAAATATAAGTGGAGATGCAGTGGTCACAATTGAAACACAGCGTAAGGTTATATCTTCAAGTGAAGGTGTATTTCCGCCTGGGATCTTGAATGATCAATATTTTGAACGATTCTTTGGTCTAAGAGGCCTACAAGTTCCAAGATCTCGAATTGAAAAAGGGCAAGGTAGTGGAGTGATTTTTTCTCCAGAGGGTCTAGTCTTGACCAATGCTCATGTAATAGAAAAAACTGACCAACTAATAGTAGGTTTATCAGATGGAAGAAGAGTGCTTGGAAATGTTGTTGGAGAAGATTCTTTAACCGATCTTGCAGTTATTAAACTCAAAGCGAAAGGTCCTTGGCCCACTGCCAAATTAGGAGACTCTGATAATTTAAAAGTTGGTGATTGGGCAATTGCAGTTGGAAATCCTTTTGGACTTGAAAATACTGTTACTCTTGGAATAATTAGTAATCTAAATAGAGATGTAGCTCAATTAGGTATATCCGACAAAAGAATAGACCTCATTCAAACTGATGCAGCTATTAATCCAGGTAATTCTGGAGGACCATTATTAAATTCTGTTGGAGAAGTGATTGGTATTAATACACTTGTTCGCTCAGGACCAGGAGCAGGATTAGGTTTCGCAATACCAATAAATAGAGCCAGAAAGATCGCCAAAGATTTAATTAGCACTGGGAGGGCCAAACATCCCATGATAGGAGTAACACTTTCAAGCAATATCAAACAAAAAAGTAATTTTCTTTCCCAAACAGAAGATGGAGCCATTATTAAATATTTGATGCCAAATGGTCCTGCCGAAAAGGGTGGCTTAAAGGTAAATGATCTAATAATTTCAATCAATAATGAAAAAATTTCAACTCCAGCCGATGTGGTTCAAAAAATTAATCGGAATAATTTACAATCGAAATTAAAAATTAAAATACTTAGAGAAGATATAGAGTCTATAAAAATTATCAACCCAGTTGATATTTATGATCTTCAACCATAAGTTGAAAAAATTGTCTATAATCAGCATTTTTATTTAGTTTTTTTCTTTTTCTTTCGCTGTTTTTCTCTATTAGCCAATCTTTTTCTTTCACGTTCAGCTAATTGAAATTCTTTTTCTTTTTCTTTTGCTTCTTCAATTTTCTTCTCTTTATAGTATTTATAATCGCCTTGATACTTGATTAATTGACCATCTCTTATTTCTACAATTTTGTTTGCCACTTTTGAAATAAAATATCGATCATGAGAAACGATTAATGCATTGCCATTATAATTAGTCAATGCCTGCTCTAGCATTTGCTTTGAAGGTATATCTAAATGATTTGTAGGTTCATCAAGAATAAGCAAATTTGATGGCTTAATAATCATTAAAGCTAAAGCAAGTCTCGCTTTCTCTCCTCCACTTAGCTGACTGACATCCTTAAAAACCGAATCATTAGTTAAACCAAAGCTGCCTAGTAAAGAACGAATTTCTGTTTGAGTCCAATTAGTTACAGATTGTGAAATTGTCTCGATTACTGTTTTTTCTAATTCTAAGGCTTCTGCTTGATTTTGTTCAAAATAACTAGGCATAATATTATATTTTCCTAGCGTAATAGATCCTTCATCAGGTTTCTCTAAACCCATAATTAATCGAAGTAAAGTAGATTTTCCAGAACCATTTTGACCTAAAAATGCTATTCTTTCCCCAGGTTCAAGTTCCAAAAATGCTCCCAAAAATAATATATTATCTTCATAGCTATGTGTTAAATCCTTAATACTTAATATATCCTTACCAGCACGAGGTGCATCCATAAATTGAAAATTAGGTCCTTTTAAATTATTCTCAGGAGCTTCTATTCTTTCAACTTTATCTAATAACTTTTCTCTGCTTTTTGCTTGCGTACTTCTTGTGGCACTTGCTCGGAATCTCTCTATATATGCCTTTTGAACTTGCATATCCTTCTGCTGTTTCTCATATGCAGCTCTTTTTGATTCCAATTCAAAATCTCTCTGTTCGAGATAAGATGTATAATTTCCCAGATAACTTTTAGATTGACCTCGCTCTGTATTAACAATTCTTGTACAAATTTTGTCTAAAAAAGATCTATCATGGCTAACAATTACCATTGCAACTTTCTGATTCAGTAAATAGTTCTCAAGCCATTCAATAGTTTCTAAATCTAAATGATTAGTTGGTTCATCTAATAACAATAAATCAGGACTTTGTAAGAGAATCTTTCCTAAAGCTATTCTCATCTGCCAACCACCCGAGAAATCTCCAACCAATCTGTCTCCTTCATTTTGATTAAAACCAATAGTTGGTAATAACTTTTCAACTTTAGATTCCAAATCGTAGCCATTTATTGATTCAAATTTGCTTTGAATAACGCTTAATTCTTTAATTAATGAATCCAGATAATCTAAATCTTTCGAGGCTAATTCAGTCTCCATATTTTTTTGAATTAATTTTTGATTATGAAGTAAATCAGATGCTTCTTGAAATGCCTCAAATAGTTCTTCTCTAACAGTTCTTGAAAGATCAACATCAAATTCCTGTTTTAAATATGCAATAGTTGGATCCCCTTCAGTAATCAAAGATCCATCAGTTGCCTCTTCCAATCCAGCAATAATTTTTAATTGTGTTGATTTCCCTGCGCCATTAACTCCAACTAAACCAATTCTCTCTCCATTTCTTATTTCCCAACTGACATCTTTCAAAACTTCGCCAGTGGGATAAATCTTCCTAATCTTCTCAAGTCGCAACACTATAACAAAACCTCAAGTGAATTACCTTCAATCATTTAGCTTTAAAAGATGCCAACTGATTTAAATTACTTTATCTAATTAAGTCATGTTAAGACTCGAACAAATTACAGCTTTAGTTCTCGCCGCAGCTCTTGCGATCCCAAGTTATTGGTTTTTTTGGACGATGGCAAGCGGAGGAGGCTATGAAAGAAGAGGAATTAGAGAAAATAGTAAAGACGCTTTAGAAATCAACTCTTCATTCAAAAATTAATCACAACCCACCTCGAGCCTTTATTAGCCATTGTTTAGTATCTAAATCATCAATGGTAGTCAAATATTCTTTTACCTCTTCTGAAGTAACTGGCAAATTCATTTCAATTCCAAATGCACAGATAGATTGCATCGCACCTTTTGGGTTTTGAAGAGCTTGACGAAAAAGATCTTGTTTTTTACTAGGATCTGCATTTATAAGCTTATAAAGCTCTGCAGCATTGCCGCTCATGAGAAAAGTATTGACTAATTAAAGAATATTCAATTATGCAGCTTTTGTCTCGAAACAGGCAGATTCATTGCACATATCTAAATCGCTTTCTTTCAAACCTAAAGCAGAAGCATCCTTCATGCTTCTAGCATCCATGCAAAGGACTTTACGGAGTTGGGCAAAGTTTGCAGCATGAGAAGATCTTCCTTCTTGACTAGCCCCATATTCTGCTCTTTGCAAAACATGGTGTAAATGAGTCAATAAATAAGAGCTGACAACAGCAGAAATTAGAACATCTCCATTCTTACCATTACCACGACTTTTTCTTCTTTGTCGTTTTACAGTTGTTTTGTCGGCAACAACATTTGCAGAAAGAGGTTGAGATGTTTGAGGAAGAGATGGCTTAGACATGAAATACTCCTTTTAAATAAAAAATTTAAATAAAGGTTGATAAGGCAAACTGGCCAGATTAGTAAGCATCATACACAAGGATACTACCCTTGCGTATAAGTGTACACTATTTACTACTTGGTAGTTCTTTGTAGGCATGGCTACTCGTCAAAACTCGTCTAACGGGAAACAAAAATCGCCTCGCATACAAGTTGTCCTACCAGAGGATTTATGTGAAAGATTGTCAGAACTAGCAGAAACAGAATCTCGAACAGTTAGCAATATGGCCAAAGTTTTAATTCAAGAAGGAATCAAGAATCACGAATTGAGAGAAGGTTCAGCATCTAAAGAAATAGAAACAAAAAAAGCTAAGACACAAAATTTTATAAAGGCATTAGAAAAACAAAAAACACAAAGATTAAAAGGTATTCCAAAAAGATTAAAATTCAAAAGAAATTAACTATTAAATCAATTAAAATCAAGGATCAACTCTTACTCCATATAAAATAGATTTATTTGCTCCTGTAATGTACTTCGGATTAACTTTTTTACCTATAAAGTTCCACCAAGATAAAGTTGCAAAAACGAGTGCCTCTCTATATTTTGATGGAATACCAATTTCATTTATTTCACGGATATGAACACCACAACATTCTTTCTGTAGTTGCCTCATTAAAAATAAATTTTTCGTTCCACCTCCAGCAACCAAAAGCTCAATTAAACGTATACTTTTAAGCCTAAAAATATTATCTAAATCTTGAGAGATTATTGATGCAGTAAATGTAGTTAATGTTGAAATTAAATCTTCTTTTGATATATCACCTAATTCCTGTTTCCTTTTTTGTAAATCTTGGAAACCGAATTGCTCTCTACCTGTAGATCGTGGAGGTTCTAGATGAAAAAAAGGTTCCTTCAACCACTTTTCGATGATGCCTAAGTTGGGTTCCCCTAGAGATGCTACTGATCCATCCTGATCAAAAGTTAAAGATGACTGAGTACTTTCTGTAATAGCTAGATCAATTAAAGAGTTAGCCGGTCCGCAATCCCAGCCTAAGCATTCAGAGGTTTTATCAATTCCAGTTTTAGGTGGGATAATTGTAAGATTCGCAATTCCACCAAGGTTGAGGACTCCTCTCCATCCATGAAGCCTTCCAACCAAGGCTTCATCGACTAACGCTACTAAAGGGGCACCATGACCACCTGCAGCAATATCCTTTGATCTAAAATCATAAATGACGATTTGATCTAAAATATTTGCAAGTAAAGGTCCTAAAAGGATTTGAAGACTTCCTCCTCTTTTAGATCGTTCTACACTTCTATGAAATAAAGTTTGGCCGTGACATCCAACAACTTCTGCAGATGATTCAGGATCACACTTCCTTGCAGCAAAAGCATTTAGTTCCGTAATTTCCTCAGCCAACTCAAGCCAATTTTTGCTGCTAATTTTTAATCCTTGTCCAACTTGTATTATTTTTTTTCTTGTTGAGGAAGGATATTGACATGAACATGTATTTAAAATTTTCCATTTTGGCTTTGAAGGATCACCTTTAAAATCAACCAAAACTGCATCTATTCCATCAGCACTAGTACCACTCATCAAACCCAAGACACGCATGGATTAATTTTGTGGCAACTTTTGAAGATCTTCCATTGAGCCCATAACTACAAGTACATGATCTTTTTCTAAAATATATTTAGCTGGAGGATTGACCGTCAGTAGTTGAGCAGGACCAGCAGCTAAAACGTTAACAAAATAATTTTTTCTAAGATTCAAATCTCTTAAAGAACGGCCTACAAATACCTCAGGAACTTTAATCTCATCAATTCCGGTTTTATCATCGAGTTCTAATCTTTCAATCAAATTAGGTCTAACTAATTCCAAACCCAATCTTTCTCCTTGCATTCTCGAAGGGAATACCACCCGATCAGCACCAACCCTTTTCAGCATTTTTTCATGCAGATCACTTGTTGCTCTAGCAATAACCTGCTTCACTAAACTTCCCTCTGTGTCTTTAGCAATAAGAGTTGTCGTAATACTTGCCTCAATTGGCTCACTAATGCCTACCACTACAGTCCCCATTTCAAGAACACCTGCCTCTTTCATAGACTCTTCATCCGTAGAGTCAACCACCCTAGCTTCAATTGTTGGTTCAAGTTGACGTAATTCCTCTATGGCCTTCTCTGAGAAATCAACAGCCAAAACATCAGCACCATTTCTCAATAGTTCTCTACATACCGCACTTCCAAAACGACCAATTCCAACTACAGCAAACCCAAGTTTCTGGTTTGCTTTTATGGGAGACCATTGCCACCAATCACTCATGATTTGTCCTCCTCAAACATAAAGATCCTCCCTCGGATAGCCAATTCGATTGCGATTTTGAAGCTTGCTTTTATTAAGAGCTTGCCATACAGCGCTCAAGAATAAAAGGATTCCCAGTCTTCCAACAAACATTCCAATAATTAGAATTAATTGACCTACATGTCCGAGCTTAGAGATAACGCCAAGATCGAAACCTACAGTTGCAAAAGCAGAAATACAAGTGAAAAGCATTTCTAAAAATGAAAAATTCTCTCCGCTATTGAAACCATTACTCAAACTCAATAATAAAGCCATAATTAATACAAATAAAAATGAACCAACAGTAATACCTACAGCTTTCAGAATTACTTTGTCAGATATCTGCCGATTCCGAATAATAATTTCATTTTGACCACGTAAAGTTGCTCTTGTAGCCGCCATTAATGCCGCAATAGTTGTTGTCTTAATTCCGCCTCCAGTACCACCTGGACTAGCCCCAATAAACATAAGAAACATTAACAATAGAAGACCAGAGTCAGAGACACTCTCAATTGATATCGGTAAATTCGTAAAGCCTGCAGTTCGCGCACTTACAGAAGTAAATAGAGAGGTTAAAATACGATCATCGAAATTAATTAACGAAAAGAAACTACCCCTAGCTAAAGATTCAGTAAAAAGCAATCCGAAGAATCCCAGAGAAATTAATATAAAAGATGATCTAATTACTAAACGTGTATGAAGACTTAAATTTCTTAATTTTAAAGATCTACGATTTATCCAAATATCATTAGTTACCCTCCAGCCAAAACCACCTAATATAATTAAAGTAATTAAAACAAAATTCACTACCAAATTACTTCTATAATCTTGTAAACTGTTTGACCATAAACTAAATCCAGCATTGTTATAAGCAGATATACTATGAAAAATCGATGCCCAGATCCTCTCACTTGAGCTAGTTATATTATTAAAGCCAAAAAAATACAAAGTAATAGCACCAAGAAAAATAAGAATAGATGCTGTAATCGCAATCCCTTTAAAAGTTCTTCCCACACCACCGACTCCAAATTCATCAAGAGTTTTTCCTCTATCAAGACGTGTTTTTAATTCTGTTCCACTAACAATAAAGCCCTGTAGAAATGTAGTAATAGCCATTAAACCAAGGCCTCCAGTTAATAACATAATCGCTAAAATTATTT
This sequence comes from Prochlorococcus marinus str. MIT 1214, assembly GCF_027359355.1. Classification (NCBI taxonomy): domain Bacteria; kingdom Bacillati; phylum Cyanobacteriota; class Cyanophyceae; order Synechococcales; family Prochlorococcaceae; genus Prochlorococcus; species Prochlorococcus marinus. The sequence continues at coordinate 1,501,998 of NZ_CP114777.1, read as the reverse complement.
GCCCAAAAAATGTCAAATCTAGTCCTATATCAATAATAGATAATCCAGTAACTGTGACAGCAGAAGTTGCCGTAAAGAATGCCTCCCACAAGCCTACATTTGCATGAGAACATAAAGGTGTAGCTAATAATAATGTTCCAAAAGTAATCACAAGTAAACCAGTTACCACTGTAAACTGTGGAACCGTCAGCCTTCTATAAGTTTCTTGCCTAATACTCACTTTTTTCGACAATAAATGGAGACTAATTCTGAAAAGATTAAATAATCAAAATTAAATGGAAACTTTGGATTTTTTGCTAAATTATTAATCATATCTATCATATTTAAGAAATGCCATAGTTTAGCAAAATCAACCCAGGAACAAGAAACGTCATCAAGATGGTCAAGCCAGCTCCATATCTAGTGACATCTAAGAACTGATAACGCCCTGGTCCAAACACCATAAGGTTTGTCTGGTACCCCATAGGAGTAAGAAAAGATTGACTAGCGCCAAAAAGAACTGTTATCAATAAAGCCAAAGGAGGTAGACCCATACTTGGCGACAGTTGAACAGCAATTGGGGCCAAAAGAGCTACTGAAGCGGCATTACTGACAAATTGAGTGAATATTGTAGTCGAGAGAAAAATTACTAGTAAAGCGGAATAAGTAGATAGGTCTTTCAATATAAAAATTAAAATATTCGCAAAAGCATCTGCAAGGCCTGTGTTTTCCATTGCGACACTAAAACTAGAGAGAGATCCAAGCAAAAGAATTACATCAAGTCGAATTGATCTTTGAACCTCTGCGGGCCTTAAGCATCCACCCCAAACCATTCCAATTACTGCCAATAAAACCGAAGCAACAAGAGGTAAATCGGTAAGTGAAGGAAGAATCAACATAGCAATGGCGATACCAATTGCTATGGGTTTTCTTGTGACAGTTGGTAGATCATTATCAAATTGATCTAAAACGAGTAGATCATTACTATCTTGCAATCCTCTAATTGAATCTCTAGGTGCTTGAAGAAGTAGTACATCCCCCTCTCGTAAAATTGCTTGGCCCAATCTTTCTTGAACAGTTTGCTGCCCTCGTCTTAAAGCTAAAACAGTTGCATTATGCCTTTGCCTAAATCGTAATTCTCGCAAACTCGCGCCAGCCAAGGTTGAGCCAGCTGGCAAAAGGACCTCCACAGTTTGTTGGCCCTCGTCAGTATTTGATAGAAAAAAATTCTTTTCAGTATTTAAATCTTTAGTTAATTGAACTGTATGTTCTTGTTTTAATCGTAAAAGATCTGAGCGTGTAATTCTTATCAACAAGCGATCTCCAGATTGAATTATTCGATCAGCCAAAGGTGGTAAAAGACTCTCATTCTCTCGCTGTATTTCTAAAACATCGACATCAAATCTTCTTTGTAAGCGACTATTCCTCAAGGAATTCCCAACCAATTCAGAACCAGAAGGAATTGTGACCTCCGTAAAATAACCAGTTTGATCCGAACTACCTCCATACTCTGAGCTAATTCTTCCTCTATCCGGTAGTAAAGATTGAGGAGCTAACAACATATATGCTGTCCCAAACAACCATATTGGTATACCTATTGCAGTAAAAGTAAAAAGATCAAAAGGACCGTAGCCAAGTTGATCGCTAATATCGCTCACTAACAAATTTACTGAACTCCCCAAAAGAGTTAATGTGCCACCTAAAACCGTAGCGAAAGATAGTGGCAGCAAAACACGAGAAGGAGATAATTTTCGCTTTACACACCAAGCCTCAATAACTGGTAAAAGCGAAGCTACCACTGGAGTATTAGGAACAACGCCTGACACAGGAGCAACAACCAATCCAAGCAAAGCTATTAACCTACGCGGAGTTCGAATACTTTCAGAAGCTATTAACTCTCTTAAACGATCAAGAGCTCCACTTTTAAAAAGTGCAGCAGAAACAGCAAATAAACCCATCAATGTAATCAAAGCAGGGCTTCCAAAACCAGCCAATGCTTTTTGAGGAGAAAGAACTCCTGTTGCCATTAATAATGCAACACTCAAAAGTCCAGTCAGTTCAGGCGCCAGAGCACTACTTACAAATAAACAAACTGCACTAATTAACACTGCCAAAGTTATGACAGCTTTTGGATTTTCAAAAACAGTTAATATCTCATTCATATTATTTAATTAATAACCTTTTCAACTGAATCTGTCCAAGTATTAATTTTAAGACTACTGCGTAAAGGAGCTAAGGAGATTGGGAAAATAAACGATTAATTATTTTTTTACTAAATAGCCATGAACCAAAGGATTTAAACGATAGAAGAAACCCTGGCATTCTCATTAAATATGCAAAACGCCTAATTTCAAATGCAAGGGGTCCTGCCAAGGTAATTCCATAGCCAGTTATAGATGCATTACCAATACCAAGACTCAACATTTCTCCAAGATCTTCAAATTCGAATGATTTAAGTTCATTTCCCTTCCTTAGAGAAATAATATTTTGAGCCACTAAAGAACCTTGCTGCATTGCAACTTGAGCGGAAGAAGGGAAGGGGGCATTTTCACAAAATGTGATATCTCCAACGAAAAAAATATTTTTATATTCATCCATTTGCATAAATTTATTTACTTTAATCTTCTGATTTTCATTCAAAAAATGATTTAGCAATTTTGATTTTGAAGGTTTTAATCCTGCAGTCCATAATAAAGTAGAATAATCAATTTTAATATAATCATTTATTTGATTATCAGTACTTAAAAGTTCTATAAAAGTTTTATCAACAGATTTTATAAAATAATCTAAATAAACTCTAATATTTCTCTTACCTATTGCTTCAATTGCTTTTTCTCTATTAAATGATTTACACATAGGTAGAATTTTATCTCCTTTATCAACTAAATATATTTCAACCCGATCTTTGATTAAATCAGAAATTTTACATGCAAGCTCAACACCAGTTGGACCAGCTCCAGCAATCACTATAGGATTAGTATATTCAGAAGAATTATTTATTTTAGTTATTAACTTTTTAATTATTCGGAAGTCATTTAAATTAGAAAAGCCACAAGCATAGTCTTGTAAATTTTCTAGCAAGGAATAATTAGTTGTCACTCCTGTGCTAATGACAAGTTGAGAATAAGTTATTTCAATCTCAGATGAGGTAATTAACTTTTGTGCTATTTCATCAATCTCAACTACACATTCTTGTAAAAAAATAAATCCTAATTCTGAAGCTAAATCAGAATACTGAGGTGCCACCTCCCATAATTGAAGCTCACCGCTTAATAACTCATAAAGCAATGGCTTAAAAAGAAATCTATTGCCTTCATCAATCAAAACCACTGAAGTTCCATCTGATTTGGCTAACAAAGATTGAACTGTAGCCAGTCCCCCGAAGCCACCACCTACAACAACTATTGGGTCAGATTTCAAATTGTTCAAGTCCATGGGGACTAGATTTAAGATGATTTTTAAAGACCCTAAACAAACTTTGACCGATTCGGCATTCAACTCTCAAATATGAAGAAAGAATCCCAAGACAATTACACCGGTGATTTGAGAGAATCAATTAACTTTGCTCAACCTTTTCTGGTGGAATCAATTGATGAAACAAGTAAATATCTTGAAAAACTTGCTGCTCAGGACCAACTTCAATGGGCCCATGAGAAATTTGATGAGAAATTTGTTTTAACAACCAGTTTTGGAATCCAATCTGCTGTTTTACTGCATATGACAGTGGCTTTAAAATCTAGAAAAAAACCAAAGGTAATTTGGATAGATACTGGTTATCTGCCTAAAGAAACTTATCACTATGCAGAAGAACTAACAAAACTATTCGAATTAGATTTAATCGTAGCCCAAAGCTCTATCTCGCCAGCCAGGATGGAAGCAATACATGGAAAACTTTGGGAAACTGGCGAACTAAGAGATCTAAACAAATATCACCAAATACGAAAAATTGAACCTTTAGAAAATGTCTTATCAGAACTCGACGCTATTTGTTGGGCTAGCGGAGTACGTAAAGGTCAAACCAAAAACAGAGAATCAATGTCGCATATTGATTACATCAGAGAACGTTTAACTCTACGACCACTCTTAAACTGGACTAAGAAAGATATTTTCTATTACATGGAAAATAATGATTTACCTCAACACCCTTTATTTGAAAAAGGCTATTCTACGGTCGGAGATTGGCATTCAAGCGTAGCTGAAAATAATAATTCCAAAGGAAGATCAACAAGATTTGGAGGGGTTAGTGAAGAATGTGGAATTCATGTTGATGAAAATAATTTTTTAGGAGAAGGAATATAGCTGGTGTTTTCAGAACAAAATTACTTAATGATTGGGAATACAAGATGGCATTGGGCAAGCAAGAGAAAAAAAGTTTGGAAATATTTTCATACCTCGCCAAATCCCATCGAATTTAAAGATAAGGATTATTCTCAATTCACTTGGGCCTCCGTTGGTTCCGTCCCTAGGAACATTAAATTATGCCCTTCAAAAAAAATAAATTTAGATGATGTTCCGCTCATCAATCTTCCATCTAATTTAGGGATTGATAGAGCTCTAGCTTCATGGAGTGCTTATAAAAAGCAATCATCTTTCAAAAGCAAAAAGCAAGACTTAATTGTTATTGATGCAGGCACAATCATGAGCGTCACAAAAATAACAAAAAAAGGTGTATTCGCTGGAGGTCAATTAATTTCTGGATTACAACTTCAATTGTCTTCTATGGCAAATGGTGCCTTAAATTTAGAAAATCCAATCATCAATACAATCCCAATAGAGACATTTCAACATGAAACTAAAAATGCAATGGTCAGAGGTGCAGTAAATGGCCTATTAGGATTAATCTTAAAAATATTTGAGGAGACAAAATTACCAATATGGATGTGCGGAGGGGATGCTCCACTGATATTAAATGAACTTAAAAATACAAATATTGATATAAATTATTCTCCGAATCTAGTTCTAGAAGGAATGATTGATATAGACCAAAAAATTAATTCAATTTAAGATCATTTAAAATTTGATTAGCCATATTTGCTGATTTTACTTTTAAATAGATTAATTCTATTTCCCCATCTTTATCTATAACGAAAGTATGTCTCATCATTCCATAATACTCTCTACCCATAAATTTCTTCAAGCCATAACTTTCGTATGATGCCGCAACAGGACAAGGCTCATTATCAGTTAAAAGTATAAATGGCAGTTTATGTTTATCAATGAATTTTATATGCGATTTAGAGGCATCCTTACTAATACCTAAAACTTTAATATTGTTTGATTCAAAAAGGTCCCAACTATCTCTAAAGCTGCAAGCTTCCTTAGTGCAGCCAGGAGTATCATCTTTTGGATAAAAATAAATTACAACTCTTGACCCTTTGAATGATGAGAGACTGGTATCAACACCATCTTGATTAGGGAGAGTGAAATCTGGTGCAGAATCGCCTATACAGAGAGTCATGATTACTACTCAAATAAACAATAAAAGCGTACTAGGTCTTTGGCTTTTTTTGATGCCATCAAAACTTTTACCCATAAGCAGCGAAGAGAAAAAATGGGTTAACAATTTAACCCCAAGGAGAGCATTGAATTACCACTTTTCTAGAGGCTGCCTAAGACATGTCATGTCGAACATGACTGGCTTAAAACCTCTGGAGATCCCTCTTAAAGCCGATCCTGGGAAACCACCTTTATTAGCAGATGGATTGGGTCATATCAGTATGAGCCATTGTTCTGATGCGTTATTAATAGGATGGTCTTCAACAAAAATTGGTGTAGATATTGAAAGAAAGGATAGACAGTTTCAAGCTCATAAATTGTCCAAACGCTTTTTCACTCAAGATGAAAATAGCGAAATAGAATATTTAACGCCAAGTCAAGCTAAAGAACTAGTACTAAAAAGATGGGTTGTAAAAGAAGCCGCAATTAAATGGCAAAGTGGAAAAATAGCAACTAATATCAATCAATGGATTTGGGAAAATAAATCATTATTTGCATATCATAAAAGACTTGGACACAGAGTAAAAATTTACGAACGAATTCATGATCAGTGGACTTATGCGATTGCATTAGATGAAGACTCCGTAACAATAGAACCAATAATTTGCCTTAATTAATTATTCTTTTAGCAAGATATTTAGTATGTAGAAGTTTTTGTTTTATAGTCTGGCCTTCCAATCTTTTAAATAATTTCTGCAATCGATCTAATGTTTCTTCCTTACAATTTTTTAGAATGATTTCTCGATATTCACTTCCTTCATTAAGCCATCTTTTAATTGTAGAACTATCAACTTTTTGATATACAAACTCAGTCCATTCTTCAAAAGAAATATTCCAGCCTAATTTTTCTAATTGTAGAATAAATTTCTTTTTATAATCTTGTTTGTGCAACCACTCCAATTCTTTGCAAATTAAATTATCTAATAATAAAAAATCGTTATTTTTATTATTGCTATAAGTTTCTAAGCTTTCCTTTAGAGAAAGTGCAGGACCAGAGGATGGATTACTTAGAATTAAACTTAATTCTGCATTCTCTGTACATTTTTCAGTAAGAATCGGCCACAATTCCGAAAAATTTATTTCAGAAAATACTTTCCATGGAATCCTTCCTCCAATCACCTCAAATTTGAGATTGTGTTCTAATTTTTTAATTGAGTCAAAAGTTGAATCAATTAAAATAGGTCGCACCATAGGAGCTAAAACTTCTAATTCAGCTAATAACCTTGGATGATTATCTTCTGAAACAGCCAAAACAACTCCCCCTTCAGATGCCTCTCTTAAAGGCTTTAAAGACCAAAGCAAAGAACTAGGTGTTAAGACTAAAACTCTATGATTTTTTCTCCAAGTAATACCCGACCATAATTTAGTCATCAAGTTTTTTAATCGTTCCCCCTCTTGCCAAACTTGGCGAGATAACCATTTCTCCAAGTCACTATCAACTTTTCCAGATGTAATAGTTAAAGGATTTTGTTTCTCAACTTCAATTAGTGAAGCTATCTGTTCAGATCGTCTCTCATTCAAAAGAGATCGTCTTTGACCTTCCCATCCATGTTCAGTTGGCTCCCAAAAATTCTCTTGTAGCAAACTATCTGGTAAATATTGCTGAGGTACCCAATTTTTTGAAAATGAGTGAGGATAGCTGTAACCCAGGCCATCTCCAAATGCTTCTTGATCTCGGTTTGCATCTTTAAGATGAGACGGAACATTTTGCTTTTGGGAATCTTTAACTTTCTGAACTGCCTTAAAAATACCCTTCACACTATTGCTTTTCTCAGTGGCAGCTAAGTACAAGGTTGCCTGAGCTAGTGGGTAAATCCCCTCTGGCAAACCTATTCGATCAAAAGCCGCTGCGCATGACTCAACTATGACAATTGCATTGGGATCAGCGAGACCAATATCCTCTCCTGCAGCGATGAGCATACGTCTAAAAATGAAGCGTGGATTTTCTCCAGCCTCCAACATTCGAGCCAGCCAAAACAATGCCGCATCTGGATCCGAGCCTCGTAATGACTTTATAAAAGCGCTGATCGTATCAAAATGAGCATCACCTTGTTTGTCATATAAAACCGCTCGTTCTTGAATTGAATCCTCAGCAATATTGAGATCAATACATATCGAACTATCTTGATTTGCAATAGTGCTTTCTACAGCAAGTTCAAGCGCATTAAGCAGAACCCGTGCATCACCATTAGACACATCAACCAAATGATCCGCAGCTTCACTAGATAAATTGATTAATTTCAACCCATACCCCCTTTCCGTATCGCTCAAAGCTCTTTGCAGCAATTGATGTAACGCTTTTGAATTCAAACTATTTAAACGAAATAGTCTAGATCTGCTGACCAAAGCTTTATTAACTTCAAAATATGGATTTTCCGTAGTTGCCCCAATAAGAGTCAAAGTTCCATTTTCCACCCAAGGTAATAAGGCATCTTGTTGAGCCGTATTAAATCTATGAACCTCATCAACAAATAAAATCGTGCGTTTACCATATTTATTTAATCTATCTAATGCAGACTCAATCTCAGATCTCAAATCCTTGATGCCAGCCAAGGCAGCATTTACAACACTAAAATGAGATAAGGTATTTGAGGCGATAATCCTAGCCAAAGTAGTCTTACCAACTCCTGGTGGTCCATAAAGCAATAAATTGCCTACTTTATCAGCAACAATTGAGCGTCTTAATAAACGTCCTTGAGCAAGAATGTGATCTTGACCCACAAATTCGTCAAGTGTTTTAGGCCGTAGGCGATCAGCTAAAGGAGCATTATTCTGAATTAGCTGTTCACCATTAAAAGCAAACAGATCTTTAGCCAAAACTGGTAAACAAACATATTTTTACTCTAAAAGCAAAAAAATACTTATAAAGTTGTTTTGATGATTTCAAATTAGAAGATTTTTGATCTAGGTAATAACTGTCGGAGCGGACATGCCTGTTCGTTTTGAAATCTCAGCTAGAGAATCAATACTTTTAATTAAAGGATCCAAGGCTAACTGAGGATCTTGAGTGATATCACCATCACTTGGAACAAAGCTTTCAAAGTAAACTCTCAAAGTAGCTCCTTGGGTACCGGTACCAGAAAGTCGCACTAACACTCGACTACCATCATCTAATAAAATTCTCAAGCCCTGATTAAGAGTAATTGAACCATCAACTGGATCTGTATAGCTAAAATCATCAGCATTTTTCACTATCCTTTCAGCAAAAGATTGATCTTTTAAAGTGGGAAGCATATTGCTCAATCTGGAATACAAAGAATTTGCAACTTCAGATGGAATAGATTCATAATCGTGACGAGAATAATAATGACGACCAAAAAATAGCCAATGATTTCTCATTATCTCAGAGACAGACTTTTTCTTGGTCGCAAGTATCTGCAACCAAAAGAGAACAGCCCACAATCCATCTTTCTCTCTTACATGATCACTTCCAGTCCCAAAGCTCTCTTCTCCACACAGAGTAATTTGATTCGCGTCCAAAAGATTGCCGAAGAATTTCCATCCAGTAGGGGTTTCAAAGCAATTTATGCCTAAATGTTTTGCTACAACATCTACCGCTGAACTCGTGGGCATAGAACGAGCAACACCAGATAAACCTTTGGCATACCCTGGCACACAATCATAATTCGCGGCTAAAATAGCAAGGCTATCACTAGGATTTACAAAGCAACCACGTCCTAAAATCATATTTCTATCGCCATCGCCATCACATGCTGCTCCGAAGGAAAATAAATTGCCTTTCAAAAGCAAATCGGCAAGATCTTTTGCATAAGTCAAATTTGGATCAGGATGAAGACCTCCAAAATCTTCCAAAGGTATTCCATTCCTTACTGTTTCTGCATCAGCTCCTAAATAATCAACAAAAAGACGCTTTGCATATGGCCCTGTAACAGCATTTAATGCATCAAAAACGATCGGAAAATCTTTGTTGATATATGAACTAATCAAATCAAAATCAAATATTTGTTTCATTAAATCTAAGTAATCTTCTATTCCATCAATTATCTCAACAACCATGGAAGCTAATTGATATTTTCCAGGTGAATAAGACTTATTTGATTGACATTCTATGATCTTATATTCTTTAAGATTCTTTGAGTAATTATAAATTTCTTGAGTTAAAGATTCGGATGCAGGGCCTCCATTTGAGCCATTGAGCTTGACTCCAAAATCTCCTTGAGGACCACCTGGATTATGACTAGCAGATAAAATAATTCCACCTATTGCTTTATTAACTCTAATCAAATTAGAAGCCGCAGGAGTTGACAGAATCCCGTCTACAGTTGTAATTACTCTTTGAATTCCATGTGCGGCCGCCATCCGAATAATGATATCAATCGCTCTTTTATTGCCATATCTACCATCACCTCCCACAACCAAAACACCTCCTTCCACCCCAGGGAGCGAACTCAGGATTGACTCTATAAAACTCTCAAGGTAATGAAGTTCTTCGAACTGCAAAGTACTTTTTCTTAATCCAGAAGTACCTGGTTTCTGATCAGTAAAAGGTGAGTTTAACTTAACTGTAAGTTGGCTAAATTCTGAAGAAAACACTTTGAAAATAAATTAGTGAATGATATAAAAAATGAATCGAAAATCAAAATGACATCACTTTGAATTCAGTGAGGCATTTCAGAAGTACGAAGCATTGCAATGAACCAAAGAGTACTTAATATCAACGCACTTAATACACCCGGACCAAGTCCTAAACGCTCAATCGTAGTAGGAATTAATAAAGGAAAAGCAATAGCACCTACTAATGGAGTAAAAGCAACAATTAAGCGAACCATTGATTAAGTGGAAGTAAATTTAAAACCATTCTGATTCAGCTTTTGCATTTGGATTAGTATTATCAACTGGGGTAACTCTTTCGAATTTCATTGTTATGTTCCTTGAATCAACCCCATCTTTATCTATCGCTTTGATTGAATAGTTCTGAACACCGTCTCTGAATGGAACTTGCAATCTAAAAGTGCCATCATTTGCTAATGGAACCTCTTCATCTTCGATAAACAATTGAGCTGAGGGATCAGTAGCTCCATAAACAATTAATTCAGCATCAGCAACTAACCAAAAAGAACGTGCTTGAGGAACTCCTCCAATACCAGATTCATTCAAGCCACTAGCCCAAAGCCCACTACCAGATTCATTGTTTACATTTAGATCTCCTGGAACACCCTCTTGGAATTCTTCTGAACCAACTCTTCGAGTTCTAAATTTTGTTGTCGCTGATTGATATAAGCGCTCATGCAAACCACTATCTGGTTGTTCTGAATCAAAACTTTCTATACTAGAATCAGAGGACCTAACTGGGGCTTCCAAGCTAAAAGGAACAAATTGATCAAGAACTTGTTCACTTGGATGCAGTGAAGGTACTTTGGCTGAAGATGAATGAGCAAGTGACATCCATTTATGACCAATTCTATAACCGAGTTCAACCTTATAATCTCTTCCACCTAAAGGAATAGGTAAGTACCACTCGGTACTGTGACTATCAACAACAACTTCTTGAAGAGTTCCAGGATTAGCTTCTCCATTATTTTTATTAGTGACATCAGCTAAGCGCAAACAAAGTCTAATAGCTCCTTCCTTTTGAGCATTAGAACGATCAGCATCTGATATCTCCCAAAATACATATGCCCACTCGGGATCACGAGGAAGAAAAACAACTTTGGTCTCTAAAGAACTTGAGTATCCAGTTTCGCTAGATTGTTGGACTTTATTGTTGAGCAACTCTTTTTCTAATTCCTTTTTTTCTTGGTAGAGAAAAACTCCCTTAACTAAATCAGCCTTTGATTTTCTACTATAAAGTGGAATACCTAATTCACTAGCTTTAATACGAAGCTGACGAAGTGTTAAACGTGACAGGGATTCTTGATCAAAAGTCACGCCCATAAACCTCCATTTTTTGTTTGGGATCAGTGGGATAAGTATGTGATGAAATGTGCTCTTCTCGTTGATGTGGTCAGCATCTACTGACTCCAAGAAGAGATCAAAAAGTGGTATCTAAAGACAAAAAGCGTTGCCATGACTAAAAACCAGGAGTTCATTACCAATCCACGAATTTCCAACAAAAAAAATAATTTCAAAGGCAATCAAAAAAAAGTCTTCGGTTTTTTCAAAATTCGAAGACTTTTTTCTTTGGGATCACCCACTTCAAATAAATTTTTTAGCATCTAGGGAATAGAAAGATTTCAAACCTCATATACGTCGATTAAATTTCTCAATGTCAAATCCAATGGAGCAACTTTTAAATCATTTGCCAATCTTTCAAGCTGAGTAGCTGCTCCAGAAAATTGCTCGAACATAACCTGCACAAACTCGTCATCTTTCATCATAATTGGATTCTTCAAGCACCATTCAAGCCATTCTTCCTTCACAGGAATCAAACCTCTTGGATTTTCATTACTCATTGATTTAAAACATTGCAAGCAATGTGCAAGCATCCTTAAATGATGCTTTTCACTAGCTGAAAGGTTAGTTAATGCGATCAAATTGATATCTGCTTGACTTAAAGGACTATTTTTAGAACTATCGTCAAAAGTAGATTCCATCATCTGGCAGCAAGCGCATCTCTTATGTGTAAAGTTTAAAAGAAAATTTATATTTAAAGAGGTTTGATCTTATTTGTTTCCACTGATAAAGAAGGGAAAGATATTCATTCATTAACTATTAAAAGTCCAAAACAGGAATTGATAAATGCAATCTACTGTATTAATAGGGATTGAGATAGCTATTTGTATACATTAAAAAATCTTTTACGAAATGAAAAAAAATTAAGAGTTTATTCCAGCACAATTAGAACTGGAAACGATTGGAAGCATTTTGGCTTATGGTAATAGGAGAAGAAAACTACTTTCGTAACACTAGGTTTTCCCCCTTGATTTGACTTAGAATGCTATTTGAGATCCAACTATCAAAACACTCTGATCAAATGATGAACCCAAGATGTCATAATTGAAGATTATCTTGGATCATAAAAGCCAAACTTTTCATAAATAAAAACTACTACGACTTGATTTAATCAAAATAAAATGACCCAATCTAATACTGTCGAAGAAATTGTATCCAAACCTTATAAATACGGTTTTATAACTGAAATTGAAACTGAAAAGATCCCAAAAGGGTTGAATGAAGATGTTATTAGGTTAATTTCCGCCAAAAAAAATGAACCAGATTTTTTATTAAAATTTCGTTTAAGAGCTTATGAACAATGGTTGAGGATGAAAGAACCTGATTGGTCTGGATTAACTTATTCAAAAGTAGACTATCAGGATCTAATTTATTATGCAGCCCCAAAACAAGACATAAAGAAGAAGAGTTTAGATGAAGTTGATCCTAAATTACTTGAAACTTTTGAAAAGCTTGGAATACCACTTAGTGAACAAAAAAGATTATCTAATGTAGCTGTAGATGCTGTCTTTGACAGTGTTTCGATAGCAACTACATACAAAGAAAAACTAGCTGAACATGGAGTAATATTCTGCTCAATTAGTGAAGCTATTAGCGAATATCCAGATTTAATTGAGAAATATCTAGGTACAGTTGTTCCTATAAATGATAACTTTTTTGCAGCCCTAAATTCTGCAGTTTTCAGTGACGGATCGTTTGTTTACATACCCAAAGATGTCGAATGTCCAATGGAATTATCATCTTATTTTAGAATAAATTCTGGCGACACTGGTCAATTCGAACGAACTTTAATTATCGCAGAAGAGTCTTCCTCTGTTAGTTACTTAGAGGGCTGTACAGCGCCTATGTTTGATACCAATACACTTCATGCTGCTGTTGTTGAGCTTGTTGCACTCGATAATGCATCTATTAAATATTCAACCGTGCAAAATTGGTATGCAGGTAATGAGGAGGGGGTTGGAGGAATATATAACTTTGTCACCAAAAGAGGAGAATGTAGAGGGAAGAAAAGCAAAATAAGCTGGTCTCAAGTTGAAACAGGATCTGCAATTACATGGAAATATCCAAGTTGCGTATTACAAGGAGATAATTCCATTGGTGAGTTTTATTCAATTGCACTAACTAATAATTGTCAGAAAGCGGATACTGGAACAAAAATGATTCACATAGGAAAAAATACAAAATCAAAAATCGTAAGTAAAGGTATCAGTGCTGGACAATCTAAGAATAGCTATCGAGGTCTTGTATCTATAAGCCCAAATGCTGAGGGCTCTCGAAATTACAGTCAATGTGACTCTATGTTGATCGGTGACAAAGCCAGTGCAAATACTTACCCATATATCCAATCCAAACAACCTCAGTCAAATATTGAACATGAAGCAAGTACTTGTAGGATTTCAGAGGATCAACTTTTTTACTTACAAAGTAGAGGAATTGATTTCGAGGAATCAGTTTCAATGTTAGTCAGTGGATTTTGTAGTGATGTTTTCAATGAATTGCCTATGGAGTTTGCATCTGAGGCAGATAAACTTTTAGCTTTAAAATTGGAGGGTTCTGTTGGATAAAAATAAATTAAAACTATACTTTTGTTCTCTAAAACTTTCTCCTTAATTTAGTGATTTCATCAACTTCGGAAACAATATTATCTATTGAAGATCTTCATGCCAGTGTTGAGGATCAAGAGATACTTCATGGAGTCAATCTGGTAGTAAAAGAAGGAGAAATCCATGCGATTATGGGTCGCAATGGAAGCGGAAAAAGTACACTTTCAAAAGTAATAGCTGGTCATCCATCTTACAAAGTTTTATCGGGATCTATACAATTTAAAGGTAAGGATATTCTTGAGCTAGAACCTGAGGAAAGAGCAAGAATTGGTATTTTTCTTGGTTTCCAATACCCAGTAGAAATTCCAGGTGTTAGTAATCTCGAGTTCTTAAGAGTTGCAACCAATTCAAGAAGAAAAGAATTACTTAAAAGTGAATTAGATACTTTTGAATTCGAAGATCTAGTAAAAGAAAGATTGAAAATAGTTGAAATGGATGCAGTCTTTCTAGAAAGAAGCGTAAATGAAGGTTTTTCTGGCGGAGAGAAAAAACGCAACGAGATTCTTCAAATGGCTCTTCTTGAGCCGGTCATATCAATACTCGATGAAACTGACTCAGGACTTGATATTGATGCTCTGAGAATTGTTGCATCTGGGATCAATAGACTCGCGCGCCCAAATTCTGCAACAATTTTAATCACCCATTATCAAAGACTGCTCAATGAAATTACTCCTGACTTTGTACACATAATGGCTGATGGAAAAATAATAAAAACTGGCAACAAAGAACTAGCCCTTGACCTTGAGAAATCTGGATATGACTTTATTGACAAAAATACCAAAGAGCAGGAAATGGCAAAATGAAATCATCAACTATTTGCCAACAATGGCTTGACTCTCTGCCGCCAACTGAAGGTGATTTAAAAAACGAACAATCAATAGGACGAGAATTTCTATTGGAGAAAGGGATGCCCTCTAAGGAAGATGAAGCATGGCGATTATCCAACCTCAATAAGTTAAACAGTTTTTTATCGTTACCAACAATTATCGATAGCGAAGCTATTAAATCTATATTTCCTGAAAAGGACAAAAACAGAGAAAGAATTATCATTAACCCTAATAAAAATCCAATTTTTGATATTCATCTGCCTAATGGAATTGAGAAGCTGAACAACAAAGAAATTGAAGATAATCTTGGCAAAGTAGTTAATTCAACTAATATAAAAAATGACATTTCAGTATATCTTAATCAGGCCTCAAGCTCAGAGCTTCTAGCTTTAAAAGTTAAACGTAATTTGAATCAATCATTAGAGATAGTAATTCCATCAATAGAGGGAAAGTCATTCTCAACTAGAATCTTTCTCTTAATAGAAGAGGGAGCAAAATTAGATCTTTTACAAATTATCACTGGTAATAATAATTCAGCACAAAACCATTTAATCGAAGTAAAACTAGAGTCTAAAGTAGAGTTCAATCACGGTTTAATTTCTTTTAGTGAAAAGAAAGAATCCTCCTCAATATGCACTTTAGCAGTAGAACAATTAGAGAAGAGTAAATACTCTCTTCATTCAATTCATCATGGGTGGGATTATGCCCGGTTTGAACCAAGAATAATTCAAAGTGAAGGAGAAGCTTCAACAATTATCAAAGGGCTTCAAGTTACTAAATCAAAAGAGCAAATAGCCACACACTCTTTAATTAGATTCGAAGGACCAAATGGAAAGCTTGATCAATTACAAAAAGCTGTAGCTTCTGAATATTCCCATTGTATTTTTAATGGTTCGATTGAAGTTCCTCAAAAAGCACAAAAAACAGAGGCTTCTCAGCTAAGTAGAAATTTATTACTTTCCAAGCGCGCCAGAATAGATACGAAACCAGAGCTTGAAATAGTTGCTGATGATGTTAGGTGTACTCATGGAGCAACTGTAAGCCAACTCCAAGATGAGGAATTATTTTATTTACTTAGTAGAGGTATTGATACTAAACATGCAAATTCTTTGTTATTAAAAGGATATTTTGATGAAGTGATTTCACACTTACCTAAAAGTGCTGGGAAATGGAATTTTATTGAAAAGTTAATACAAGATATAGAAAAGTGAAACATTTAATAAAAAAGATTGCTCAAAAATGTAGAAATGACTTTCCAATATTTAATGGAAATCATAATAATTTAATCTATTTAGATCATGCAGCGACTAGTCAAAAGCCACAAAAAGTTATAGATTCTTTAAAAAAATACTATAGCTTTCAAAACGCTAACGTTCATAGAGGTGCTCATCAGCTGAGTGCAATCGCAACAGAAAAATTTGAAAATTCAAGAAAGTTAACAGCCAACTTTATTAATAGTAATAATGAAAAAGAGATTATTTTCACTAGAAATGCTACGGAAGCTATTAACCTAGTAGCTTATGCATGGGGAAATTATGCACTTCAGGAAAACGACGAAATCTTAATAAGTTTAATGGAGCATCATAGTAATATAGTCCCTTGGCAATTAATAGCTACCGCAAAAAAGTGCAAGCTCATTTTTATCAATATTGATAAAAATGGAAAATTAGATCTTGATGATTTTAGAAAAAAATTGAATGATAAAACTAAAATAGTCAGTCTTGTTCATGTAAGTAATACACTAGGCTGTTGTAATCCTATCGAGGAAATTTCAGACCTTGCACATCAAAACGGTAGCTTAGTTCTTTTGGATGCTTGCCAAAGTCTTGCTCATAAGCCAGTAGATATTAAAAAACTTGGTATTGATTTTCTAGCAGGTTCTTCTCATAAACTTTGCGGGCCTACTGGAATAGGTTTTTTATGGGGTAGAGAAGAAATTTTAAAAATAATTCCTCCTTTCCTTGGGGGAGGAGAGATGATTAATGAGGTTTTTAAAGATAACAGCACTTGGGCAGACTTACCTCATAAATTCGAAGCAGGCACCCCAGCTATTGGGGAAGCAATCGGTATGGGAACCGCGCTTAATTATTTACAATCAATTGGATTAAACGAAATCCATAATTACGAGAAAGAATTAACACAATATCTTTTTGAAAAATTAGAGGAGATAGATGATTTAAAGATTCTTGGTCCTAGCCCTGAAATACAACCTGATAGAGGACCTTTGGCAACCTTTTATATAAAAGGTATTCACTCTAATGATGTTGCTGAGTTACTCGATAACAGCAATATTTGCATTAGGAGTGGTCATCATTGCTGCCAACCACTTCATCGATTCTATGGGATAAAAAGCACAGCTAGAGCAAGCTTGAGCTTTACATCTACTCCATCAGAAATTGATTCTCTTGCTGAAGAACTAAAATCAGTAATTTCTTTTTTAAAGAAAAATTCTTAAATATTTAGATATTGTCTAAAAAAAGCTTCTGTTTTTTTTAATACATCAACTTTTATTCTGCCATCTTTAAATCCATGACCTTCGTTCTCAAACAAATTTATTTGCACTGGAATTCCACGTTTTAATAATGCATCTTTGATTACAACAGATTGATCCGAGGGTATAACTTCATCTTTCAATCCATGAAATAAAATTAATGGCATATTAATAGCATTAACATTTTCAATTGGAGATCTTTTAAGATATTTTTCATAATCAGTTTCTATATTACCTATTAAATAATCTAAATAAAATTCTTCAAATCTATGAGTTGAATTAGCCATGCCTATCAAATCAGTTACAGCATATTTACATGCTCCTATATTAAAAATGTCAGTAGATATCAAACAACCTAAAGCTGTAAAACCCGATGCGCTACTCCCTAAAATTGCTATACGGTCTTTATCAGCCTTACCAATTGCAATCAATGATTGAGCTGCCTTAGTGCAATCCAAAACATCAATTACTCCCCAATTGCCTCTCAATCGATCTCTATATTCCCGCCCAAAACCAGAAGAGCCTCCATAATTAACATCGACAACCGCCCAACCTCTTGATGTCCAAAATTGCACCTCTAGATCCAATCCACAACGAGCCATACCAGTAGGCCCGCTATGACTTTTCACCAACAAAGGAGGTAACGATATTTGTCTATTAATAGGTGGATAATACCAAGCGTGAACATTCTCTTGATTCGATCCGATAAACCAAAAAGATTCGCCAATACTTATTTCCGTTGGATCCAAGCAAAATGAAGAGGCAAGAGTATGTTCCCAACTTTTAGCTAATAAATCTAGTTCAAAAATCCCGTCAGAAATTTCTGAACCACTGGCAATTGCCACAAGTCGATTTTGATTCGAATGAAGACCTGAGAACTCAATAAAAGGCAGATCAAAAGTCTTGATAAATCCATTTTCTTGAAATAAAGCTAAAGTCCAAATTCCTTCCTGAGCAAAAGCTCCAACAACATCATCCCCCACACATGAAAAACTCGACATCCCTAGGACCCATTGAGGGAAAGCAATTTCAGCCTTAATAGTCCATTTATTCTGGAAAATAGTAATTGAATTATTAGTAATATCAGTTTTAATCTGCGTTATATTCCACCAACCACTACTATCTTCAGCGACAAAAAGATGACCTGAATCGGACCAAATGGGGTTAAAAAATGATATTTTTTCTGTGCATTTTAAATATTCATTATTAAAATTTACAATATTTATGATATTTACATTCTCATCCAATTTGGCTAATTTTAATTCATTTAAATCCCAAGGCATTGAAGTATTTGACCATTCAACCCATGCCAACTTTCTATCTTTAGCATTCAGAGCAAGATAACCTAGTAATCCCTGAGATGAATAAATAAATTTTGGATATTGATCATTTTTTTTTAGAGAAAAAGAAACTATATGATCTCCTTCTTCATTTTCCATCAATCCAATCCAAATATTTTTTTCAAGGTCAATTACACCACCTGCGAGAAAAAAATTATCTTTTTTTGTCAGACAAATTGATTCTATTTTAGGTATGAATTTAAAAGAAGAAGAGTTTTTATTTTTTTCCTCATAAGACCAAGTTCTCATCCATAAGCAGTTGTCTTTTTTGTCGACCCAAGTCAATATCAGATCTGATCCATCGAGATTAGCTGTTAAAGGAGCACCACCATATCCATGGATTTTTGTCCTTAAATCACTTGGATAAGGTGTTAACTCCTGAGGTAAAACGTCTTTTTGTCCCCAAGGTCTAATTAAAGCTGTAGTTCTTCCCTTTTCGTTTGGTCTTTGTTCTAACCATAAAACCCAATCACCTATGATCCGAGGCTCTTTAAATATGGGGGCTTCTCCATAAACTTTTTCAGCATGCAAGATTCTCATTGTTTTGTTCTTCATTGATGTTGAGAGTCAATGATTAATTCACTAATAGAACTTAAAACAAAGTAAAGTGTAAAAGTTGTTGTCTTAAGACTCCTTTGGCTGGCAGTTTTGCTCAACTTGCAAAAAATGCAGAAAAAAAGAAGCCCTCAATTTCAGTTTCGAAAGAACCTGTCAAGAATCCCCCTTTGAAGGTGTATCAACTGGGACATGAGGCTTTAAGAACTCCAGCTAATCGTATAGTCAAAGTTGATGATTCAATACGAAAGTTAGTGAAAGATATGCTCATAACTATGTATTCTTCAAAAGGTATTGGTTTAGCAGCACCTCAAGTAGGAATACAAAAGAGATTATTAGTTATTGATTTAAATTTTGAAGATCCAAATGCCCCACCCATGGTATTTATAAATCCTGAGATAACTTCATCTAGTGCAAGCTTAGATACATATGAAGAAGGTTGTCTAAGTATCCCTGGCGTTTACCTTAATGTTTTACGACCCTCCTCAATCAAATTAAGTTATCGAGATGAAATGGGTAGACCAAAGAAAATGAATGCAGATGGTCTAATGGCAAGATGCATTCAGCACGAAATAGACCACCTAAATGGTATCTGTTTTGTTGACAAAGTAACTGATGAAGAAGAACTGAAAAAACAATTAAATGAGAATAACTTCAATCAAAGTGATGTAATAAAAGAAACAACTTGAAAGATTAATGTCAATTCAAACTATAAAGAATCTCATTAGGTTCTTATTATTGGTCTTTCCTCAAATTCAATGACAACAATTTTTGATAAAATTCTTAGCGGTGAAATTCCTTGTGATGAGGTTTTTAGTGATAACAAATGCCTAGCTTTCAAAGACATTACCCCTCAAGCACCTACTCACATTTTAATAATTCCTAGAAAACCTATTCCAAGTCTGCAAGAAATAAAAAAAGAAGATCAAGAATTACTGGGTCACTTACTGCTAAAAGGGACCGAAATTGCCAATGCTGCTGGCTTAGAAAGTTGGAGAACCATAATTAATACGGGAGAAGAAGCAGGTCAAACAGTATTTCACTTACATATTCATATCATTGGCGGCAGAAAATTAAGTTGGCCACCAGGGTAAATTTTGAATTTCCATGATTTTTTATCAGTACACACGATTGCCTTACTGGCTTAGTTACTGACTCAGTTTCACCCATCAATGCGCTATAAAGTATTGAATTAATAGCTTTCGATGAATTCCCCAACTGCTACAGATAAAAACAGCATTATTAATAAAGTAAAAACAAATTCACAAGATTTTTGGTTAAGTCTTAGTGAGGGCCAGCAATCGATTTTAAAAAAAATATGGTCAATATTAACTTACAAATGGCAATGGCAGATAATTCTGAATGCCCCTTTTTTGGTTGTTTGGGTATTAGATCAGACCATACCTGCAGTTCACTCTTTTGATATGCAGCTTATTTCTTCGCTACCAATACCAATGATAATAAAAACATATTTGGGTTTTAGCT
The DNA here is from genome assembly GCF_027359355.1 of Prochlorococcus marinus str. MIT 1214. Taxonomy (NCBI): domain Bacteria; kingdom Bacillati; phylum Cyanobacteriota; class Cyanophyceae; order Synechococcales; family Prochlorococcaceae; genus Prochlorococcus; species Prochlorococcus marinus. The sequence goes on along the minus strand of NZ_CP114777.1, from coordinate 1,481,309 downwards.
AACATATAAAAATTAATGACTTTGATGAGTTTATGCTCTGAAATAAGCCTCAAATTAACTTAAAAAGAATAAGTTAACCTTATTGCTAATCAAGTACTTAGTGACTTTGAAATAATCAAATTAATATGACCTCATCAATTTCGAAAGCTCAAAAAGGACTAGTAAGCCAACTTATTAAATTAAGAAAGCTTACTCAGCCATATTTTCTACCTTATACAAAAAATAATGGCTGGCTATTTGTATATTTATTGCTAGCTTTACTATTTTGTGTAGGGGGAATAGTTCTATTTTTACTAACAGGTTTAATGAGCCTGTTAGCCAACGTAGCTCCAGAGATAACAAACCAATTTTTAGGAGGTGTTCAAAACTCCTTACAGGTCATATGGGATGGTCCTTCAGGATTAATAATTTCAAGTTTGTTTGCCTTAGGAATTTTTTCATTTATCTCGATTCGTGGTCTGTTAAGGCAAAGAAGATGGCTGCCTTGGCTTTTGTTAGGAGTAATTATTTTGATGTTATTGTCTGTCAATGGAATTAACGCAGGAATTACTTTTCTAGTCAGAGATATAACTAATGCATTAATACAAAAAGATGAAAATGAAAGTTATAAAAATTTGTGGATTCTTGGAATTTGTTTTATCGCAGCTCTTCCTATAAGAAGCTTCCAGTTTTATTTTTCAGCAAAGCTTCAGCTTTTATGGAGAGAGTGGTTATCTAAAAGCCTAATAACCGACTATTTAGATGAAAGGACATATTATATATTAAACCCCAACGATGAATCTGAAACAAATGTCGACAATCCAGATCAAAGAATTACAGAAGATGCCAGAGACTTTACTGCGCAAACAATAGATCTCTCTCTAAATATTTTTGATTCATTATTAGTATTTTCATTAAACATTTTTATTTTACTAAGTATAAGCAAAGAGCTAACACTTGCTCTGATAGTTTACGCGACATTAGTTTCATCTTTGCTACTTTTTGCTAGTAGAAAATTATTTAAATTAAATTATGATCAATTAAGATTTGAAGCTGATTTTCGTTATGGTCTTGTTCATGTAAGAAATAACGCAGAATCAATTGCTTTCTATTCTGGTGAAAATCAAGAAGAAAAAGAAGTTAGTAGAAGACTAAAGTCTGTAGTTGACAACTTTAATCTTTTAATCATATGGGAAGCATTGTTAAGAGTGCTCCAGCGTTCTGGAATTTATGGAAGTGTTTTTATTCCTTTCATTATTCTCGCAGGACCAATTCTTAGCGGCGAAATGGACTATGGAAGTTTTCAACAAGCTAATTTGAACTATAACCTTCTTGAGGGATCATTATTTTTTATTATTTATAAGATAGAAGCTTTAGCTAGATTTTCAGCTTCCATAGGCAGGCTTGAAGGATTTCAATCAAACATGAATGAAGTCAGGAATGACCAATTTGATGACTTTAAAGTTGAAATTAAAACGAACAATTCTATTATTCTGAAAAATGTAAGTATTAAGACTCCAGGTAAAGATAATTATCTCATTAATAACTTAAATCTTAGTATTGACTCTGGTCAAAGTGTACTTGTAGTAGGACCTTCTGGTTGTGGTAAGACTTCTTTACTGCGAGCTATCAGCGGTCTCTGGGCAATCCAATCTGGTGAAATAGAAACACCCTCAAATGGTGATTTACTCTTTATCCCTCAAAAACCATATATGACTCTTGGCTCTTTAAGAGAACAGCTTTGTTATCCATTAGATAAAAATAGATTCAGTGATGATCACCTAAAAGCCGTTTTAGAGGAAGTCAAGTTACCTCAAATAATCCAAAGGTATCCGGACCTAGATATCAAACAAGATTGGCAAAGGCTGTTATCTCTTGGAGAGCAACAAAGGTTAGCTTTCGCAAGACTTTTACTCAATTCGCCTAAATATGTTGTTTTAGATGAAGCAACAAGTGCACTAGACGTAAATACAGAAAAACATCTTTATGAACTTCTTAACCAACGTGATATGGCATGTATTAGCGTTGGCCACAGGCCAACCCTAAAGAACTATCATGAAACTGTGCTTGAAATCACGGAGAACAAAGGTTGGCGATTATTGCCCGCTGCAAGTTACCAATTCACTGAGAACTAATGTATTTCTATGAACTCCAATACTGAAACAAACCAAGATAATCAGTCAATAAAACAAGAACAAACTGATTCAGAAATTAAAAATCTTTCACCTAGCGCAACCACAAATGATATTCCTGAATTTGGGTGGAGTGGCTATGCAGAGAGAATAAATGGAAGATTTGCAATGCTTGGTCTTATGGCCGTTCTACTTGTTGAAGCAATTAGCAAGATATCGTTTTTGGAATGGGCTGGAATAATTAATAAATAATGATTATTTGATTAATCATCAAATCTTGAGCTGTTATCTCTTGGTCTCGACTTTCTTGTGGACGATGAATAAGAGCTTGTAGAAGATGATCTTCGATTGACAGGGTTTTCAGAGGAATTCTTTGCAGGTCTTCTACTAGTTCTACTTACTCCTTTTTCAGAACTAGAAAAGGCAGCATCTTCAATATTATTGTTAGTTTTAGAAGGCCTCCTAGATCCCATTGAAGGTATATTTGCATTATCAGAATTTAATCTTGAAGATGATACTTGAGAGGGATTAGGGGCTCCATTTCTTCTACGACTTGAAGTTTGAACACTTGCTGAAGGACGAGTCCCCCTCCTACTTTCTTGTCGGCTAATTCTCCTATCGCCAAAGCTTGAGGCTCTATCTGAAGAAGATTCTGGATTATTAAATCGTTCCATTCTCCTATCTCTCTCGGCTCCTCGAGAATTAATTTCTGGAGAACTAATATTTCTGGGCCTTCTACTTACAGCCTGCTCAGGGATTGCCGCCCTAGATGGACGTCTTCCATATTTTTCATCATCTGGATATTCTTCTTGATAATCTTCTCTACCAGAAAATCTTCTATTAATAGGTTGAGTTTCCTCAAATCGATCATAATTTCTATCAGGTCCTGCATCAGACAAACTTCCTCTAGAAGATCTTGGCAACTCAGGTTCATCATCAAAATATGAAGATCTTCGTGCTTGATCTGTTGCAATACCTCTCAGGCGAACACTTTCATACGCAAAGAAAACAGTTGTTCCTGCAAGTAAAAACTGTCCAAACTGAAGGATGGGATCTAAACGCCAACCTTGAAAAAAAAGTATCCCTCCACACAGCAAACCAATAGCTGCAAAAAATACATCGTAATCTCTTGCCAATGCTGGCTTAAAAGATCTAAGAAAATATAAGCCAGCTCCGCATACAGCTAGAACGATGCCAACAATGCTGGCCCAATTTAGACTGGCATTGACCAAGTTTGCCCTCTTAAATAAACATTTTCAGGTTGAAACCAACCTTATATTTATCAGTCTATGGCATAAATAGGTGTTTGCTAGGGCTATCTACTCAATGCATCTTTTTGGCTTACCCAAATCAACGCAGCAGCAGCAGGTGCAACTACCAAAGCTCCAGCGGCAAGAAAACTCCCTATCATCCCAACAGCAGAACTAGTAGCAGCTTGACCAGAAGCTCCAGCACTAAGGAACAAATTTAAAAAATGAAAAGTCATTTCAGCTAATTCTTATGCAAGACCGAGTAATCTTACGCAATAAAAGATGATTTATGCCATCTATTCAATAATGCTTTGAGCTTTGTGATGCCTCTGTTAATTAAAAGTCTTCCAACCCTGCATTTTTTAATGGGTTTTTTAATAGGTTCGCTAACCCTTGCATTCCTTCTCAGAATTATTTTGACTTGGTATCCAAAAATAGATTTAAGAACTGGTTTATGGCCAATTATCTTTTTACCAACTGAACCTATACTTGCAGCTACTCGAAAAATTGTGGCACCTATAGGAGGAGTAGATGTTACTCCAATTATTTGGGTAGGTCTCTTAAGCCTTTTTCGCGAATTGTTTCTTGGTCAACAAGGTTTACTAACTCAAATTATATTTTGATCTTTAGAACTATTTACAACATTTCTTGTTCGACAAACTTTGTATGGACATCCCCTTTTGTAAATTCTTTTCTCTTGAGTAATTTCAAATGAAAATCAATAGTTGTTGTAATTCCTGTAACTGCACACTCGTTTAAAGCCCTTTCCATACGTTTAAGTGCAGCTTCTCTATCTCTTCCCCAAACAATTAATTTTCCTATTAAAGAATCATAAAAAGGAGGTATGTCATAACCGGTATACACATGGCTATCTACCCTGACACCAGGCCCACCAGGAGGCAACCAGCCTGTAATTTTACCTGGAGAGGGTCTGAAATTGTGACTTGGATCTTCAGCATTAATTCTGCATTCGATTGCATGTCCCTCAAGCTTGATCTCTGATTGACTAAATTTTAATTTTTCTCCTCCTGCAATTCGTAATTGTTCTGAAATGAGATCCATACCTGTAACTAATTCCGTTACTGGATGCTCAACTTGTATTCGAGTATTCATTTCCATAAAATAGAAGTTTCCATGACGATCCAGTAAGAACTCCACTGTCCCTGCACCTTCGTAATTGATACTTTTTGCTGCTGCAACTGCTGCTTCTCCCATCTGTAATCTCAACTGATCATCTAAAGCTGGACTGGGTGATTCCTCCAACAATTTCTGATGTCGTCTTTGAATCGAGCAATCTCTCTCTCCAAGATGCACAACATTTCCAAAACGATCAGCAAGAATCTGAACCTCTACATGCCTTGGACGATCAATAAATTTCTCCATATATAAACCTGGATTACCAAATGCAGCTTCTGCTTCCCCTTGTGCAGCTTTAAAAAGATTATCCAATTCATCAGCATGTCCCACCAAACGCATGCCTCTTCCACCGCCTCCTGCTGTTGCCTTAATCATTACTGGATAGCCCATTTCAGAAGCCAGCTGGGATGCATCTGAAACGCTCTCTAACAAACCCTCACTTCCAGGAACAGTTGGTACTCCAACCTTCTGCATAGTCGATTTAGCTGTCGACTTATCACCCATCGAACGTATTGCATGAGGAGATGGACCTACAAAAATCAGCCCATGGTCTCCGCAAATCTCTGCAAAGCGATCATTCTCAGCTAAAAAGCCATAACCAGGATGAATAGCATCAACACCTCGTGATGTTGCTGCAGCTAATATGTTTGGAATATTAAGATAACTTTTACTACTAGGAGAATCTCCTACACAAACAGCCTCATCAGCTAATTGAACATGTAACGCATTTTTATCCACAGTGCTGTAAACAGCAACAGTTGCAATCCCCATCTCACGACAGCTCCGGAGAATTCTTAAAGCTATTTCGCCACGATTAGCTATCAGCAATTTGCCTATGGGCATTCAAATTTATTTAGTCCTCTGGCGGATCGTATCAGTATTAGTGCCCAACACAGAAACGCATTAAGTAGAAGCTTAATAGGTTTAGCATTATGATCATGGTTACTTGGTGTTTAACTGAGTTACCTTGCGGATGTGGCGGAATTGGTATACGCGCATGTCTAAGGAACATGTGGCTTCGGCCTTGCGAGTTCAAGTCTCGCCATCCGCATTTTTCAAAACTAATGCTCATCAATAAATGAGTAATGATCCTGTAGCAATTATCTTTGTCTCAAATGGACCAGGTGAACTAGCTACTTGGGTTAAGCCACTGGCTCAAGAGCTGCATAAACAAATTGCGCTAAGACCTAAAGCAAAGGCATCTTCAATATCCTTAAATCTTGTTTTGGTTCCATGCCCGAACGCAACTGGCAATGAAAATCTCGTTGCCAAAAAATGGTTGCAATTTGAAAATATAATAAAAGCAAAAAATTTCTGGAAACTTCTTATAAAGCCTAAAAAATTTGGTTCATGGCCATCCAAAGGATTAGTAATTTTTTTAGGAGGAGATCAATTTTGGAGCGTTCTGCTTTCAGCAAGATTGGGATATTTAAATATGACATATGCAGAATGGATCGCAAGATGGCCGTTTTGGAATAATCGTATTGTCACAATGTCGGAAAGTATCGTTGAGAAACTGCCAAGACGAATTCAAAATCGTTGCTCAGTAATAGGAGACCTGACAGCTGACTTAACAGAAACTGCAAAAATTGATGATCCACTGCCTCCTGGAAAGTGGATTGCTCTTATGCCAGGTTCAAAAAGCGCCAAACTAAAAATTGGAATACCTTTTTTTCTTGATGTAGCTGATAAAATATCAAAATCTATGCCAGATTGTAAGTTTCTAATACCTATTGCTCCCACCACAAATATCGATGAAATCAAATATTATGGTAGCAAAAAAAATATAATTACCAAACAATATAAATCTGGAATAAAATCAATTTCTAAAGCCAAAAATAAAGAAGCAAGAGGAATATTAATCACCAATAATTCGACAGTGATTTTAGTGCAAGAAAAGCATCCAGCATATAGTGATCTCAGTCAGTGTGATATAGCTTTAACAACAGTAGGGGCCAATACTGCTGAGCTGGGCTCATTAAATATTCCGATGATAGTTGTCGTACCTACACAACACATTCTAGTTATGGAAGCATGGGATGGGATTGTAGGTTTAATAGCTAGATTACCAATTTTAAAACGATGCCTAGGTTTATTCATTAGCTTTGTAAAACTGAGAAAAAGAGGATTTCTGGCTTGGCCAAATATATCGGCAAAAAGAATGATTGTACCTGAAAGAATCGGACACATAAGCACAACCCAAATAGCTGAAGAAACAGTTGATTGGTTAAATTCACCTGAAAGGCTTTCTGGCCAAAAAGAAGATCTTCAAGCACTTAGAGGTCTTAAAGGAGCAACAAAGAAATTTTGTCAAGAAATTATTAATCTTCTAAAAGAGAAAAAACTTTTAAGTTAATCACCATGGATCTTCAATATCTGAATTTTTTTTATCATTAGATAGAGGAACCTGAGATTTTTTGATAGATGGTTTTTCCAAAGGCTCAACATCCATAGGCTCTTCATCTCTATTTATTAGTGACCTATTTTTAGTATTACGAGAGGATATTTTTGCTTGAAAAGTATCAGAACTAGTATTGAATTTTGATTCAGTATAACTTACGTCATCTTCATCAGTTTCTGAATAAATTGAAGACTGATTAGATTCATCTAGGTATCTTAATTCTTGATTATATTGTTCTTGTTCTGAATCTTGTAATTCTACATATTCCATCTCTTCTTCTTCAAAAATCTCCTCTTGAGATTGTTCTAGAAGTCTTTGATCATCATTTGCACTTTCTCCAGAGGTCAATTGATTTTCAACTGGGACGAGATTAACTCTATACCTTTCTCTTTCGCTATCTTCCCATCCCGAATTACCTACACCAAGCTTTTCAAGAAAACCACTATTTAATTGTTTTAATTTCTCTTCAGCACCTTCATAAACAATTATTCGATCAGGACCACTACTAACAATTTCATCAACAGGCATCTCCCAAGTACTTAAAACCCCTTCGCCTAATAATGGAACGCCTAATGCTCCCATAACTAAAGTAAGTAGTTCTCCAGTTTCAATGTCAAAAGAAAATCCAAGTACTCTTCCCAACTGATCACCTGATTCAGTAATCACTTGGCAATTAATAACTTTATTGAATCTCTCAGGAACAAAGTTTTCACTCAATGAATCTAATGTATCTACCAAAATCACATCACCTACTTGTCGAATCTGATCAAGAGGAAGCCATCGTGGCAATCCAGGTAAAAAACGTGTTAGAGGATTATCTCGTAGTCCTAAAGCAACAACTTCTCTGCGATCAATATCAACAACAACTTCTCCTACAAGACCCAACCTGCGTCCAGTATCACGAGTTATAACCTGAGTGCCCATCAACTCAGAACGAAGCCATAATCTGTCACTAGGTACAGCAGATGTTGATTCTTGTGGAGCTTGAGTGTTGGTCAACTCAAATATGCAGAAATGAGATTGGTAGAACCATATTGGACCATCTTAGTAAATTCAATCAAGCTGCGATTGGCAACCCAACAACTTGAGTATGATTTCCCCGTGCTTGAGTAACTCCGATAGTCCTCATTGAGGCTCCAATCATAGGTCTTCTATGACTTACGACAAGAAATTGGGCATGCTGAGCTTGTTGAGCAATTAACGCAGCTAACCTTTCAACATTTACTCCATCCAAGAAACTATCAACTTCATCAAGGGCGTAAAATGGGGAAGGTCTAAAACGTTGTAAAGCAAAAAGAAAACTTAAAGCAGTTAAAGATTTTTCTCCACCTGACATAGCTGCAAGCCGTCTTACAGGCTTTCCTTTTGGATGAGCAACCAAAGTTAACCCACCTTCCAAAGGTTGGTCAGAGTTTTCTAGTTGCAAATGTCCATCTCCCTCAGAGAGACTCGCAAAAATTTCGCGAAAATGTACATCAACCGCCTGAAAAGCCTCCATAAAGGCCTCTTGACGTAAAGTTGAAACAGTCTCAATTCGAAGCAATAGCTCCGATCTTTCATCAGTAAGAACTTGAAGTCTATTTTCAAGTTCATTTAGCCTCTCATCTAATTTAGCCAATTCCTCCAATGCAAGCATATTGACAGGTTCCAATTCTTCCATTCTCTCCTGCAAACCTTCCAAGCTAGAAAGTAAAGCCTCCAGACCATTATCTCTTATTTCATCTGAGATCAAAGGCATAGGATTCGGAAGCTTCTTCTCTAATTCAGTAAAACGAATACTTTCCATGCGCATTTCTTCCTTCATGCTTTTTTGATCTTCTCTTAATCGTTGGAGACTCCATTTAAGTTCTTGAAGATGTAAACGTTTTTTAGATACATCAGCTTCAACAAAATCTCTTTCTCGTCGTTTTTCCCCAAAGCGAGTTTCAAGATCTTTTTGTTCATTGATCAAATCTTGTCGATTAGTATTAAGTAACTGGCTTTGCTCACGCCAAGCAATATGAGCAGAAGCAAGAGATTTTATGGAATCCTTTAAACGTTTTTCTTCGCTTATTAATGAATTTTCTTGATCATTTAATCGATCAATCGCAAGTTTATTTTGCGATTGCTTGTTAGAAATATCATCTCTCTTTTTCCTAAGGGCAAGAAGATTTTGATCAGCATTTTCTAGTTCATTTTGTAATGTCATCCAAACAGATGAGTCACTTGAGTTATCTAATGTTTTTTCTTCTTTCTCAATTTCCAATAACCGAACTTCCAACGGTTTAATATTCAGATTAATAGATTCTAATTGAACAACTTTTTCCTTTTTAGACTTTTGAAGATCTTCAATTCTTTTGGCGCGAAGACTTTGGCGTTCTAATAAAGGTGAATTTGATCTTTTAGAGGTTAATCTTTCGGCATCAAGGGCTGCTTTTTTTTGTTCTAATGAACTTAACTGAGTTCTAATTTTGTCTAAATGAATTATTAGTTCTTTTTCTTTCTTTTTACAATTGAATAAAGTCTCGCCAACCTCTAATAATCTATTCTTTAATTGATCACAATCATCATTATCTTTTACTCTTCCAAAGCTCAATCCAAGAGATCTATTACTTAAACTTCCACCAGTCATAGCTCCACTTTTCTCTAACAATTCACCGTCTAAAGTAACAGCTCTTTTAATGCCAAGTTGATCACGAGCTGATGACAAGTTATTAAAAACAACTGTCTCCCCAAATACATGCAAGAAAACATATTTATATAATGAATCAAATTTAATTAAGTCAATAGCCTTTCCTATTAATCCACTATTTGTATTGAGAATAGTAGAAACGGGTCTCTGCAACACATCAGATTTATTTTGAACATTTTTTAAAATCTTATTAAGAGGTAAAAAAGTCAATCTTCCAGCTCTTTTACGTTTTAAAAGATCAATTGACTGTGCAGCAATTCTATCATTATCAACAACAACTTGACCCAGCCTCGCACCAGCTGCAACTTCAAGAGCAATTCTATAACGATCTTCAACCTCGCCTAAATTTGAAACAGTGCCGTGAATTCCGTCTAATCCAGATTCTAATAAAAGAGTTAAAGCATTAGTACCTCGACTTTCATAAATCATTTCTTTCCTACTTTCTAATCGCGCTATATCATTTTGAAGCGTTGCCTGTTCTTTCTCTAATCTATATTTAGTACGCTCTTGTATACCTTTCTCAGAAACTAATTCTTGAAATTCTTCTTTTTTAATTGATATTGTATCTAAAATATTATCCCATTCTTTATTCAAATTATTAATTTCTACATGGACTTTTTTATTCGCCGATTGATCCGCTTCTTGATCACCCTTTAATTCTTTTAAAATAACATTCAATTGTAATAAGTCTTCTTCGATATTTTGCTTTTGAAGTTTTTCAGGATCTAATTTCAATCGAATTGTGTTTATATCACTTCTTGCTTTTTGATGTTTCTCCATCCATGCCCCTGAACGACCAGCCACATCAGACAGCTTCCTTCTCGAAGATTCAACCCAAGCCTCAGCTTCTTGACACCTTAAGTCAGCTTCTTCTAAATCCTTAGGATCAATATCATTCAATCTATCTTGTAATTCAGCTTGATAATCTTTCTTTTTCTGTAGCAGATTATTCCTATATTCCTGTAATTTTTCACCTTCGTTTTTATGATTAATTCCCTGTCTTTCTAACTCTCTATTCTGAGACTCAATTCCTGCTAGTTTAGCTTGAATTGCAAGCAATTGATCTTCACCAAGGTCCTTTACATTTTTCTGTAAAATATCTAATTTTTCTAAAGATTTTTTCAAATCATTTTCATTCTTAATTAAATTTTCTGAATCTATTTCTTCTTTTTTCATTAATTCTTCATAATCTATATCTAATTTTGCTAGACTTCTTTTTGCATCTTCATAAGATAAAACTAATTCTTGCTGTCTACCAATCAATAATTGATTTTTCAGATCTTTATATAAACTTGCTTTCTCACAATCTTTTTGCAAACGCTGTTTCCCAAGAGTCAATTCTTGTTCAACAATCCGACAACGTTCTTGCCTTTCGTAAACATCATCCAATTTTGAACGAGTTTGATCAATACGAGTATCAAATAAAGCAACACCGGCCAGTTCATCAATTAACCCTCTACGATCTTTATTACTCATAGAGACAATTCGAGTAACATCCCCCTGCATAACAACATTGCTGCCTTCAGGATCAATCCTGAGACGCCTTAATTGTGTTTGTAATTGCTGCAAATTACAAGTCTCTCCATCTGCGCAGTAACTGGAAGAATATGACCCCCCTGGCATCACTTTTAATCTTCTAGAGACTGTCCATTCTTTTTGACCAGGCTTAATCCAAGGTCCCTCCTCAGTAGGTTCTATTCCTTCTTCAGCTTCATCAGGTACCCAATCAGTAAGATCAAATTTTACCGTTACTTTCGTTTCCGAAGACTTACCAGCTTTTAATACACCACTATTTACTAAGTCAGGTAATCTATCTGCTCTCATACCTCGACTATTTGCAAGACCTAAACAAAACAAAACCCCATCAAGAATATTGCTTTTACCTGAACCATTTGGACCTGTAACAACTGTAAATCCTTCTTCCAATGGAATCGACATCGATCCACCGAAGGACTTGAAATGAGACAAATCTACGTGATTGATATGGACCAACAGAATGCATCCACAATATGAATGACGTTAGCGAAATATCAGAGAAACTCAAGTCCTTCTAGCTCAGACGAAATAATTACTTTTTTTGCTTAAAATTCTGCAACCATTTTGATCTATTACCAAATCCACTTCAAGCTTGTCCCATATCAGCGATAAATTTATAGAACTACCTTGTTCTGGTGTAGAAGATTGTAAAAAAATACCTTGTTTGATTCGTGTTGCCACTCCTCTATTACCTGAAACAACCTTTTCTTCTATGTCAAGCCAGTAAAGATCATGTGGTGAGCTATAAAAGCTATCCACATAAGGTCCATCCAATAAGGGAATATCACTCAAGCGCCAAGTTCTGCAAAATTCTCTATCTTCTAACAGCAAATCAAAATGGATACCCTTTATGTCATCTGGTGATCCAATGTGTTCTAACAAAACCCACCTATAAACTTTTTTTTCACCAAGATTACTCAATTGAAGAATATTAAAAAACTAAACAGTAAATTTCCATAGAAAATTGTTTAGGAGATAAATCTCCTAAATATGAATTGCTTAACGATAAGTTTTTTAGCTTTTAGCCTCAGGTACAAACCTTAAAGCAATTAATAGAAGGCTTCCAGCACCTGCTATTGCAGCTAACACTAGGCCAAAATCTGTAGGGATTGTATTAGAAGCAAAAACCATTGATGAAATTCCGACGCCCATGGGTTTATAAGGAGATACCAATGACGTTTAGCACTATAAGTATTCGAATAGCAATATTTGTAAGCAAAGACGACGAAATATACTCATGAAATTTTGGACTTCAAACATTTAAAACGCCAAAAAAGAATTCTTCTGAGGTAACTTTCAAAATTGAATTCGATTAAGGGGTTTCGATTAGAGCAATATCTCTCTATTCTTTAAGAAACCTTTAGGTTTATGGAATCAGTGAATTCCTCACCCTCTTCATCATCAAATTCAGTCGAAGCTGAAAAAGCTATTGCTGAAAATACTCCTGAGCAGTGGTTCAATGAGCAGTTTGATAATTTATTACCAAAAATTCAAGAGCGTTGGCCAGATTTAGCTAAACAAACATTAGAAGCTACTAAAGGAAGTCTCGAAGATTTAATTAATGTCATATCAGTGCATTCAGGAAAAAACAGTTTTGGAGTGCAAGAACAACTAGAAGAAATTTTTCATTCTGCAACTGACACAACTAGAGGTCTAGCAGAGTCTTTAGAACCTCTCGAGAAACAGCTTGAAGACCTTCTAGATGAATTAAACAGCACTCTAAGACCTCGAATTGAGAAGCCAGTACGAAAAAGGCCCCTCTTGGCTATTGGCATTGCTGCAGGAATTGGGGTTTTATTTGGCATACTGCTTGGTGGAGGCAGAAGGAATTAATGACCAACTCAGAACGCAAAAAAGGCATAGGAGCTGCTGCAAGAGTTACTGCATTAGCAAGTTCGGTAATGGATCTTCATGTCCGCATTGCGCTGCAAGAAATGGACAGAGAAAAGCGCCGCCTTATAAGTGGTGCAATTTTCTTAGCTACTGGTGGGGTATTGATGTTATTTGCCTTACTTGGTTCTGAATTAATTCTTGGATATTGGCTGAGAGACTTGCTTGAAATAGATAACAAATCAACAATTTTAATTTTAGTATTTATAAATCTTGCATTGGCGGGGATGAGTCTAAGGATTGGAGGCTATCTGGCAAAAGGTCCTTACCTTCCAGAAACCTTGGAGGGAATTACCAAAACTACAAGAGCTGTTTTAGGAAAAAATTAAATTATTTAATCTTATAATTCAACCATCGACAATCGATTGAACCATTATTTACTTGAAAACGACGACTCGCTTTCATACCTAAATATTTACTTAAATTTGGATTCCCATTAAGCAACCAAAGATCCCAACCAGAGGCTTTTGTTTTGCAATATTCCCCTAATTGTTTATAGAGAATAGGAAGTTCATTTTCATCTCCTATTCTTTTCCCATAAGGAGGATTACAAACTAAAAGTCCTAATCCAGGCGGTAATGGAAATTCTTGAAAAGGGCAGTTAATTATTTCTATATAATTTTCTAATCCCGCTTTTCTAACATTATCATTAGCGAATTGAGAAATAGTTTCATCAACTTCACATCCAATTATTTTAGGTAGCTTTTTATTTAAAGGTTTTATCTTCTGTGCAATTTTTAATTCTTTTTCCCAAAGAGCAGTATTGAAATCCGGCCAATTCATAAACAGAAATTTTCTATCAATACCAGGTTTAATTCCAAGCAAAATACTTACGGCTTCAATCAAAAAAGTTCCAGAACCGCATAATGGATCTACCAAATGTTTTGTTCCATCCCACTCAGTCATTCGCATTAAACCTGCCGCTAATGTTTCCTTAATTGGAGCTATTCCAACAGCTGGCCTGTATCCTCTTTTGTGAAGACTCGAGTTACTACCATCAACGCTCAAAACAGCTTGAAAATTGGACAAGTGCAAATGAAAACAAATATCAGGATTGTTCAAATCAATGCTTGAACGCAAACCCCAACGTTCTCTTTGTAAATCAATAATTGCATTTTTCACCTGCAAAGCAGTGAAATGAGTATGTGATAATCCTTCTCCAAATCCAGTGACATCTACACGAAAACTTTGTTGAGGCTGAAGCCAATTTTCCCAATCAATTGAGGTTTGAATACCGCTATAAAGTTCATGAGGACCATGGCAAGGAAATCTGAAAAGCTCTCTTAAAAATCTAAAAGACAAACGAGCCCGTAAATGTATTCTATATAAACAAGCCATATCAGCTTCAAATAATATATGTCTCCTTGAAGCTTTAACTGATTTAGCTCCAAGTTCTATCAACTCTTTTGCACCCTCTTTTTCAAGACCTTGTGAAATAGATGCAACAAGTTTCATTATTTTTCAGTTATTAAAAAAGGATAAAAAAGTTCTTTAAACACTAATCCATTAATTCCAAAAGATCTGTCAGAATGTAAATGTCTATTTTCTAATGGACTAGGTGATTCACACCAGTATCTCGGACAGCGGTTCGATTCCGCTCAGCTCCATAAATGGGGCTGCAATGGCTTCGACGGGGTATCAGGCGAGTGACTGAAGCCTGCTCGGTCAGAGCAAAACCATAACTGCTAACAACATCGTTAGTTTCTCCCGTCAAACAGCCCCTGTTGCTGCTTGATCTTTTAGGAGATGGGGTTAGGTCAGCCTTATTACCCAATTGATCCACGAGGCCTGCAAGGGCCTCACTCTCTTTCCAGTAGAAGAAGTCTCATAATCTCAAAAAAAGTCAAAATAAGCTTTGGGGGCAAAATCGGGGGCAAAACATTCACTAAAGATCTGTAGAGAATTTCGGGGGCAAAACTGGGGGCAAAATCCAATAATTCTCCTAAAAAGCAATTCTCAATGGTCTCAAAAACACAAAAAAGGACTTACCTAAGTCAGCCCTTCTGGTTCCGATAGCAATCGGCTGTCAACCTGCTTTATTTAATCAGGCCTAGTGGTAAGAAACGATTTATTTAATCCACATCCATTGGAGAAGTAATGCCTTGATCTCTGCACTTCGGATGATTTGCATCCCAAACACCATTTTTACAAGCCATTGGGATCTTTTTGCTTTGTCTGTCGATACTTAATGGAGTTACTGCCATTCCAGCCCAACTTTGCAAGTCGAATTGAAAGTTTCTCCACCCACTTTGATCAGCTGAGTAACCAGGCCTAAATGAAACTCTTGTTGAATTTGATAGTCCATTTAGATCTTTGTATGCAATCGTGAAATCTCGATCATATTGACTATGAAAACAACTTTTTAAAATTGGAAGAGCAATTGATCTTTGTCTGCATTCAGTAGATTTAACAACACCTTCAAATTGTCTTCTGGAAATTCTAAAAACTTCATTGATAATCATTTCCCCGTCTTTAAAAACAATTTCACAATCTTCCAGATCAAACCCGCATCTGGCTATATGAATCTTTTCAGAGGTGTATTTACTTTCATTAATCTTCTCTTTATTGGATTTTGTATTAATAGCATTTTGAGCTTGCACGCAACCTAAATAATCCTTTGCTTGAAGACACATCTTGTGAGTCTTTGAGTCAACAGAACCCTGCGCTGGATTTCTAGCGCAACTTGAAGTAGCAAGAGCAATCGTTGCAAGGATTACTAAACGACGCATTAATTTATTTTTGCTAAACCCTTTCTAGCTGATCTAGTGAAATTAGACATAAAAGATAGAGGTCACTTATTACCCAATTGATCCACGAGGCCTGCGAGGGCCTCACTCTCTTTCCAGCAGAACAAGTCTTATAATCTCAAAGAATAGTCAAAAAAGACTTAAGGGCAAAATTAAGGGCAAAACCCTGAAATCAAAATGCAACCAAAATTTAAGGGCAAAGTTAAGGGCAAAATCCAATAATTCTTCTACAAAGAAATTCTCAAGCTTCTGAAAAATAAAAAAACCCATCAAGAAAAAGATTTTTTATTACAAAATTATCAATCAGGTTTATAAAGATAAAATTAAAGAATTAGATGTTTTATGTATCGAGTGGAACTTATTAACTGCGTAAATTAAATTGCAAGAAAAAAAATGTACATAGTGTTACATCACCAAAAAATATGTATGTAAATTCAAGAAAGTATCTCATCACATAAAAAGCTAATTTACATTCGACTTCGACTTCCATTAATGCGAACTTTGACCTATAGAGGAAATGAATACACCTCAACAAAGATTGTAACTTCAAAATTCAAAACCTTTGATTCATCAATGATGCCAATGATTTGGAGGGGAGTGAAATATAGACAATAGTTTTTTAAAAATTCAATTTATTATTACTTTAAAAAGAAAATCTTATAGGCTAATATATAATTAGTCTATAAGATTTTTATATCTATTTCATCGCATATTGATAAAAGAGATTTCCTTCTCAATCTCAGACGTATTACCCAATTGATCCGTGGAGGCTGTAAGGCCTCCTTTTTAATTGCTTCTGCAAAAACCAGAAAATCAATTTTCCAAAACTTCGTTGCTCCAGGATTTCAACAAAAAACAATTCATTAGACCAATAATAAGAAGAATTATCTATTAACAAATAAAGAAATTTCAATGAATTTTTAAAGGCTATAAAAAGTTGAGAAGCTTAGCTTTTAAAAGCTATTAACTAAATTCATATTGACAAGTTTATGATGTATTTCTGAAATACAATAATTTTTAATAAGTAATTAAATTAAAAATGTATAATCTGATAATATTTATTTATAAATTAGTAATTTCATGCATTTATCTATTTTTGCTTTAGCTTCACCAGAATGGGGAGTTGCTAGATTTACTACAGATTCTTTTGCTTTAATCTCATTAGGAATTCTAGCTAGCCTTCCTATTCAACTACTAAAGGATAAAGTCGGCTTTAAAAATATATGGACAAGTGGAAACGCTCTCTCAAAGAGATAAATAATGATTTTAAACTTTACTTCAATTTAAAAGAAACAACTAGTATAAATATCTAATAGATTTATTTAATAAATTTAAGACATTTTATTAAATAAATCCTTGTGATAGTCGACAACATTTTGACAGCTTATAACCGGAGTTATTTCCATATCTATACCAAATTGTACTCTCCATGGTGCAAAATGTTGAAAGAGCTCCTTATCACCATTTGCATTGCAGAGAATTACAACACGGCCTTCTCCAGGAGCATGAACACGAAAAAGCATTTCAAATCCATCAAATTTGTCTTGCTTAGACATTTCTCCATTTTCCCAAAATTCTACAAACTGCTTATAAGCAGCAATTTGATTATCAGTATCAGTAAACTGGCAATCAACCAAATAGAGTTGCATTAGTAGTACGTTAAAAACTAATTTTAGCTAGAAACGAACAATAAATTGTTGATATATCGATCAATAAACAAATGATGTTATTAAAAGAAGACAAAAGGAAAAGAACTTTAGGGAACTAATTTTTAGATCAGTAAATAATGATGCTTCGTCATCTAAAGATTTTTCAAATTATCATGGTGCGTTGAAAAATCCATTGGAGAATAAAAATAAACACATAAGAATTAAAGGACCTATACCGAAGACAAAAAGAACTAATTTTGCATTTCTAGGAGTTATTTTCTTCTCTTCGCTTGTATCAACAATTTTAGAAGTTAATTTTTTTTTTGATTTTTGTCTAGGCATACCAGAAGTAGACTTGAAAACCTATAATAGCATTTATAAAGTAAGAATTAAGACATATTAGAAAAAATAAATCTAATTTATTAAGCAATCAATTTTCTGAATCTTAATGATCATAAAAGAATATATTTCAAGATCAGAATATTTTATTTGGCATCAATTTTGTTCTTAAATTGTTAATTGAAAAAGAAAAGTTACTCAATTTTCTCAATGATTTTTTCTATTGATCTAGCAGTATCAAACCAATTAAAAGACTGAGCTCTTGATGGGCCTTCATTAAGAGTTTTATTAAAGCATTCTTTATCATTGATAACTGCATTCATTGCAAAAGCTATTGATTGAATATTGAATGGATTAACCAGATAACCATAATTACCAATAATTTCGGGAAGTGCCCCTCGTTCAGAAGCGATAACTGGAGTCCCACAAGCCATTGCCTCAAGAGCTGGGAGACCAAATCCTTCCCAAAGACTTGCAATAATAAGTGCTCGACATTCGTTTAATAATAATAATTTCTCTTCGTCCTCAATCCAACCTTTCCACACACACAAATGTCCAAGGTTCAATTCATCAATTACTTTTATAAGACTTGGTGTATACCGTTTATCAAAAGATCCTACAAAGACAAGCTTATAATCGTTAATCTTGGCGTATGCGAATGCTTTGATAACCCTTTCCAAATTTTTATGCGGGTTATGTCTACCGATAATTAGAAAAAATTTTTTTCTAATTTTTTTGATTGGATAATACTTTTTATTATTAAACCCTAATTGAATTGGAAATAATTTATGCCTAGGCACTTTATAAAAGCTATTCAAATCATTAGCCGTAGAGATAGAGTTACATAGAATTAGCTTTGATTGTTTTAAAATTAAAGGGATATAAGTTAAATGATATAGAGTTAAAAATGAGATCGAAGGATACCTTATTGGTATTAAGTCATGAGCTAAAACAATAGATTTTATATTAGTAAATAATGGCGCTTCTAGTAATGGTGATAAAAAATATTCCGCATTTAAATTATTCATTAATTTTGGAACATCTTTTTGAAGCCAATACAATCGTCTCAAATGGCTTCTCAAGCCTGAACCTGGAGACAAGTTGTTAGGTATATAAATATCACCTCGTATGCCTATATCCTTTGGAATGAGTGTAGTTATTTTATTAGCTGATAAAGAATTTAGTAAACCCTTAGAAACGACTCCAATGCCAGTATTTTTTTTTGTTATATAGCTCCCGTTAAAAATTATAGAAGTCATGGTTATAATACTCTCATAATGAATCTATCTTAGATAATACTCAAGCAAATGTTGAGAAAAAACTTTTTTTTAAAATTTTTTCAAAACAAAAAAAATAATAGTCATGAAATAATACAATACCATTCAAATGAAAAATTCTCATTACAAGACCAAATAAATATTCAAATCACAGAAATAAACCAAAAAATATCAGACAATAGTACATCTTTAGTTGAAGCACAAGTTGTAAAATTAAGATCAAATTTTTCACAATCGAATAATTTCATAGACAAACTTGGAAAGAATATTTACAAAAAAAAAATCGATGAGTCAATTAATTGGCATCAAACACAACTAAAAGAACTATATCTGAGGCGAAGAGAATTAGAAATTAATCTAGAGAAAATCAAAGGAACATTTTGGCTAAATCAAATCAAAAGATTTCTTAGAATAATATTCATAGGATTTCTTATCTTTGTAAGTTTATTTATCGTAGTGTCTGGTTTCATGTTTATTATTTATTTAACGCCATTCATTATATTAATATTCTTAGGATATTTAATATTTACTAAAAAATATTAATACGATTCCGGATAGAAATCAAGCTTAAATAATATTACAATCCAAATAATTTGAATCATCTATAAACAATACTTTTTTATAACTTTCTTTATACCTGTAATAGTATTAGCATAATGATCTGATATACGAACACCCAACGAACTGTCCGAATGAGCAGAAATTATTTCTCAAATGTATGTAATTTTATGGAATGATAGGCACCAGCAAAACATATTATCTACTAAAGCGCCTACTTAAGGCTCTGCCATTAAGAAGAAGAAGATCTCTATTAAAATTAATTCCAGTAGCAGCTTTGACTGGTTTGGTAGACGTAATTGTAGTTGGAATTGTTTCTAGATTATTTACTGTTTTTATTGGCCAACCTAATCAACCTAGCTTACCAATACAAAATTTTATACCTGAAGACCCAAAAACAAAAGTTATCAGCCTGGTAATAATATACATAGCAATGAATTGGTTAGCATCATTTTCTAAATTATTTCTTAAAGCAGCTCAAGAAAGACTTCGAGTAGCAATTTGGCGAGATTTATCAGAGCTAGCACAACAAAAATTACTGTCTCAACCATATGAATTTTTCTTGAACAAGAAGAAATCTGATTTGTCATCAAAAGTTTTGATCAATATTTCAAGAGTTTCAGAATTTCTAGTAAGACCAATACTTCAAATTTCTAGTGGGTTATGTGTGATTACCTTTATATGTATTGCTGTTCTTTTTATAGCAAAATCGATAGCTCTTTATTTAATTATCAGTCTATTAATTTTTTATATATTTATATCATTATTTGTAACACCTTTTATTAGGTATTCCTCTCGTCAAAGAATAAAATTAGAAAAAGAAACAAATAATATATTAACTGAGTCAATGAGGACAATTATAGATGTACACCTTACTAGTTCGGAATCTTATTTTGAAAAAAGATATAAGTTAGCTGCTAAAAGCTCTTTCCCTTTTATTTGGAAAGCTGAAGTCTTGCCCGAATTCCCTAGATCATTAATAGAGCCTTTTGGTATTACATTGATTTTTGCGATTGGGCTTTTCCCATATGTAACTGGGCAAGATGATTCCATACTTATTGAAATAGTTCCATTCTTAGCAACAATTGCAGTGGCTGCATTAAAACTTACTCCTCCATTACAAGATTCATTTAGAGCATTAACTTCCATGCGAGCATCAATACCTGATTTAGAAGAAACACTTAAGTTAATAGAATTGCCTTCTAGTAGACTCACTAAAAGATCTATAGGCGTTCCAACTAAAAAAGGAATTGAGCCCAGAAACAATATCAAACTTGAAAAACTAAGTTATAAGTTTCCCAACAGTGACGAATACACATTAAACAGTATAAATCTAACTATCCCTATTGGTTCGAGGGTAGCTTTTGTTGGAGAGACGGGAAGTGGAAAAACTACCACTGCTAATCAATTATTATGTCTTCTTAGGCCAACGAAAGGAAAACTATTATTGGATGGAGTTGAAGTCACTGATACAGAAGTACCTGCATGGCAGGATTGTTGCTCTTACGTTCCTCAAGCGATTACTTTATTAAACAGCAATATTATTGAAAATATTGCATATGGATTAGAGGAAGAATTAATAGATAATCAAAGAGTATGGGATTCACTTAAGGCAGCTCAATTAGCAGAATTGGTATCAGAAATGCCAAGAGGTCTCTATACGCCTGTTGGTGATAATGGCATCAGATTGTCTGGTGGACAACGACAGAGATTAGCCATAGCAAGAGCTTTTTATAGGCAATCAAAATTATTAATTTTAGATGAGGCAACTAGTGCTTTAGATAATAGAACGGAAGCAGACGTAATGGATGCAATAGAACTCATAGGTAGACGTTGCACAATTGTAACTATTGCTCACAGATTATCTACTATTGAAAGATCAGATTGCATATATGAATTTAAAGATGGGAATATAATTGCTTTTGGTAATTATCAAAAACTACTGAAAGAATCAAAAACTTTTTTTGATATGGTAGAAATAGCAAAAAGAACAGACAGATCAAATATACAAATCTAAGTATATAGCAAAATATAAAATAGTATTAATTCAAAATTACACTTTAGAAAAGAATTTTAAAATCTATAATTTCTTTAACTGCAAGATAAAATAACAGACCTGTTCCAACAATCGATCCAGATAATCCTCCTATAAAACCAAAAAATAATGTACTCAAATTTCTCCCATCATTGGTAGGTACTTGAGTTGAAATTGGCAGTTTATCAACTATTTTTAAGCGCTCACTAGCAGGTCTTCTACTGGTTTGTTGATGTCTAACAAGTGCTTCGAAATCTGGCATTGAATTTGATTAGCAATGGAACAATAGGCCGACCAACCTGACATTCGTCTAGGATCGGACCGACCTTTATCATCTACAGCATCAATTACTGCTACTCCAAGGTTTTCTGCTTTATCAAAAGCTGATAACAAAGGAATATCGCCTTCTAAAACCGTTAAATCAAATTTTCCTAAAGCTTCTCTTGCCTCATTTGCAATTCGCTTTTGGCGGAAGTCAACCTTAACTAATAAAACTGCGTGAGGAATATTTAAATGTTTGAGTAAAGATGCTAATTCGACGGATAATTCAACTGATCTAGCTTTTGGAGCTGTGGGCAAAAGCACAAGGTCAGAGCCAGCAGCTAAATGTTTCAACTCTTCTTCATCAGTACTTGCTTGACCATCAGTAATCACAATTTCTGAGAATCTAGTTGCTTTAGCGGCTGCCTCTACAGGGACAATATTAAATTTAAGATTACCTCTTGATCCATAAGCTAGAGCAGATCTATTTCTATCAGCGTCAACTAAACAAACATTTTTTCCCTGAGAAGACCAAACACTTGCTAGATGAATTGAGGTACAAGTTTTAGCAACTCCTCCTTTCTGACCACATACAGTTATGAACAAGGAAAGGAATTATATCTATAAACAATCTGCAGGATCTTATTGGAAAGTCAAGTAGAAGTTAGAAGATCAATCATCAAATACTAATAAAAACAATTAATTACATAAGAAAAACATATATGTATGTTTTTCTTATGTAATCTTCAATACATTTTCATACCATAATTGGTAACTTATTCATCAAAAGGAAATATTTATACTTGCAACAAGTTTTTTCTAATGCATATTATTAATATGCTTTTGAAACAGAAATGTTCTTTAAAAAAATTTTATTAAATACAAAAAGAAATCTTTTAAATATTTTCAGTAAAGAAACAAGAGAACACTCATATAGATGCGAAAACCTTACATCTATTCCAGGTATTGGAACAAAAAACTGCAATAATTTCTATGAAGCTGGATATATGACACCAGAATCAATTATTTCTGCTACTGATGAAGAACTTTTAACTATACCCGGAGTGGGTATTAGCTTTGTTAAGAAGTTAAGAAAAACATTAGGCAGATTATGATTTCTCACAAAAAATGAATATCAAAAATGTATTACCAGGGTAAGATCTCGCCATTTGAATGCCAAAAAGTTCCAGTATTCTCAAGTGTAAGTTCATCAATTCTTTGCAGCATACCTTTGACTGATTCTTTAGGTTGTATTCCATTTGAAGTAAATCCTGTCATTCGAGTACTTACTAAACCTGGATGTAAAATTGCTACCGCAATACCTCTAGGCTTTAAATCGACCGATAAAGATTTACCAGCCATAGATAAAGCAACTTTTGACATCCTGTATCCATAAGAACCGCCAGAGCTATTATCCTCTATGGAACCCATACGACTGGTAATTAAAACTATTTTCGCAGATTTACTGAGCCGGCTCAGCAGAGTTTGCACACAACATAGAGGACTTAAAGCATTGACCTCAAATTGATGAACAATACTTTGCGGATCTAAATTAGAAAGAGAGTTAAATTCTGCGATTCCAGCATTTTGAATCAAAACATCGATTCTCGTATCATTTAAATTCTCTCTAAGCTTGACTACTGAGTCACCTGAAGTGATATCAATGTTTGTCTCAACTCTTACCGCCAAGGAATTCAATTCTGAAGAAGAAGATCTACAAGTAGCAATGACATCCTCTCCTCTAGCTTTCAATTGACGGACAAGTTCTAAACCAATGCCTCTATTGGCACCTGTAATTAAATAAGTAGACAAAATCAAAGCTAAGCTAAATTTAGCCTAAAAGAAAAGTTTAAAATTAGTCAAATTGATACACAATATGAGTGTAAACTGAAAATTACTATTAGGTAGAAAAAGTATCGGCAATAATTTACATCTTAATAAATAGAATAAAATAAATCGGCAGAAGGTCATAAAAGAATATTTGGAACAATCAAAAAATAAATCTTACATTATTATTTCTCTCTCCAGATTAACTAATACAAAAAAAGCCTTTTTGAATAACAAGTCAAAATCAACACTCACTCCATACATAAATACATTGATAAAGAATCCCGTTCATATGGAAATTCTCAACGGAAAAGTTAATTTCAATTATCAATTTTTCGCACAAAAAAATATCTTGCTAACCTTTGATTTTTTGAAATAATTAAACCGATATATAGAGTTATATTTAGATCATTATCTAAAGTTTAAAAATAATTAAAAATCTTATAAATTTTACTGAAAGCTTCATTTTTTAAAGATTGAAAACTGATAATTCCTTCTTCTTACTTCCCATTGAAGACCTCTATATCTTATAAATATAAAAATATGTAAAAGTAAATTATTCTAAAATTTAATTAAAAAATTTAAAGCTCATCTACGAAAATAAGCATTTAAACATTTTCTTTTGCATAAGAAATATTCTCAGAGCCTCCAATCTGAGTATTTAGTGAAAGCTGATAGGCTGTTTCATGATGACTAAGATCATTATTTTTTATTTTAGGATTAAACCAATTATCATTATCAAAACCTTGTAATACTTTCATTATCCTATAGCCCAAGTTTAAATTTTGATATGCAAGTTTTCTCCACTCACCATTTTTCTTACGATAACCAAGCTCTAAATAATAAACACCTTTATTTATAGGGATAGGAAATATAATAGAAGATTGTAATTTATTTACCTGAATCTCTTTCATAATACAAGTTGAATTATTTTTATGTCTATTATTACTTATATCAAATAATCGAATAGCAAAAAAACAGCTTTTACTAAAATCAATTCTCATATTGTCAATTGGACTAATTTCCCAAAAACATTTTATTTCTCCATTTCCAAGATTATTAACTGTTAAATTGCTAAATCTATTAGTTAATTTATTTAAAGTATTCCAAAAATATTCTTTCAACATTAAATGACGAGCAATCTTCATTTTGATATCAATCAAAAATATTTAACAGTATAATTTATTTTTAATTTTTGACCGTAAATTGTTTAAAATGATAGATCATAGATTTTTAGCACTCAAGCTGCTTGAGTCCCTTGCCTGTCGGCCAGAATTGCTTCGACAAAATCTGAAGTAGATCTTCTTGATGAAATATTACTTGTCTTCCAGTGATTAATTAAAGTTTTCAACTCAATAATCCTTTGTTCAGCAACTTCAATTTTTTCTTCATTAGACATCGACATAAGAAAGAAACGTCTATGATTTCAGCCTAACCTTTATAAAAAAGATATCAAGTGATAATTAAAAAACATCCTTACTGCTTAATTAGCATAAAAAATAGAATTTGGGAAAAGGATTGAGCAAAAAAAAGCCAGCTACAAAGTAGCTGGCTTCATAATTAATAGATAAAAGAAACTATATAAATCTATTAATAATAAAACCCTTCAAGGCAGGAGTAAAAGAACAAAAAAGATTTTTCATTCCCATTGACTCTTGACCGATTGGTTGATACGACAATGGATCACCCCCTTAAATAAACATATACAAATAATAGCTAATAAATAATCAATGTCGGTAAATTTGGTTACAAATAAAGAAAAAAATAAAGATTAGAAAAAGTCTAAGAGAAAAAGGGATTCTTTTTTCAAAAAAGAAACTCACAATAACTTATCCGATACGTGAGGCACTTCAAGGAAATTTGAACAATTGAGTGAAACTGAACTGAACTGAACTGAAGAAGCAATCAAGTAGAAATTAGCATCTTTTATAGGGTTTACAGGATTTTTACGCAAAAGGATAAGCAAAGTATTACTCATATGAGTCACCTAATTTATAGCGATTTACTATCAAACCCTGAAGCAAAATGCCTATTCTACGAATTGCTGTCATTCTAAGATTTACCAATAATAGTGCTCATGGTTGGGCCATGATCATGACGGAGGATGAGTCTGTTTTGAATAGTTAAAAGAAAAAACTCGAGATTGCTAGTTTTTACTCCGATATCGCTGTCTCATTAAAAATAACGCTATTAGTTAATAGGTATCAGATATAGCAAATCTATTAACTAATCATTTGTAGATATAATGATGAAGTTGAACAATACCAAGAGATATTTGCCGTAAGAGCATATGCTCCGATGCCCGCACCGATGTCTAACTCGCCATAAGGTCGTTAAATGTTCAGCTCAAGAATTTATATGATGATTGATCTACATTAATTAATCTAATAGGCTTAGCGAGCTCGGGATACAGAACAAGCTGTGCGTCAAAAGCTAAAAGATTAATCAAGAACTGAATTGGAAACCCGCGAAGAAGAAACACTTGAAGTAAGCAAAAGAATACTTTGTAGAACGAAAAGAACAGAAAGGATTTCCACTTGAAACAATCATTGGATAATACTAGTGTACTATATGCATGCCGATGCGCAAGTCTTGTTGGGGTTTAAATAGGCAATCAGAAAATGTTTTGAAAATTAAATTGTGGATTTATCTGTGAGTTCAACAAATCACAGTTGAGCAAAATAAAATCATCTAAATACTTCATCGCTCATAAAGTAGCACTCATATCTCTATTGAACTTCTAGAAAATTATCAACTTGAAAACGGTGTAGAAAAATAATATCTCCAGTAGAAGAATTTCATTTGGGATAACATCTACTGCATAATCCATTGATCCTTCTCATGCGCATATTATGACTATAAAGAAAGTCATATGGTCCGACTTTCTCTTCAAGCTTTTAAGCTCTTCTCGAATAATATCTGAGACTGTGCGATCTCATCAAATGCTGGTCTAAGATCTACTTTTTGAGAAGCTATATAAGAAATCGATTTGTAGCGTATTGAATAATCTAGGAGGGTAAAAAATTCAGAGTTAGAAACGCATTACTATCAGCAAAGCTCAACGGAATTCAAGTAGAATTATTTATATGCTTGTGATGACACACTCATGATTTAATTGTTTCAATCATTAACAAACACTTGTTTGATTTTTTATCTATAATATATGAAAAAGAATCGTTATTAAGTAGCGACTAATTATTAATAAATAATTTTTTAAAGGCTATGCTTTGATTCTAAAAAACAAATTTAATTTTTCCAATGAATATAATTAAAAAAGAACCTCTTATAATAATTATTGTAGTTCTATCTATTTTTACTTTTTTATTAGTACCCATTTCAAATGCGATAGAGCTAGATTTAACGGCAGCTCAAAGTGCAGTAGGTAAAAGATTTGCAAGCAAGTTTTGCGAAGCAAAGGAAAAGGGGGTTTCCTCAGAATCTTCAAGTGAGTTTGCATTAAATAATACTTATCTTAAATTTGTCGCCTTTCCAGACGATGAAAGATTTATAGAAGATCTTTGGGAATTTACAATTGTCAAAATTCGAAAAGATTGTGGTAGTTATTTTTCTATCAATGATGAAACTAATTTAAGAGATTTCTTTCAAGAAGAAGCTAAAATTGCAAGTAATCGTGATTTATATTTGCCAGATTAATGAATTATATTCTTGGATTTATTTTACAGGCAAGACTTATTGATCAAATGTTTTGGAGAACTTCTCAACCTCTTCGTCACTTATTACCCAAAGAATCAAAATGGTCTTCAATGAGCAAGATTGGTTTTTGTGGAGATTGTTTTGATACTAATAGTTGTGGAGCCGTAGAGTCAGCCATGAATAGTTAAATCAGATTCGTCAAATTTTTAAACAGGAACTAGATTTATAAAATTTTTTGACAATGATACTCTAATTGACAAAACATTATAGAACGATCAATAAAATATTTTAGATTTATCAAAATTTCAAAGAATATATGTTTTTTGCCTTGCTTTATTTATGAGTAGTAGATATACATGATTTGTATTTATTTTTACTATGATTACGGTTATTTTTCTGCTTGCTGTAGGTCTTGCTGGTTGGACTTTCTCAACATTAATGAGTAAAGGAAAGCATCAAGATGAGATTACTAAGGAGCTAGGAAATATTTTTGAGAGTTTAAAGTTACTAGCTTCTTCAATTAGTGCTCTTGTGAAATTATTGATGAAAGATTCTATTGCTTCTGCTAAGAAGGAGGACTTTCAGCCAATCAGTTCGAACGTTATTGACCTCTTAAAGCTAGAAAAGAAAGAGGAAGAGGAAGCGGCTTGATTTTTCGACCTAAATATTTAGATTTCTACTGGTGAGATTGACTTTTATTTTTTTTAATTTCTAGCTTCTTCTAACCCATGAAGGTGCACCAGAGAACCATTCTCCTATATCATCTCGATCTTGATTGTATGTTGAATGAGGCTCTTCTGAACATAAATCCAGTCCATCAAGTAATTCATCTAGTTGATTCGAAACAGGTCGCTTGCGTTGGATAAGTGAGGCTTTTCTCAGCCAACTAGATACGTTTTGATTCTTCATCGCATATTTATTGATATAAATTCTTTCTTCAAGGGTTACTTCTTTTCCTAATGACAGTCTAATTAATATTTCTTGTATTCTGAGACGAGTTGATGTAGTTAGCATGATGAATTATCTATTCTTTTCTTTCTAGCTGGGAATTAATGACGTGCAAGTTCTGATGATTCATCTTTAGGATGAATTTTAATTTTCTAGTAATACTTTTCAAAAGTATGAATCCTATTCAGCTTTAGTTAGCCTCTACTTCTTACTATATCTATGCATTTTATGTTCGAGATATATTAAGCAACTGTTTTAGGGTTATCACAATTCTCAGAAAAAAATTTGATTAAGTTATCTCTTATCGATTGATTATTTAATATGTGAAAAATTTTTTAAAATCTCTAGATCAATAATTTTCAAAGTACTCTCTTCTGTTGCCTCAAGATCAATTAACGGAGCCATTCCATCTTCAAATGCTTCTTTCCATCTAGGGGCACAAAGACACCAGTGGTCGCCTTTTTTTAAGCCAGGAAATCCTATTTGAGGCGTAGATAGATCATTCCCTTGAGCTTTACTGTAAGAAAGAAACTGATCAGTTACAACAGCACAAACAGTGTGCATCCCTTGATCAGATATATCTGTTCTACATGAACCATCTCGATACCATCCAGTCATAGGACTGCAACTACAAGATTTAAGTTCAGTACCTAAAACGTTTTTTTGCGACATGACTTGCTTTTTTCCTTATGGCTATAGTATGACTTGATCTCATTATTTCTCAAACATTAAAGGTTAAAAAGATGACCGCGCCATTAATACAAGGTGCCTCTGGGATAGAGGGAGAAAACTTAACTTATGCTTCTACCAATGAAAATAATAAGGAAATATATACTTTTACTGCGAACGAGCCAGTTTCTTGGTCTATAAGTGGGGGAGAGCAAAATCTTTTTACGATCGATGAAAATACTGGCAAATTAAGTTTTAAAGATGCGCCTGATTATGAAACAATCAAACAATTAAATGGAACTACTTTAGAATTTCATACTAACTATTCAACAACAATTGTAGGTTCCAAATTTTTTGTAGAAATTTACAATGATCAAAACCAAACGAATAAAACGACACCTATTACTGCCAATAACTTTATTGAATATGTAAGTGACGGTTCATATAATCAAACTCTAATTCATAGGTTAGTTTCTAATTTTGTTATTCAGGGGGGTGGATATACTTGGCCATCTTTTTCATCTAATGAAAGTGGTGGGTATCCAATAGGAGTCAAATCTAAAGGTGAAATCATTAATGAACCTATCAATTCAAATTTGATGGGTACTATAGCAATGGCAAAAGTTTCTGGACAGCCAAATAGTGCGACTTCTGAGTGGTTTTTAAATTTGTCTGATAATACACACCTTAATTCTCAAAATGAAGGATTTAGTGTTTTTGGTCATCTATTAGGAGATAGTATAAAAAATCCTCTTTTATTAAATAATCAAACAATATATAATGTTCATTATTCCGATGCTGGGCTCACGATACCAGAGTTACCTTTAAATAATCTTGAGGGAAATATTATAAACAATGCGAATTATTTTGCTATTCGAACAATTTCTACAATTACTCAACGACCTAGTGAAATTGAAAATGTATTTAATGTAATCGTTACCGCTAATGATTTAAATGGAAATAAATCCAATCAATATGTAATCGTTAATGTGAATGATATCAAAGGAGAAGTCCTTAATGGCATAGATGGACAAGATAATCTCAAAGGAGGATTGGGAAATGATGTTTTTCAAGGCAATAGTGGAAACGATACGATTGATGGTGGGGCTGACTATGACATAGCCACTTACTCAGGTAATTTTTCGGACTATACATTCGCAATAGCTAACAAAATAGTCACTGTTACCGATAATCGTTCATCGACAAATGATGGAATAGATACGTTATCCAATATTGAGAAACTCGTTTTTTCTAATCAAAATGCTTTGGTTACCAGTAAAGAAATTAAAGCAATTCATTCCTTAGGATTTCAATCAGAAAAAGTGTATTCAGGTAAAAGTGATAATTATAAATTTTATGATTTAGGTAATGATAACTATGGCGTCGGTACTGCTAATGGAATTGACGAGTTAACCGGTGAATCAATACTCAGATTTGATGATAAGAATATGAATCTAAAAACTGATATCAAAGCGACATTTGATCAGGTCACAGGTTTAGATACAGATTCTGGAAAAATGTTTAGGCTCTATAACGCTTCTTTTAAACGTCTACCTGATCCAGATGGCCTACGTTATTGGATTGAGAATTTTAGCTCTGGGAAAGATGATGAAAGAGCCGTGGCATCCTCGTTTTTAGCCTCCGCAGAATTCAAAGAGCGTTATGGAGAAAATGTCTCAAATGCAAGCTATGTAAATACGCTCTATGTCAACGTGCTAGGTAGAGATTATGATCAGGCTGGTTATAATTATTGGTTAGGTAATTTGAATAATGGTATTGAAACCAGATATGAATTACTATTGGGCTTCTCAGAATCAGCAGAAAACAAAGGACTATTCTCCGAAATGACTGGTTTAGTATAAATAATTCATACTTCATTTATCACTTGAAAATCATATGACAATTTTAAAGTTTACGCTTATTGCATCAACTTGATTATGCTTTGCATAAATAATCAAAAGCCTCTAGAACAATGAATCTCAATAGCACTTTTCTTTTTCTATTAGTCATAGCTGCTTATCTAAATCTATATCTAACATTTAATAAAATAAGAAGACAAAAGAAAAAAACTAAACTACCAATATCATCTAAAGAATGGAGAGAAAAAGTAGAGGATGAAAACTTCAAATCCTGGCTTTCTAATCGAGAGCGATTAAAACATAAGAGGACAGAGGATAGTAATCCCTAATCTTTAGTAATTTCTTAATTTTAGAAAGCCTGAAGACTACTTTAGATACACAGCGAATTCAAATCTTATAGCCTATTGACTTTATATTCAAGGTATTTTTATCGGAACATAATTAATTACTATCATTAACTTTAACGTATTAAAATTTTAGTTTATTATTATTTTATTCTTAAAAATATTGAAGTCAAAAAATCACCAAATATTCTAACTATTTACAATTAATTATGATTTTTAGTTAGAAGTTCCAGTAAAGCAAAATCCATTCTTAATGCAAAAATCATAGGCAAATAATTTTAATGATTCTGGCATATCCTGCCATTGCATTTCTTCAAGGTTGTTTAACTGATCTGAACTTAAATTCTCTTTAACTTCATATGCATCCATCATCTTGGCCCAGCTTGAGGAAAAGGTATCAAGATAAAAAGCTTTCTGATGATGATTGAAGAAATTGATTATATCCTCCTTAGTAACTACTTCTCTAGATAATTTTTTATAGTGTTCAAATTCTGAAGACCAATCTGGAGTTAAGTTTTCAGTCATCAATAACATTATTTAATTTACCATTATAATTTAAGAAGTGAGGAATGATAAGTGGCATGACCAAATGAACATAAAGATGTTATATGACATTCACGTTGAATCTAAAAAATATGCTTCAGATCATCATAAAAAATAGTTGATGACCAACTCTCAGTTCAAATTAATGTTCTAGACAAATTGTTCAAAAAACTAATTGCCAACTAATCTTTTCAGCACTAAAAAACTTTTAATGAGTAAGTATCGCTATCGTTAACTTTGTTGAAATAACTTATTTCCATTACGGTATTAGAGAAAAAGTTTTTGATTTTCCAATGGAACTAAAGAGCTTAGAGGGATGTCGATTAAAAATTGGTTCATATCCACCATTTATCTACAATGCATGCGGGGGAGGAGGCAAAGCAGAATTACTTCCAGGTCAGCAAAATAATCTCCTATATGTAAGCTTTTCATCTAAAACGTTTTCAATTCCTCCTCTCACTTCTAGAACAACAAAATTTTTATCTCTTCCATTACCACCAGGGCTTAAGATCGAAATGTCTATGGATAAGCTAGAAGGAACTATTGATAAAAAAACTGGTGAAATTTTATTAAAATTTGAATCAAAATTTCTATTTAGCGTTGGAACTATATATAAATTTCCTTACTTAATAGTTAAAACCATACTCAAAACTGGAAAAGTAAAAGGTAAGTTACATATAGGAGAAGGTCTTGTTTTACAAACTAATGGGAAAACAAAGCTGGTAGGTATTTCCATAATTCCTATAACTGGTAACAAAATCTTAGATACCTTTCTTGGCCTTCCGAATGAAGCGCTAGCAGAACTGCAATGTGAAATTAAATAATCCAATTGATTTATGTATATCTCCTTTTTTTCTCCAAATACATAATGGCGCCAAATCACAAATCCAAGTGTCAACAAAACAAAAAAGCTACTTAATTCTATGAGCGATTCATCCATAAACATTTACAATCTTGGCTGGATTTGTTAAAAATTATCTAGTTAAAATAGAATCTCTGTGTCATTATCAAACGCTTTATCTTCGATATCACGATGGACTAAAGATTTTAAGCTATCTCAATCGAGTAGGAGAATAGCTATTAAATAAAGCTGGTTTGAAGAACATATATTATCGTAACTGATAAAAAAATTTATTACATCATCTAATCCCTTACACCTACGAATAAATACGAATGTCTCCCGATCTGCCAATCATTCCTTCTGCAAAATCAAAAAAGAAAAAGCTAGCAGATAGTATAATTCCTAAATGGACTCTCTTTTCTCTGTGTTTTATAACTACTCTAGTAGTCGTTAGCTTAATAAAAGCGTATCTTCCATTACTTGTATCTGCACTTGCGATGCTTTTTGTATGGAGTCAAATGACTAAACCAATAGCAGAGATAGAAACTAAAGCTACGAATGATGACAGTAATCAGTTGAATCTATTCCATAGGAAATACCCAATTGGCAGAAAGTATTCCAAGGTCAAGAAAGTATGCCGTGAAAAAGAAGATTCAAAAGTTGCATAATTTATATTTCATTAGAAAAACAAGTTGAAACAACTTATCAGATTGCCTCTAAAAGGTGAGAAACAAGAACTAATTCTTTTAGAAAATCGCTGCTTAATGAAGCTCCAAAAGTATTTCTTGCTTAGTTCATTAAGGAATTGACAAGCTATATAGACATGTAAAAATCAATTCATTCAACCATAATGTGTGAGGCTTCATGGTTACTCTTTGCTGTTTGCTCTTCTTGCAAATCATCATCATCAGCGCCACGAATATTTAACTAAATGACAAATCTAGAAAAAGCACGTCTTGAACTGACTGAATCACAACTCATTAGCATTCAGGATCGAATTAAAAACTGGAGAACAAAGGATCAAGTAATGAATCTAATAAGATATCGATATGGTCGATTGGAAAAACAAGCCGCATAACAAACTCAGCAGCCAACTAAGCACTACGCATGATTTCTATTTCAAGAAACTCAGCTGCAAATGAGTGGCCAAATAAATCATTAAATTTCTTCAACCTAATACTTATAAGGAAAGCAGCAAATTACCAGCGCATCTATTGCGATCATTAACTACATAAGTAAAGCTTTATTTATCAATATAAATTCAAATGTCTCTTGAGTTCTACGTCTTAGTTATTCCATTCTGCATTATTCCTGTATTACTAGTCTCGCTTGATTACTTAAATAAAAACACTGAGCTAAAGAGAGAAAATGATAATGTAATTGACTTTGATAAATTCGTAAAACGTAAAGCAAAAGGAGATGCTGTAGATAGTGATATCGCTAAATTATTAGATATTGATAAAATTGCAGCATAAACTTTTCCTCCTATTCATTAATTTTTTTGATAGTCACTAATTTCAAAACATCCTCAAGCCTTACACCTTCATTTAACCACTCTCTGAATTCTTCACTAATAGCTAATTGATCGAATTCATCAAGTCTTTCAGCTCGGATCATAAGACCGGTCATAGAATCAGCGATCAATTCTTCAATATCCTGGCTATCACTCACGCGTCCTGACTTGAAAGTTCAGGATACTTTAACCTGAGTTTTAAAGTTCAATTCATCAAAAGTTGATATGAACACCCTTACAATTTACCAGCTAAAGATTTCGAAGGTTTTTACCTCTGTCTTCCATGCTTTTTATGATGCTTATCCTCACAAATTAATGAAGCAATATGATTTGTAGCCCACGGAGCATTAATACGAAAGAGTCTAAACTTCAGCCCTGACTTACTAAATGATAAGTTTTCTTAATCTATGCTTGTAGTCAAATATCCCATTCGTTTTATTGGCATAGAACAATACATTAGTTAATGGATTCTGCCAATCAAATCCAATCTCTGGTTGACCAAGTAGAAAAGAACCCAGAATACAAAATTAGCGAGCGAGAAGCCAAGGGTTTCTTATCAGAAATTAAGCGACTTACACAAGAAGACAAAACCAATATGCCTCCCTTAGTTGTCATAATAATGGCTTATATCAACATGCTTTTTCCAGAACTAGATAAAGAGTAGGTGTACACGAGACATTCAAGGTAGATGTCTACTTATTTTCTTGAATTGAAATAAAGTAAGTCATCACAATATCCCTGTACTTCTTAAACAGGTTAATAATATTAAATTCTTTAAATGTTTATAATTGAATTCCATGTATTATAGAAAAATAATAAATTTTAATCTGGATTATTGAATAGTAGGATCAAGGTTATAATAAAGATCTTAAAATCATTAAAAATTTAATTTATAAACAACTAAAAATAGTGGTCAAATTATTTTTCTATTATAGACATTAACCACGATTCACCTCTAGAAAAACAACCCAAGGTTTGCAATAAGATCACACTCTTCAAAGTTGCGTAAATAACACCTTCAAAATACATTCGCACTCCTGAATTTTATTCGATCACACTTTCTATATTGTGTAATTAGCATTTATACTAAGCTTTGAGTATGTTAGCAGTCTACATCAATAATTTTCACTGCAATGTCTTAACTTTTTGAAGAGTAGACAATATCACACTTTTCTCAGAATCATCACCTTTCATATTTTGCAGGCAGTATTAATACGCATTGAAATTAAATAGATAAGTAAAGAAGTCTGGCCATATTTTATAGAGGTAGTTTAAATATAGGGAGTTATAGATTTTAAATGTCCCCTGGAATCACTGAGCTTCAGTTGACTGACTCTAGTACAATTTTAATTCCTACAGATGCGATATTGATACTTTTTCTATTAATTCTTTTTACTTTACTAGGTTATTTGTTTCACCATACCCTAGACAATCAAACATATCAATTTGTTGAAAAAGTAGACGATAATTCAAATCATGCATTAGTCAAAGAAAAGCTAGAAGATCAATTAACTCTAGAGACAGCAAAAGTAAATCACGAGAAAATAGAAAAGCCAAGTATTAAAAAACTAAATTTCTTATCGCCTTCGAAATTTTTTGGGATTGGTAGTTTTGCGGTTGTAGCTATAGGAGGATCAAGTCTTTTAAGGATCCCATCTATCCAAAGTTCATATCAAGGAATGAAAACTAGTCAGGTCAATATCAAAACAGAAAATCAATCGGCGAAATCTTTATTATCAATAGCTAAGATAAAATCATCAAATCAATCTCTAACTAAAATCAAAAAGATTAATTATATTGATCCTTTATTATCATCGAATAAAAGTTCGAAAAATAATAATTTTTTACGGGTTAAAGAAAAACAAGTAGACGATTTTTTTTCTTTCTAA
Source organism: Prochlorococcus marinus str. MIT 1214 (assembly GCF_027359355.1). NCBI lineage: Bacteria > Bacillati > Cyanobacteriota > Cyanophyceae > Synechococcales > Prochlorococcaceae > Prochlorococcus > Prochlorococcus marinus. The sequence goes on along the minus strand of NZ_CP114777.1, from coordinate 1,445,360 downwards.
TGGGTCGAATCTATCTAAGTTGACAATCAAATTCTAAGGCGTTAGAAATCGACTCAAAGAACTCTTCTAAGACCTCAATAGCCTTTAAACACACTACAAATCGTATGATATGAAACGCATCTCTAATATCAGACTTTAAGTTGTATAGTCGGCATTGATACTAACAATTGAGCAGGTTAGCAATAAGCATTCTTCAGATTATTTGCTATCACTAGATTCAGATCTATAGAAATAAATCACACTCACATCACACTTGCCCTAGATTTTAATCACACTAAAAAAAGAAGACACTATAAATTAGATGTCTACTAGTTTTCTTGGATTCGAATAAAGCAAGTCATCACACTCTCGTTAAACTTCTTATACAGGTTAATAATATTACATTGTTTAAAAGTCTATATTTGAATTAAATGTATGATAGAAAAAATAAATATTTTGATGAACGATATCAAACTCAATTTAGGATGTGGCGAAAAGAGATTTCCAGGCTATTTAAATGTAGATAAATTTGGGACCCCGGACCTTAAGCATGATCTAGAATCCTTTCCATGGCCATGGGAAGCTAATTCTGTATCAGAAATTGCACTAATACATGTACTTGAACATCTGGGAAAAGAAACAGAAGTATACTTTGGTATCTTCAAAGAGATGTATCGGGTATGTAAACATGGATCTAAAATTCAAATAATAGTTCCTCATTTTAGGCATCAATTTTTCTACGATGATCCTACTCATGTACGAGTCGTTACCCCTTTATCTTTAAAATTATTCTCCAAGAAACTAAATCAAAAATGGGTTAAGGAAGGAAAATCCAATAGTACTCTTGGATTATATCTAAATATAGATTTTGAATTAAAGAAAACACTAGTTAAACCTAGTCAAGACTGGTTTAGATTACATCCTGAACAAAATGTCGATCTTAAGTTACTTCAACAGGAGTCTTCGATATATAATAATTTAATTGAACAATATGATATGACTCTTGAGGTCATTAAAGATAACTAATTCCATCAACCAAATCCTGTCATCTCAGTAAAAAGAATTTTATTTTCTGCCGATTCCGAAAAACCTAAGAGAACTTCATATCGAGTTTCTGCACCCGTATTAAGTTGACCTAACCAATAGTTCAAACCACCTGTATCAGCGTCTCTACCTAGAACGTTCGGATAGAGAGTATTGACATAGGTTGAATCAGAAACGTTCTCTCCGTAGCGCTCCTTGAACTCTGCAGAAACTAAGAAAGAGGAAGCAACTGCTCTTTCATCATTCTCACCAGAACTATATTTGTCGATCCAATACTTCAATCCATCTGCATCGGGTAGGCGTTTGAATGCAGCGTTATACAAATGGATCTCAGTCAAGTAGTATAGTCGGCATTGATACAAACGTATCTCAATACTTCAGTGATAGCAGGGGTTTAGAGTGATCAAATTACCGTGACCAAAGTGTGCCCAGTCTCTCAAACCTCAGTATTCACCTTATTGTCATACCTCTAACTGTGACCAAAGTGTGCCCAATAAATAGATTTTTTATAATGACTATTATTTAATTTCTACTATCATCTCTTATCTAATAGATGCTATGGAATAATAGCAACCCAAGAGAAGGCAAGTCCTATACCTATCCAAATACCAGCCACCAAATTACGGCTATTAATATCAAACTTTTTGATCACTTTTTGAGATGTTGCTGTTACAACTAAAAGTAATGATCCTTGTGCAAGAAGAAGACCGAAAAAATAACCTATGAGAGGAGTCGGTTCAGCACCAACAATTGTGCTTCCAAGTAAATAGCCATGTAAAGCAAACATTGGCAATAGCCATTTTGAGCTCAAAAGATTTAGAACAATTAACCCCTCTATGGCTAAAGATAAAGACACAACTGCTTCTGCCCAGGCAGACATTACATCAGGCAATGGCTGCAACTGCACTAATGCACTGCCTAACAAGCCAACCACTAAAAGAGGGAACACCCATTGCTTCGTTTTTTTGATCCCAACAAGGGCGATGCCTAACATAAAAAGCAAATGATCAGGTCCAAGTAATGGATGCCCGAAACCACTAAGCAGAGCTTGCCAAGCTGACAGCCCAGCACTATCTCCCATACCAAAAGGATGATGAGCGAACACTGGACCAACTAAAAAAGTCAACAAAAACAAGAGTGGAAGAAAAGCTGCAAGAAATTGCTTACGCCCAAAATAGGAAAACGTCATAGATCGATCCTCGTCGAATTGTGAAATAAGGCGGGCGTTCTGACTGATATCGATGAATATCGATACTTCACAGCTGCGGGACAGTAGCGGATTTTCACCGCTTTTCCCCGTTACCTCCAATGGCTGTTTCCCCTTGGAACCTCAGTAATAACTGCACTAATTGTTCTTTGAGCAGAGAGTCTAAAAAGATAGATTTAAATCAAAGGTGAATAAAGTATGACCAAAAAATTAATCCCTACAATCAATTGGCATAACATAGATCAGGATTTACGTTGTGTAATCGCATTAATATTAATGATCTTTGCAAGGTGAACAAACGTCGCATTCTGAACATTCACAGGGACAAACACAGCCACATCCTGGACATACTTCTTCTTCATTTCCATTGGAAATAATTGCATAGCTTAAAACTCTATACTTAAAGAAATTTTTAATCATAGTAACTTTTATTTACATCTCTAACTATAATATAAGAAGAGCTAAAAGTCTATTATATCAAGGGATATAAAATTCTATGCCCATAGATAATTAAAATGATAATCATTTTTAAATTTCATAATTAAAGTACTTAGTTATTAATTATGTAAATGATAATCATTTTTATTTTCAGTTAATTAAAGATTCTATGCATTATTTAGAGCTATTAAAATCATTTTAAAAGTTTCTAAACTTCCTTATATCTGAGCTGTCAAATTCGTTTTTTATTGCTCCTTGTTGTTTACTGTCTAAGCAAGTTCTCTAAGAGTCTTACAATAAATCTTGAGAATACTTAAATCATTTCTGAAAAGATACGTTTAAATCAACTGTGACCAAAGTGTGACCAAAAAAATATTTACAATTATAATCAATTGATATGACTACATTTACGAGCTAAGTCGTGTAATCGGCATTGATACGCATATATGCACTTTTGATTATGAATCTTTTTATATACTCAATTATACCAATAGATTAGAGAAGCAGTTTTAGTCACAGCGTAGTCACAGTCCTGTTTCATTTTAGTCACAGTCCCTTCAAATTTTCCAAAATTGAAAACTAGATTCTAGTTATTGCAGTTCAGGTAGACGTATTGGAAAAGATTCACATACAACAAGAGATCACAATTAGATCACACTTTGGAAAAGATACGTAATTAACTTTGCAAACATAACAAAAGTATCAATACAGCATGATCATTGAATTGATACTCTATTGCTTAACGTAGGAGAGTGGGGTTTCATAGACCTATCAATTAAAGATGAACTCTTCATTCCCGACTGGGAGGAGGTCAACAATGAAAGTTGAAGTTTCTTGTTTCGTTGGAGGGATGGTCATCAAAGAAATAGTTCATGTAGATAAATTTGAAGATGCTGATAAGGTCGCAAAATCAAGAAATCCCTTTTGCAGAGTGGTTAATAGAAAGGTATTGATGAAATGAATAGGTAGCGACATGAGTCTTCCTCCGTATTTCATAGATAAAAAAAACAAAGAGGTTGTCTTTCACATCAAAGGTGGTCATCCCGTGACGATGGCAATTCCGACTTGGATGAAATCTTTCCCAGATCACTACAAGGGTGTTTCTTGTCGCTGTGAAGAAACCTTCTACAAGTTGAGGGCAAAAGTCAATGACTGAAAAAATAGATTGGAAACAAGAACTTCTTGATTCAGCAAAGTTCAATAAAAAACAAGAGAACCTATTAAAGAATGGTTCAAAGTCATTAACTGATAATTGGTTGCTTGGCGCTCTCTACATCAGATGGAAAAAATTAAAAGGCATTCGAGAACAACCTTCACCCGATTGCAGTTCAAGTTTTCAGGAGTGGAATAAAAAAATTGAAGATGCAGACTTATGCCAGTCTTGATAATTGGGTGGAGTATTTATGACAAACTCCCAGAGGAAGAGCAAAAAGAGTTTGTATTAGTAGAGCGATATAGAACTGATTATTTTTATGAGTGCTATGAGTATGAAAATGCGAAGGGGAACAAGAATTACGAATGGAGTGATCGATGCTTCAAGAATCAAGAGGAATTATTGGAGTTCTTCGGTTATGAAATGATCGAAGACTTAAATGCAGATGCTATTTATGCAAGAAGAGTAAAAACGTTTACTGATGAGGATAAAAAGGAGTTGATGAAATTCAGTGATGCTGGTAATCAAATTAAAGTAATGGGAGCAAACTAATCACACTCTTTCTAAAAATAATCACAGTCTGGTCACAATCGTAAATTATGATTACGAAATCGTCTTATTTTCTAGTTTTTGCAATGGATTTGCGTTGTCACAGTTTCTAGGTAGTGTAATCGCTATTGATACGAACATATTTATCAGATAAATCACATCCCCAAGCAGTAGCCGAACCTTTTCCTATTCCTATCCTTAAGCTGATCCTGATAATATCATCGATCAAATATTCACCTTTTAATCTTGATTGCATAAAGTTACTTACTATTTGTCTATCAAAGTCATGAGGTGTTCCATTAGAAAATATTTCATAAGGTCCAATCCATAATTGGACATCCTTGAGATTAAAAGCAATGCCTGCTCGACCAAGTGCAGCAATAATTCTTCCCCAATTAGGATCAGAGCCATGAACTGCCGTTTTCACCAAAGAGGATGAAGCAATTGTACGAGCTATTGCATGAGCATCTAAATCACTAGGAGCACCCTCAACCTTTACCTCAAGCAAACAATTCGCCCCTTCTCCATCCCTTGCAATTGCTTTAGCCAAGTATTGGGCTGTTAAATGCAGTCCCTCTTCAAGAGTTGGTAAATACCTTGGGTCTAATTTTGGTCCAGAAGAAAAAGCCAAAAAAGTGTCATTTGTACTCGTATCTCCATCAACTGTAATGGCATTGAAAGATGATTCTGCAACTCGCTTAATCATATCCGACCATAAAATATGATCTATCCCTGCATCGCACGTAATATAACTCAACATTGTTGCCATTGAAGGATGAATCATGCCTGAGCCTTTAGCCATTCCTCCAATAGATATTCGTCTTCCTCCTAAAACTGCTTGATATGCAATTTGCTTGACCTGAAGATCGGTTGTCAAGATTGCTTTTGCTGCATCCAAGTAGGCCTCCTTATCTAAACTGTTTATAAGATGATCTAAATGACTATTAACCTTTTCAACAGGTATTGGCTCACCAATCACACCCGTGGAACATATCAAAACTTCTTCATTAGATAATCCCAAGCGTTGAGCAAGCTCATGTGTAATAATTTCACTATCAATTTTACCTTGACTACCTGTACAAGCATTTGCCTGTCCAGAGTTGATAACTACAGCACGTATTTTTCCCTCAGATGCCTTGATTCGATTAATACATAGATCCACGCAATAAGCACGAGTGACAGATTGAGTAAATGTCCCACTGCAACAAGCACCATTAGGTGCATATAGCAAAGCAAGATCTTTCTTCCCAGAAGGCTTCAATCCTGCGGAAATGCCAGCTGCTAAAAAACCATCAGGGGTAGTAATACCACCAGATATTGGAGACCATACAGAAGATGTCAACAGACTCAAATTCAGAAGAGCATTTTTCACTTACTATCAATATTAATGATTGACCAAAAACAAACCAACAAACTTTGTCTTCGATGGAAAGGGAAGCAAAGAAGAATAGGTATCACTGGAGGTATTGCCAGTGGTAAAACAATCATTGGAGATTTTCTATTTCAAGCCAAGCAATGGCCTATTGTAGACGCTGACTTATATGCTCATGAAGCATTAAAAGCTGAAAGTCAAATAGCGAAAAAAGTCTTATTAAGATATGGAACTAAAATCATTAAAAATTCAAGTAAAAATGATCAAGTTATTAATCGCAAAGCATTAGCCAAAATAGTTTTTCAAAATGATATTGAAAAAAATTGGCTAGAGGGAATAATTCATCCATACGTAACCAAAAGAATTAAAAAAGAATTAGAAAAATTGAAATCAAATTCTATAGTAATTTTGATTATTCCACTCCTATTTGAAAAAAATTATACTGGTTTATGTAGTGAAATTTGTTACATAGATTGCTCTAGAAGCATGCAATTAAAACGACTTCAGTCGAGAGATCAATTAAGTCTTGAAGAAGCTAATCAAAGAATTGATGCGCAATGGGACAACGCTTTAAAAAAACAATTTGCAGATCATATAATTAATAATTCTAATAATGATGAGACATGGAAAATGCAGTTAAAAAAATTATATAATTTCTAACCTTGTAACTTTTTATTTAGCATTTGATTAGCGAGTTTTGGATCCGCTTTCCCTTTTGTTTCCTTCATTAATTGACCCACAAAAAAACCTAACAATTTCTTCTTCCCAGCTCTAAAAGATTCAACCTCATTAGGGTGACTAAGGATCAATTGATCAATAATTGCCTCAATAACTTTTGGATCACCAATCATACCTAAACCACGTTCTTTGACTAATTGCTTTGGAGAACCACCTTTACTTAAAAGTTCAGGCAAAATTTCTTTAGCAATTTTTCCACTTATTTCTCCTGCATCAATCATTTTCAACATTTCTGCTAATTCATTTGGCTGAAAAGATAATTGATCAAATGATAATCTATTAGATTTAATAAATGCTGCTATATCTCCAGTTATCCAATTTGCAGAAGATTTTGCTGTTCCACCTTCATTAACAACTTTTTCAAAATATTTAGCCATTGAAGATTCATCAGTCAAAACTCGTGCATCATAAATAGAGAGGCCAAGTTCTGCTGCGTATCTATTTCTTTTTGCAGCTGGCAATTCTGGTAATTCTGAGCGCCATTTTTCTTTTAAAGCATGACTTACTTCAATCGGACCTAAATCAGGATCAGGAAAATAACGATAATCGCTACTACCTTCTTTTGATCTCATACTTTTAGTCAGTTGCTTACCTTCGTCCCATAACCTCGTTTCTTGTTTTACTTCTTCTCCAGATTCATAAGCTTTAATTTGCCGCTTAATTTCATATTCACAAGCTTTCTGAATAGCTGAAAATGAATTCATATTTTTTATTTCTACTTTTGTACCAAATGGATCATTAACAGTTGGTCTAACTGAAATATTCACATCACAGCGCAAAGACCCCTCCTGCATATTTCCATCAGATACTCCCAAATAACGCATAATTCTTCTAATTTCAGCTGCATACTCCGCAGCCTCTCTTCCTGTTCTGAGATCGGGTTTACTAACTATTTCAGCTAGTGCTACGCCTGCTCTGTTGTAATCCACCAAAGAATGGGTGGAACCTGACAATTGATCACTACCTGCATGAACAAGTTTTCCAGCATCCTCTTCCATATGTAATCTTTCAATACCTATTTTTTTGACATAAGTTTCTTTGCCTTTTTCGGCTACTTCTACCTCTATCCAACCATCTTCTGCAATAGGTTCATCAAATTGAGATATTTGATAATTTTTTGGTAAGTCTGGATAAAAATATTGCTTTCTATCAAATTTACTGTGAGAGGCAATGTTTAAATTTAAAGCCATCGCTGCTTTTACTGCATATTCCAAAACCTTTTTATTCAGCACTGGCAAAGTGCCTGGTAAGCCACATACCACTGGGTCGATATGAGTATTTGGATCGTCACCAAAGTTGGTTGATGCACTAGTAAATATTTTGCTCTTAGTCCCCAACTGCACATGCGTCTCTAATCCGATTACAACTTCCCAAGAAACATTTGATTCTGACATTAATTTGACCTAGATATATGAATCTTATGCAAGAAAAGCTCAGTCATGGAAGCTAACGTAATCTAAAACATTGAAAATAACATTTTCCAAATCCAAGCAATGGGTATCTTAAATGAAAAACCATTGTTAATCCTCGGAGGAGGATTAATGGGTCTTGCAATAGCCCATGAACTTGCTCAAAAAGGCAAACGCGTAGAAATTTTAAGTAGAAGCAGAAGTGAAGCAGCAGGGTTTGTTGCAGCTGGAATGCTAGCCCCTCACGCTGAGGGACTTAAAGATGAGCTTTTAAATCTTGGTCAAAGTAGTCTTCAAAGACACCCGAGATGGATAGAAAGCATTGAGTCAAATAGCAAAATGTCATGTGGTCTGAAAACTTGTGGGATTGTTGTCCCATTTGCAAACCTAAAAGACTGTGAATCCTACCCAACATATAAATTTGGTGAAAAGCTAAACAGAGATGAGCTCCTTAAAGAAGTTCCAGGACTCTCAGAAAAATGGAAATTAGGTTTACTTTTTAGACAGGACGGTCAAATCGATAATCGAAGACTATTAATGAGAGCACTTGAAAAAGCTTGTGTTGAATTAGGTGTTCATTTTCAAGAAGGAGTTGAAGTGATTGAAATAATGAAAGATTCAAATAAATTTCATGGGGTCAAAATTAAAGACATTAATGGAAATATCAATCATTTAAAGAGCGAAGAGGCAGTTCTCTGCTGTGGAGCCTGGAGCAAAGAAATATTTAAAACACTCCCTATTTTTCCTGTTAAAGGCCAGATGTTATCTATTCAGGGACCTAAACAGATTCTAAAAAGAATTATTTTTGGACCTGGCATTTACTTAGTGCCAAGAGATGACGGTCTAATAATCGTAGGGGCAACTAGTGAGCGTGAGGCAGGCTTCCAAAAAGGTCTTACTCCAAAAGGACAATGCGAGCTACAAAAAGGAATACAATCTCTTATTCCTGAACTTAATCAATTACCTCATATGGAGAGATGGTGGGGTTTTCGTCCATGCACACCGGACGAAGGACCTTTACTTGGAATGTCATCCATTCATGGACTGTGGCTTGCTACTGGGCATCATCGCAATGGAGTTCTGTTGGCGGCGATAACTGCAGAATTAATTGGAAAATCAATTTGCTCTATCCAGTTGAGTAATGAAGAAAGTAGTTTTTTGTCCCAATTCAGATGGGACAGATTTTAAAAACCACGAAAAAATGATTGTGAAGTTCAAAATAATTTATTCAACTCTCCATGATTGATCTGATGGAGTCCAATCAACAAGTTCATTTTTCTGGAACCATAGATCAATTTCAAATACTGCTGTATCAGTACCATCAGAACCATGAATGACATTACGACCAATGTTCACAGCTAAATCACCTCTAATAGTTCCAGGTTCTGCCTCAAGAGGCTTTGTTGCTCCAATCAATTTTCTCGCACTTGCAATCACACCTTCACCCTCCCAAACCATCGCTACAACTGGTCCACTTGTTATGAAATCAACCAAACCTGAAAAGAAAGGACGATCTTTGTGAACACCGTAGTGTTTTTCCGCAAGTTCTTTGCTTGGTGTTAGTTGCTTTAGGCCTACTAATTTGAATCCTTTGGTTTCAAAACGACCAATAATCTCCGCGATTAAACCTCTTTGCACACCATCTGGCTTGATAGCAACAAAAGTTCTTTCCAAAGTCATTGCGATATTCAATAATATGAAGCCATAGTCTTCCTAAAACTACCCTCTTGGCAAGTAAAACATGACACTTAATAAAACTGTTCTTAGATTGAATTGTATTAATGGTGCATGATCAAAACTTGGCAACTTTGTTATCGCATAAATGGCTGTGAAAAATCCTAATCAATCTCTCTCTTGGACTATTCAAAACAGCTCAGAACTCTATGGGATTGATCGATGGGGAAAGGGTTATTTCACAATCAATGAAAAAGGCAATATTAGTATTTGTCCTAACGGTTCCAACCAAAAATCTCATGATTTAATGGAACTCTTAGATGAACTCGAAAGTCGAAAACTAAAATTTCCTCTGTTAATAAGATTTGACGATATTCTCGAAGACTGCTTAAAAAACTTACATAAAGCGTTTGAAAAAGCTATTAATGACTATCAATATCAAGGAAAATACCAAGGTGTATTTCCAATCAAATGTAATCAACAGCGTCACGTAATTGAAGAATTAATCACCTGTGGTTCCAAATGGAATTTTGGCTTAGAAGCTGGAAGCAAACCAGAGTTACTAATTGCTTTATCAATCCTAGAAGATCCTCAGGCTTTACTCATATGTAATGGCTATAAAGATCAACGTTATATTGAAACAGCTATTTTAGCACGTCAGCTTGGACGTCAACCTATAGTAGTGATAGAACAAGCAAGTGATATTGATCTTATAATCAAATCTAGTAATTTACTGGGAGCATCTCCACTCATAGGAATACGAGCCAAACTATCAAGTCAAAGCAGTGGAAGATGGAGTAGCTCAATTGGTGACAAGTCGAAATTTGGACTTTCAATTCCAGAAATATTGAAAGCAATCAAAAGGTTAAAAGAAGCAAATCTTCTCAATGAATTAAAACTTTTACATTTTCATCTAGGGAGTCAAATTAATGATATAGGTGTTTTAAAAGATGCCTTACAAGAAGCAGGACAAATTTATGCCGAATTAATTAATCTTGGGTCACCTATGGGATACTTAGATGTTGGAGGTGGTTTAGGAATTGATTACGATGGCAGTCAAACTGCCTCAATAGCATCTACTAACTATTCACTTCAAAATTATGCAAATGATGTAGTAGCAACAATTAAAGAATGTTGTGAGTCAAAAAAGATACCACTACCCACTTTAATTACAGAGAGTGGAAGAGCTATTGCTAGTCACTTTTCAATCTTAATCTTCAATATTTTAGGCAAAAATTCGTTACCTTCTGACATTCCTAAAGAAGACGAAAAAGAATGTCTCTCTGTCAGAAATTTACGTGAAACATTAGTCCATATAAATTCTCTAGAACTTAAACAAGAAGAAGATTTAGCCAAACTACAAGAAGCATGGAATGATTCTCTTAAATTTAAAGCAGATGCGCTAGCGGCTTTTCGACTCGGTTATATAGATTTAGTTGAACGTGCAAAAGCTGAGCAGTTGACATGGGCCTGTGCAAAAACAATAGTTAATCAGTTACCAAAAAACATACTTCTACCTAAAGAACTAAAGAAACTAAGTGAAAGCTTAGCCGTAACGTATTACGCAAATCTCTCCGTATTTAGATCGGCTCCAGACACTTGGGCCATTGATCAAGTTTTTCCAATTATGCCAATCCATCGGCTTAGCAAAGAACCGGACAAACTTGGTCACTTTGCAGATTTAACATGCGATTCAGATGGAAAGCTTGACCAATTTATTGATAATGGAAAAATTAAAAATTTGCTACCTCTTCATGAATTTAATCAAGACGAAAAATATCTAATTGGTCTTTTCTTAGGTGGCGCCTATCAAGAAGTAATGGGAAATCTACATAATTTATTTGGGAGTACTAATGCAGTCCATATAAGATTTACAGAAAAAGGGAAATATAAAGTTGAACATGTCATTCGTGGGAATACAAAATCAAATGTTCTTGAATATTTAGAACATGATCCAGAAATATTATTAGAGCGATTAAGAAAATCAAGCGAATTAGCTATTCAATGCGGGCATCTAAAAATCCATGATGCACAAAAACTAATAGAGCATGTAGAAGCAAGCCTCCGTCAAAGTACTTACCTACAGAGCTAAATCAAGACAATTGTTGAATCAAATCCTCATTAGCTTTTTCTAAAGCTAGATCCAACGATTGAGGTTGACTACCACCAGCTTGGGCGAGATTTGGACGACCACCACCACCACCACCACACATTTTTGCAACCCCACTTATAAATTTGCCTGCATGTAAACCATCTGAGACTAAATCAGGAGAAAATGCAGCAACAAAAACTAATTTATTACCGATCTCCTGATTTGGAATCCCTCCAAAAACAACAGCAGAGTACTTGCCTAAATGATCTATCAAACTTGAAGCCGCAGATTGCAAGCCAGATCCGTCAACTCCATCTAAACGTCTAATTAATAATTTACTCTTACCAACAGATTTTGCATAGCTCGCCAAACCCAATGCCTTCGCTAAAGCGAGTTCATTTTTTACTTTGATAAGTTCTTTTGTTTTATCTTTCAATTCCAGTTGAAGAGATGAAACTCTCTCAACAATTTCATATGATTGAACCTTGAATGATTTACTTAACTCCTGAACTACCGAATCACGTTCATTAAAATAATCTAAAACTGATGGACCAGCTATAGCCTCTATTCGTCTGATCCCTGAAGCAATACCTGTCTCATTAATAATCTTAAACGTACCGAGTTGTGACGTGCGAGTTACATGGGTTCCTCCACATAACTCCATAGAAACGCCTGGAACATTCACAACACGTACCACATCACCATATTTTTCACCAAACATTGCTAAAGCGCCAGCCGCCATAGCTTCCTTAATTGGCATTGTTTTAATTTGAATTGGATGATCTTCATTAATCCATTGATTTATTCTTACTTCCATATCTTGAAGTTCTTGTATTGTCAAAGGTTTTGGAGCATTAAAATCAAATCTCAATCGATCATTTGAAACTAACGAACCTCTTTGACTTACACTTGAGTCAATCAATAACTTTAAGGCTGATTGCAATAGATGTGTAGCGGTATGATTTGATGTAGTTCTTTGACGAAAAGATGGAGTAACATTCATCTGAACCGATGAGTCAACTGTTAGAACTCCAGAGTTAACAATTCCAGTATGAATAAAAATATTCTTCTTTTTTCTAACGTTTTCCACAAATACCTCAAGATTATGAGACGTTAATAAACCTTTATCTCCAATTTGACCACCCGACTCAGCATAAAAAGGCGTTCTATTAACAATAATCTTGACTAAATCACCCTCAACAGCTTGTTTCACTAATTCATTATTTTTAAAAATGCCTATCACTTTTGAAGTACTTTGTAATACCTCATAACCATCAAATATTGTTGCATCAAATAAAGAAATTTCTCTTTCAATAGAACCTTCTTCAGTTAAATCAATGCTCACAGAGGCATCTTTTGCACGTTGACGTTGCTTTGCCATCTCGTTTTCAAAACCAGTAATATCAACCGAAATACCTTTTTCATTCGCGATCTCTTCTGTTAATTCTAAAGGAAAACCATACGTATCATAAAGCTCAAATGCCTGTGCACCAGAGATAACATCACATTCATGAGCTGTTATCTCTGCTAAAAGTTTCTCTCCACGTTCAAGAGTTTCAAGGAAACGAGATTCTTCTATTTTTAACTCATTAAGAATAATTTTCTTTTTCTCAATTAATTGAGGATAAGCATTGTTCATCAACTCAATAGCATCTTCAGCCAGCTGAGGTAAAAATGGCTGATTAATACCTACCAATCGACCATGTCGAATCATACGTCTTATTAGACGACGAAGAATATAGCCTCGCCCTAGATTACTAGCAGTTACACCATCACAAATTAAATGAGTGACAGCTCTGCAATGATCTCCAATAATTTTTAACGATGTTTTATTTTTTATATTTGTAGTTTCATAATTGATTTGAGCTAATAAAGCCGCTGACTCAATGAGAGGAAATATAAGATCCGTTTCGTAATTATTAGATTTTTTTTGCAAAATTTGAGCCATTCTTTCTAAGCCCATTCCTGTATCAATATGACAATTTGCCAATGGTTGAAGATTGCCCTTTAAATCACGGTTGTATTGCATAAAAACCAAATTATAAAATTCTATAAATCGACTATCATCTTCAAGGTCTATTCCATCACTTCCTAATTCCGGTTTAAAATCAAAATAAAGTTCCGAACATGGGCCACAAGGTCCTGTAACACCAGATGACCAGAAATTATCAGAAGCACCCATTCTGATGATTCTTTTTTCATCAACCCCAATCACCTCTTTCCATATTTTTTCTGCTTCTAAGTCTTCTTCAAAAACGCTAATAACTATATTCTGTGGATTTAGTCTAAAAACCTCAGTAGTTAATTCCCAGGCCCATTGAATTGCCTCTTTTTTAAAATAGTCACCAAAAGAAAAATTACCTAGCATCTCAAAAAAAGTATGATGCCTCGCAGTTCTCCCTACATTTTCAATATCATTTGTTCTTATACATTTTTGACTGGATGTTGCTCTCGGAGTAGAAGACTCTTTTAATCCTAAGAAGATAGGCTTAAAAGGTAACATCCCCGCAATTGTCAATAAAACTGTTGGATCATCTGGAATCAAAGATGAACTTGCAAGTTTCTTATGATTATGTTGGGTAAAAAAATTTATAAATGCTTCTCTTATCTCATCTCCCGAAAGGAATGGTGGATTCATTGCAGAGGAAGAATTTTTTTGCATACCTAAAAATTATCTCTAAAAAGGTTTTTGAAAACAATCACAAAAACGTCAAATGTGCTCAACTCACCCTAAACAATAACAAAATGGAAACCCGTGAGACTTCGAAAGACAAAATATTCAAAAAAATCATTCTAGAAGCTTGCTTATTGCAAACAAATACTATTTACGGGAAGCAGTATCCCACTTACAAACCTCAATATCCTATTATGGTTAAAGTAACTAGGTATTTTCACTTAGCGACCTGATTTCTTTCAGCCTTCAGGTTTCCTCAAATTAATGGCTTTAGGAACATGATTTTTACTGAATCGACAGCTTTAGAAAATCAGAAAAGTGATATTCCTAAGCTTTCACTGCAATATGAACAAATTGCTGCTGATACAAACACTTTAAGGTCCTTGGATTGGGATCGAAGCAGATTTGATATTGAATTTGGCCTTCGAAATGGGACAACGTACAATAGCTTTTTAATAAGAGGCAAAAAAACTGCACTTATCGATACAAGCCATTTAAAGTTTAAAGATATTTGGTTTGAAAAACTAAGACTAGAAATCAATCCAACAGAAATTGATTATTTAATAGTCAGCCACACAGAGCCAGATCATTCAGGACTCATTAAATACTTAATTGCATTAAACCCAAATATTGAAATCGTCGCATCTAAAGTAGCTATAAAATTCCTAGAAGATCAAATTCATCAACCTTTTAGGTCAAGAGCAGTCAAAAGTGGAGAGGAACTCAATTTAGAAATTAATTCAATTAGCGGAATCGAGCATAAAATTGAATTTATTAGTGCACCAAATCTACACTGGCCAGATACTATTTTTTCTTTTGATCATGGTACACAAGTTTTATATACGTGTGATGCGTTTGGTTTGCATTATTGCTCAGAAAAATTGTATGACGAAAATCCAAGCTTATTAAATGAAGATTTTCGATTTTATTACGACTGCCTCATGGGTCCTAATGCCCGCAGCGTAGTTCAGGCATTAAAAAAAATTGATACATTGCCAACTATCAATACTATTGGTGTTGGACATGGACCAATCCTTAATTTTAATACGCAGTTATGGCTGAATAATTATAGAGAATGGAGTAAGCAAAGAAGTACAGGCGAAAATTACGCTGTGGTTTGCTATCTCAGTCAATATGGTTTTTGTGATCGGCTTAGTCAAGCAATTGCTCATGGCATAGGCAAGGCAAATGCTCAAGTCCAATTAGTTGATCTTATTGCTTCAGACACTCAAGAATTAAGTGCTCTAATTAGCGACGCAAGTGCAGTTGTTGTACCAACTTGGCCTATCGAATCTGATTCAGAATTGCAAAGCAATATTGGAACCCTACTTGCATCCTTAAAACAAAAGCAGTGGGTAGCGACTTATGACTCCTATGGCGGAAATGAAGAGCCTATTGACTTTATTACCAACCAATTAAGAAAGCTCGGACAAAAAGAAGCTTTTAAACCCCTTAGAGTTCGTGACGAACCAAACAAAAGTGTTTATCAACAATTTGAAGAAGCTGGTACAGATTTAGGTCAAATTCTTACTAGAAAGAAAAATTTAGCTGCTACTAAAAGCCTTGATGGAGACTTAAATAAAGCACTTGGTTGCTTAAGCGGTGGACTCTACATTGTCACAGCAAAAGACAGTGAAGGTGCCGACAGTCGTAACGGTGCGATGGTTGCAAGTTGGGTTAGTCAAGCAAGTTTTGAACCCCCTGGAATAACCGTAGCTGTAGCTAAAGACAGAGCCATTGAATCACTATTACAAGTCAATGATCGTTTTGTTCTCAATATCCTTCAAGAAAATAACTATTTGCACCTCTTCAGACACTTTTTAAAACGTTTTCCACCAGGTGCTAATCGCTTTGAAGGAGTTGAATTAATGAACGATCTTGCAGCTGGGGGACCAGTTCTATCTGATGCATTAGCGTTCCTTTCATGTAAAGTTATTCAAAGAATGGAGACAACAGATCATTGGATCATTTATTCATCAGTCGAAAAAGGTAATTTATCTAATACTCAAAGTAAAACAGCAGTTCATCACAGAAGAGTTGGTAGCAACTATTAACAATGACATTAGAGAATATTTCTTCACCAAGTTTAGATACTTTCATAAAAAAAACTATTCAAATTCCCATTGAGAAAAACTTCATTTGCTTAAGAAGCCTAAACCCAAAAAGAACAAGATTTGAAGTTGAATATTCACTTGAAAAAGGTAGTTGCACTAATTCTTTTTTATTTCAGTCCTCTCAAAAAGAATATTCTAAATCACATGATTATATTTTAATTCATCCTCCTGGTTTAACATTTGAAAAAGAATTTTTAGAAGAGCTTGAGACATTAATTAGGAGTGATTCAGCTGCAATCAAGTTAGTCATGGGTCATATCAATCCCAATAAAGTAGCTTTTGTAAAAAAAATGAATGTGAAATATAAAAATTTAACGGTTATTTGCTCTAATCCAGGTGCAAAATTATTCAAGGAGATTTGGAATTTACGCAAACCATCCCAAAATACAAATCCTAAAGAAGCATTGGAGACAGTTGAAGTTCTTCCAAATATACAAATCATTAAACAATTAGAAACTCTGTCACTAGACAGTAATTTTGAGATTACATTCATTCCTGCCCCAACAGCTCGCTGGCCTGGTGGACTAATTGTTTTTGAAAAGCAAACTGGTTTTTTGATGAGTGATAAATTGTTTGGTGCGCATATTTATGAAGAAAAATGGGCTGAATTAAACAGTAGTAGCACAGAAGAAGAGAGAAGACATTACTTCGATTGTCTAATGGCACCAATGTCCACGCAAGTGAATAGTATTATCGAAAAATTTGAAGACTTTGAGATTGATACGATAGTGCCCGGACATGGACCTGCTATCAGCGGTAGTTGGAGGAGTTTATTAAACAACTACCAAAGCTGGGGAGAAAGCCAAAAATACAGCAACTTAAGAGTTGCTCTATTATTTGCTAGTGCATATGGAAATACTGCTGCTATTGCTGATGCCATTGCTAGAGGCATTAGTAAAACAGGGGTCAAAGTTAAGATTATTAATTGTGAATTCACCCCATCAGATAGTTTAGTCACTGAAATTCGTAAAGCAGATGGATATTTAATCGGATCGCCAACATTAGGAGGACATGCACCCACCCCGATTGTTTCAGCACTTGGCTCGCTTTTGGCTGAGGGAGACAGAGGAAAGCCGGCTGGAGTATTTGGAAGTTATGGGTGGAGTGGGGAAGCTCTTGATTTACTTGAAAAAAAATTAAAAGATGGAGGCTTTAAATTTGGATTCAAACCTATAAAAATCAAATTCAGTCCTGATCCTTTAATGATTAAAAAACTTGAAGAAACAGGTATCCAATTTGGTAAGCAATTAATTAATGCAAAATTACGTCAACAAAGAAAGGCTAATGTTGGTTTAAATACAAGTAAAAGTGATCCAACAATTAATGCACTAGGAAGGGTCGTCGGATCACTATGTATATTGACTGCTCAAAAAGGAGATGAAGATAATCTGATCAGCGGAGCTATGGTTGCAAGTTGGGTTAGTCAAGCAAGCTTTTCTCCTCCTGGTATTACGATTGCAGTCGCTAAAGAAAGAGCTGTAGAAAACTTACTTCATACAGGAGATAACTTTGCTTTGAACATTTTAGAGCAAAACAATCACCAAAGCCTCCTTAAGCAATTTCTTCAATCATTCAAACCTGGAGATAATAGATTTACCGATCTTGAGATCAAATTAAGTCCAAGCAATCAGCCATTACTCAACGAAGCTTTAGCTTGGCTAGAGGGTACAGTTAGTCAACGAATGGAGTGTGGGGATCATTGGCTGATATATGCTGAGATTAAACATGGAAAAGTCATTAAAAAAGATGGAGTCACAGCAGTTCATCATCGAAAAACCGGAGCGAACTACTAGATCCATTACATAAACGACGACATCCATTTACACTTCCCTTTTGATTAACAATGTCTAATAAAAAGCTTCTTGTTATAGCTGCTAGTAATGGTGAAAATCTCAAACTAGCCAAAAGATTTCTAATCTCAGGCAAGGAACTAAATTACTCATGCGAATTACTTGATTTGACCGAATCAAAAAATGATTTACCTATATTTAATCCACGTCAAAATTCAAAAGATAAAGCACCAGAAAATCTTAAGTCGATCAATTCGCAAATGGAGAGGCACTCACACTGGGTCATTTGTGCGCCTGAATATAACGGCTCAATTCCTCCAATTCTTACAAATGCAATAGCTTGGCTGTCTGTGCAAGGAACAGATTTTCGAAGTTTATTCAACGAACGTCCCATTGCAATTGCAAGTTTTTCAGGAGGAGGATGTATGGAGTTATTACTTTCGATGCGAATTCAATTAACCCACCTTGGTGCATTAGTATTAGGTCGTCAATTAGCTACGAATAAATCAAAAATTGCTGAGGATCAATCAATCAACGCCATTCTAAATCAACTACTACAACTAAATCATACAAATTAAATCTATTCCTCATCTTTACCACTACTTGATTGGTTATTAGACTGCAACTCATACCATGTCTGCAACACTTTTTTTGCCATAGGTAGAGCATGCACTGAACCACCACCAGGAGTATTCTGCGCAAATGCAACAATAACTATTTCTCCAGATTCATAAGGTGCAAAACCAGCAAACCATGCATGATCAGCACCTCCACTACTATCTTCAGCCGTTCCAGTTTTACCAGCGACTGGAGGGAGAGTAAAGGTATCTTTATTTATTCCCATGCCTGTACCACTAGTTACTACTTTTCGAAGACCGCGACGAATTGTATCGAGTGTCGTATCATGAATATCTACTTTTTCTAAATATTTCTCTGATCTCCAATTTATATTGGCATCAACTAAATGAGGAGTAATCAAATAACCACCATTTGCAAAAACTGCATATGCTCTTGCTAATTGCAATGGAGTAACTAGAACAACAGATTGACCAATAGATGCACTAGCCATGTCCTCTACGATCCAAGGGGTTTCTCCAGGCTTACCCAAGCCACGACCCTCATCAGCCCATTTCTTATTCCCTACTAAGCCTTTATTTTCATCAAGATAAGTTTCTATCCCACTATAATTATCGAAGCCAAGTTTGATTGCGGCATCATATAAAGCCTTCGAACCAGAACCAACTCCAACTTGGTAAAAGAAAGTATTACTTGAGACTCTGAATGCATCTTCATAGCCTATCCACCCAAAACCTCTTTTATTATGTTCTGGAAAACAATGACTCCCATATGTAATACAAGGAACCGTCTTTAATTTTTGATTAGCAGGAAATTTCCCACTTTCCATACCAGCTATAGCAGTAACAGGTTTCCATGTACTTCCTGGATCATACGCATTAAATGCTCTACTCAAAAGAGGAAGATTAGTTGACACAAAAAGATTGTCATATTGTTTATTTGTAAAAGGTTGAGAAAAAAAATTAAGATCGAAAGTAGGTTTACTAGCAATTGCTCTAATTGCACCTGTACGTGGATCCATCGCTACAATTGCTCCAGCAATTTTATCGGACAAAACTTTTTCTGCAGTGAGTTGTAAGCCCAGATCAAGAGTTAATTTGATATCCTTACCAGCTTTAGGCAACTTTAACCCCAGGCTCCGTTGAACCGCACCTATTGAATCAATCTCAAGCATTTCACCTCCCCATTCACCTCGCAATTCAGATTCAAAAGCTGCTTCTATACCTTTACGTCCAATTCGATCAGATAATTTATAACCTCTTTCTGAAAGCTTAGAGAACTCATTTTGCGTTACTAACTGTGTATAACCCAAAGCATGAGCAGCTAAAGACTTATAAGGATAGTTTCTAACTAAACCAATATCAATTTGAGCACCATACAAGTTATTCTCTTGTTCTTTAAACCTTATAACTTGCTCCTCTGATAAATCAGTTAATAGTACCTTTTTATAAGGAGTGTCAGAATGACTTCTATTAAATGCAAACTCTAATTCATCAGTAGAAACATTTAACAAATCAGATAAAGATTTTCTCAGATCAATCCATGCACTATTAGTTAAAAGTCTAGGTTGAATAGATAATGAATAAAAGAGTTTATTATCAGCAAGAACTACACCATTACGATCTAATAATCTTCCTCTTATTGGTGGATTAGCAATTAGCTTGATTCTATTTTCTTCTGATAGTTTTTTATAATATGATCCATTCATTATTTGTATCCAAAAAAGACGCACACCTGTAACTGAAAAAATTAAACAAATAAACAAAAAGAAAATCAGGGGTTGATTAAAAGCACCTACATGCTTCTTAGAACTTAAATATAATTTTTCTTTTTTCTTCATTAAGAAAAGTAAGAATATTTATTAATTATCTATTTTTAATGAGTCATTGTTCAAACAACGTCTCAATTCATCTAATTTAGTGTCAATTCTATTTAAAGTTGAGACTAAAGAATCGTGATCATTGATTTCATAATCAGGATAATTCTCTTCAACTGTTACATCAACTGAAACGACTGGATAACCTAAGCCGGGAATCAATTGATCAATCTTTTCCCTCACTCTCTTTGCAGAGGGCTCACCATCAACTTGGAACTCTGTAAATGGATCTTTTGATTTGATTACATCCATTATTTTTTGAAGTCCACCGGTTTTAGCATTTTGAATAATACCCATACCAAAAGGTAAAGCAGACTCTATTGCAAATAAATGAAAATCCTTTAATTGATCTTGAGCCATAATGGCTTTATAAACGCTACTTCAGAATACCTGTTTCTGATGTTGAGAAGTAAGGGGTACAACTATTATTAGAAATACCTATGGACCAACCCGCAAAGATTGACATTACAATGGCTGCTGCGAATGGAAGAAAAGCTTGATGGGTGGTTTCTAGAGTTAACCATTCTCTCCAACCTCTTATAAAACGTTCTCTAGCAAACCTATTACGCTCTTTTGAAGCTTGATTAATTTTTTTTCTAAAAGACTTTTCTACCCAACGCTCAAAAGACTTTTTTTTAGTTACTGCCATTTTTCTCTCTACTTCTAACAATTGTCCAGCAGTAAGATGAGGGTGAAAAGTTCCTATTAATTCAAGTGTTTTTAAAAACATTTCAACTGCAGCATCTTTAATAACACGCTCTTCGTCTGTAAGAAAAGTCCAATCAACTTCAGGATAAAAGCGAGTTCTATTAAGATTGATTTGCTCCTCCCCTAACTGGCCAGGCTCTCTCAACCATCTATCAGTATTGTTGTCGAATCGTCGCCAATATAGAAAAGGATTAATATAAATAACCTTTCCAGAAATAGTAATACTATCATTCTGAAGCCTTCGGCTTAAATGAGAATCAGTCTGTTGTGCAACTGTCAAAAGTAATCAGCCATTGAACTAAGTTATCTTTTTTTGTTGAAAGAGACCACCCCCTGACATATGATTGCTCAACTTAAGAATATTCAAATTGGTCTAACTTCAAAAAGTGCAGATAGAATTATTTTGATCAATGTCTATTTAACTCTCAAATAATAAATTTGAGTAAGGATGCTTTCAGACTTGATTTCGTACGAATTTTCTCAACAAGCGAAATCCAAATTTTTACAGGAACAAGTATCTTCTTTAATCTATTCATGCAAAACAACAATTTTTCAGTTATGTTCATTGCGAACATACTCACACAAGGCAATGCTACGTAAGCAAGAAAAAAATGCTGTCACAAGAGGAGTAATCCTTGCTATCGGTTGGGGATGGGGTTTAGATAGATTTTATGAAGGTGACAAAAAAGGAGGCATTCTATCAATCGTTGGATGGGGAATTGTATTCACAAGTTTTCTATATTTCAAATGCTCAGGTATAGAATACGTCGATGGTGTAAAAAACTCTTCCAACTACAGTCCAAACCCTCTAATAGTTCTTCCGCTGTTAGCAGGTTTATATGGAATATATTTAATTCTTAGAAAAGGTTTTAGATTAGCAAAACAATTTGAAAATGCGGAAGACTAAGAATCTGCAGGCCATAAAACAATTTAGCCTCATGCTCTAAGTCATTTTGATTTGTAATAGTGATAAAAAGTCCTCAGAGGAGTAGAAATAAAGTGACAGGCCAACTCCTCACACAATCGTTCTGTTAAAAAAAGCACCTAACTTCTTGTAAGAAGAGTGTTTTTTTAATAAATAATTTTTGAATTATCTAACATGATTGTCAATAAACACACCTGCTCATATTTGAGTTTTCCATCAGATGAGTAAAGATGTCTTTGTGAGAAATTGACATATTCCACGGTGCAAACAAGGAAACATTTCCACCTGATCTCAAAAAATTAAATGTGAACGGTATTCTCTACAAGTTTTTACATGAATGAAGCTACGATTAAATTAAAATAAATTATTAACTACAATCAAATGACTGAAGAAAATAAAATAAACAAAAAAAATTGCGGTGGAAAAGGCAAAGCGATGTTTGCCTATGGCATAATTCAACTAGGTTCTAGTGTCGTTTCTGCTGTTGCTCTTGCTGTAATAGCCGTTGGTTTTTGTTCTGTCAAACAAGAGTCTAAAGTATTCAACGAATGTGTTGCAGAGGTTCAAGCGACTGGAAAGAGTACTTCCAATTCAGTTCGCTTCTGCAATGGTGGTAAGTAAATATAAGTCAATAAGGAAAAAGATTAATTCACTAAATTTCACTAATAATCAAGATTATAAATAGGGTGCAAGAACTCTCACCCCATTTTTTATTTCTTGAAATTTTCCAGTGTTCATTGCGTTCACCATGCTCTTAATTTGTATTCGAAGTAAACACAGATGATTTTATTTGATTAAGGTAACCTTTCCATTTTCTCTCTAAATTGATTTTGGTTGCGCTCAATGCTGATAAAGCTTAAGCATCACGAATTTCAATGCTAGTTCTGGTTTCATCTGCAAAATGGATTTCAAGTTCATTACTAAAGATATCCGTGCCGTTAGAGGGAATAACAAGAGGTAAATTTCTATAAGTAAGTAAGCAATTTTTCATGTTTAATTCCTTCGATGAATAATTACCCTGGTGCTGTCCACCCTCTGTCTTAAACTCACCTGCCTCTGTTCTCGACCAAATAATAAACCAATCAAGTTGTTCCAATTTTTCTAATTTTGCTTCATTCAATGCGTGATAATCGTCAGAATCAAAAAAATCCATTATCGATGTCTCTACACCCTCGCCATCAACTTCTATTACTCCTTCATCCAAGTGGATTTGATATTCTTCTGCTCCGTCCTCTTCCAGAAGAACCTCGTTATTAAAGGTCTTCTGTGCTAGTGCCAACATTTCCTCTTTTCTATCATCAAGAATCTTACTGATAACCATATCTTCGTCCCAATGACGCTCATCAATAATGTATCTGAGTGATCCAAATCTCTCAGAAAGTGCTTTATTAGCAGCATCTTTAGCAATCATCGCTGCCTTTTTACTATCTTCATCAAGTTCCTGTTTTAAGCGTTTTAAGTCACTCGCAAGTGCATCCATTTTTTTGTAGAAATGGCCATAATATTTTCCATCTCTGGTTTTATCAGTTGAGTAGAAAACCTTAATGTATTGAATATCCCCGTTGTAAGTAACTTCGAATGACATTAGATGCTAAAACTCTCTGTTATTAAATGATCACGCCTTTTTCGAACTCTGGCCACAATTAATTTGCTTGTTTGAAATGCAAAGAAAGATCCAAAGAATAAAAAAGTGACAAATTTGATTATTCATCTACTTTTTATAAACAAATATTTTCACTCCATAAGATTAAATGTAATAATTAATTATTTTTTAAACGAACTATTTCCTCAATCAAATACTTAAGTAAATTCATCAAATTAATTATTTATTTTAGACCTAGTAAAAGACTTGCTGAAACTCATCTATGGGAATTTCTTCAGTTTAGATCTTCCTCCCCAATCATTAGCTTCTCTACAAGACATTTCAAAGATAATTCATTTGAACTCACCAATAACTAGATACTGGTATGAAATCATATACACGAAAGACTGTATAAATAGTTCTCAATAACTTTTTAGAGAAGTCAATGCAAGAGCAACTCTCAAATGTCACATAAAATAAAGATCTCTTGGCGAAGCAATCACAAGGCTACTGCTTTATCTCGCTGAAGAAATATAAAGCCAAGTAATCTGTACATTAGTAGTAAAATATATTTCAATAGACAGTCATGATAAAATAAATGGAAAGTTCTGATAAAAAAGAGCAGGAAAACAATAAATTTAAAGCGGTTAAAGCATTTCCACTTGCTTTTGCTTTAGATAAAATTGAAGAAAATCTTACTATTTCTACTCAACTCCCTTCTAAATATTCTAAAGAACAAATAATTAATCAAGCATTCAAATTTCACTCACAAGGAAATATATTAGAAGCATTAAGATATTATCAACATTTTATAAATGAGGGATTCAAAGACCACAGAGTTTTTTCTAATTATGGAATCATTTTAAAGAATCTTGGAAAATTAAAAGAAGCAGAATTATCGATTCGAACAGCGATTGAACTCAAGCCTGACTATGCAGAAGCGCATTCAAATCTGGGAAACATATTAAAAGATCTTGATAACTTAGAAGAAGCTGAAGTATCGACTCGAACAGCGATTAGACTCAAGCCTGACTATGCAGAAGCGCATTCAAATCTGGGAAACATATTAAAAGATCTTGGTAACTTAGAAGAAGCTGAAGTATCGACTCGAACAGCGATTGGACTTAAACCTGATTTTGCAATGGCTCATTCCAATCTGGGAAGCATATTAAAAGATCTTGGTAATTTACAAGAAGCTGAAGTATCGACTCGAACAGCGATTGGACTCCAGCCTGACTATGCAGAAGCGCATTCAAATCTGGGAAGTATATTCAGTAATCTTGGTAACTTACAAGAAGCTGAATTATCGACTCGAAAAGCGATTAGACTCAAGCCTGACTATGCAGAAGCGCATTCAAATCTGGGAAGTATATTAAGTGATCTTGGTAACTTAGAAGAAGCTGAAGTATCGACTCGAAAAGCCATTGAACTTAAACCTGATTACGCAATAGCTCATTCCAATCTGGGGAGCATATTGAGTGATCTTGGTAATTTACAAGAAGCAGAAGTATCTACTCGCAAAGCTATTGAACTTGAACTCAAACCTGACCATGCACAAGCTCATTGCAATCTGGGAAGCATATTGAGTGATCTTGGTAACTTACAAGAAGCAGAAGTATCTACTCGCCAAACTATTGAACAAAATCCTAATCTCGCAGAAGCTTTTTTTAATCTATCTCTCATACAACTCCTAAAAGGAAATTATAAAGATGGTCTAGAGAACTATGAGTTTAGATTAAAAAAAAAGAGACCTGCTCTTATTCACGGCAAGACAAAACTTAAACGAATCGACAATCAACTATCAAACCAAGAAAGCAAGATTTTAGTCGTTAGTGAGCAAGGTTTAGGAGACACACTTCAATATATGAGATACATACCTTATTTAAGAAAGAAAGGTCTTGATGTCTCTTTTTCTGCTCAAACCAAACTACATTCATTGATCCAATCTTCAGCCATTGATCAAAATCCATTAACTCCAGAACAAGTAGAAAAAGTTTCAGCACGTCAATGGATTCCACTATTATCTTTAGCTAGATATCTCAAAATCAGTCCAAAAAATCCAATCATTTCTCAACCATACATATTTTCAACAGATCAATTCACTCAAAAATGGAAAAATATTTTTTCTAAAGAAAAAAGACCAATCATTGGGATTAATTGGCAAGGAAACCCGGAGATGGAAAAGCGTTCTTACCACGGACGATCAATTCCTTTAGAAACTTTCTCGCTTCTTTTTAAGCAGAATGAACTATCAATACTTTCTCTACAAAAAGGGTTTGGTTCAGAACAATTAGAACAATGCTCATTTAAAAATAAGTTTGTTGAATGCCAACCACAAATTAATTCCACTTGGGATTTTCTTGAAAATGCTGCCATCATCCAGAACTGCGATTTGATTATTACTTGTGATACATCAATTGCTCATTTAGCTGGAGGAATGGGAAAAAAAGTTTGGTTACTTTTAAGAGATATACCCTTTTGGACATGGGGACTAAAAGAAGAAACAACATTTTGGTATCCATCGATGAGATTATTCAGACAACACGAGCGACATAATTGGCAAGAAGTGATGGAAAGAGTATCAATCGCACTTAAAAAAGAAATATGTAAGTAAGGTTTTAACTTTATAACTACAAAGTAGTAGTCTTTACTATTCCCACTCAATGAAACCCCAAATATTCCTTATAATCTCTTTCCCGTATGCAACCAATTTCCCCTCAATTCTCGTGCAAAACATATGGGGAAGGCATAGAAGAGATTTTCTCCCTTTTAAATTTCCATTTTAGACATTGATTTAAAGATTGAGAAGTCATATAAAGATCAACTGTTTAGATCCCTCTATGAGTTCAAACATGATTTCAGAAAGAGTCAACAAAGCATAGATTGACTAGAATTAAGAGTAAGATGTTTAAAATTCAAAAGAAAATAAACAATGGAGAGGCCTGAGAAGCAAGAACCAGGTAAGCGTAAAGTCTCTGAAATTAAAACATTCTCAGTTCCATTTACTTTAGAAAAAATCAAAGAAAATATTACAATTACTACCAACACCGCATCTAAACATTCTAAAGAACAAATAATTAATCAAGCATTTAATTTTCATTCACAAGGGAACATAAAAGAAGCAGTAAAATACTATCAATATTTGATAAATCAAGACTTCAAGGATGAAAGGGTTTTCTCGAATTATGGGGTAATCTTACAAAATCTTGGTAAGTTACATGACGCAGAATTATATGCACGCAAAGCCATTGATCTTAAACCTCATATTGCTGAAAATCATTCCAATCTGGGAAATATATTAAGAGACCTTGGCAAGTTACATGACGCAGAATTATCACAACGCAAAGCCATTGATCTTCAACCTAACTTCGCAATGGCGCATTACAATCTGGGAAATATATTAAGAGACCTTGGCAAGTTACATGACGCAGAATTATCACAACGCAAAGCCATTGATCTTCAACCTAATTTCGCTGAGGCTCATTTAACCCTCGGAACCGTATTAAAAGATCTTGGCAAATTACATGACGCAGAATTATATGCACGCAAAGCTATTGATCTTAAACCTGATTACGCAATAGCTCATTCAAATCTGGGGAATATATTGAAAGATCTTGGCAAATTACATGACGCAGAATTATCACAACGCATAGCCATTGATCTTAAACCTGATTACGCAATAGCTCATTCAAATCTGGGGAATATATTGAAAGATCTTGGCAAATTACATGACGCAGAATTATCACAACGCAAAGCTATTGATCTTCAACCTAATTTCGCCGAGGCTCATTTAAATCTCGGAACCGTATTGAAAGATCTTGGCAAATTACATGACGCAGAATTATCCACTCGCAAAGCTATTGAATTGAATCCTGATTTAGCTGAGGCGTATTCCAACCTTTCATACTTAGAGCTGTTACATGGAAATTACCATTCTGGTCTAGAGAACTATGAGTTTAGATTTAAAAAAAAGAGACCTGCTCGTATTCACGGCAAGCCAAAAATCAAAAGAAAAGATAATAAAGAATTTCAAAAAGGAGAAAAACTTTTAGTTATTAGTGAGCAAGGTTTAGGAGACACACTTCAATATATGAGATACATACCTTATTTAAGAAAGAAAGGTCTTGATGTCTCTTTTTCTGCTCAAACCAAACTACATTCATTGATCCAATCTTCAGCCATTGATCAAAATCCATTAACTCCAGAACAAGTAGAAAAAGTTTCAGCACGTCAATGGATTCCACTATTATCTTTAGCTAGATATCTCAAAATCAGTCCAAAAAATCCAATCATTTCTCAACCATACATATTTTCAACAGATCAATTCACTCAAAAATGGAAAAATATTTTTTCTAAAGAAAAAAGACCAATCATTGGGATTAATTGGCAAGGGGATCGAGAGGCAGAAAAGCGTTATCAAGGGCGATCAATTCCTTTAGAAACTTTCTCGCTTCTTTTTAAGCAGAATGAACTATCAATACTTTCTCTACAAAAAGGGTTTGGTTCAGAACAATTAGAACAATGCTCATTTAAAAATAAGTTTGTTGAATGCCAACCACAAATTAATTCCACTTGGGATTTTCTTGAAAATGCTGCCATCATCCAGAACTGCGATTTGATTATTACTTGTGATACATCAATTGCTCATTTAGCTGGAGGAATGGGAAAAAAAGTTTGGTTACTTTTAAGAGATATACCCTTTTGGACATGGGGACTAAAAGAAGAAACAACATTTTGGTATCCATCGATGAGATTATTCAGACAACACGAGCGACATAATTGGCAAGAAGTGATGGAAAGAGTATCAATCGCACTTAAAAAAGAAATCGCAACAAACTGATTACTGAAACACTAATACCTTATCGAATAATTGCTTTGCAATTTCTTAGTAGATATAATAAAGAGCATGGTTTTTAGTTGAAGATGTGAAATGTTAAGTGAGACAAACAAGGTCTGAACTCAAAGGATCGATCACAATCACGCCCCTGATTACACGAAAAACACTATTCGAAGGCTTCCCAACAGTGGGAATTAAAGCCATCCTGAATCAGTTCAGACAAGGTGAATACAGATTAGAGCTAATAGTAAAATTCTTGAAATCTAATATGGAAAAAAGATTGACATTAGTAGTAAGGTAGCAGATATAAAAGCTAGAGATAAGAAATGGAGGGGTCTGAGAAACGAGAGCACAAAAAAAATAAAACGGTTGAAGTGAGCAGATTACAAGTGCCATCTGCTTTAAGAAAAATAAAAGCAAATATTGATAGTAATACAGCAGGTCAAATCTCTAAAGAAGAGCTAATTAATCAAGCATTTAAATTTCATTCACAAGGTAACATTTTAGAAGCAGCAAAATATTACCAAGATTTCATCAATCAAGGATTCGAGGATCATAGAGTTTATTCTAATCTTGGAATCATTTTAAAAAATCGTGGCAATTTAAAAGAAGCAGAAAGCTATTACCGAAAATCCATTGCCATCGATCCTAATTATTCAAATGCTCATGCCAATTTAGGAAATATATTGAAAGATCTTGGTAACTTAAAAGAAGCAGAACTATCTATTCGAAGAGCAATTGAACTCAATCCTAATTTAGCAATATCTCACTCCAATCTAGGAAATATCTTGAGAGATCTCGGTAACTTAAAAGAAGCAGAACTATCTTTTAGAAGAGCAATCACACTGGACCATGATTACGCAGTAGGACATTTCAATCTTGGAAATATATTGAGAGATCTTGGTAACTTAAAAGAAGCATTTGATTGTTACCTTAAAACAATTGAAATTGATCCAAATTATCCTAATTTTTACCCATTCATCACAAGATTTTTAAACGAATCAAATCCATCTTTATTAAATCAAACAAAGTTAAAAATTATTTTAAATGATCTACTGAAAAGGAATGATATTCCACATAAAGAATTATTTAATGCTTTTAAATTTTCTTATATAAATAAAATAGAAAATAATCAAGGAAAATTAAATTTAGAATATAGCAAAAATGGATTGTTTTCAAGTGAAAGAGTCTTCATAAATGCTCTTAAAAAAATTATATTTAAAGATTATAGATTAGAGATGTTACTAACAAGTATTAGGAAAAATACATGCGATCAGATTGAGAAAAATAAAGTTGAATTAAATGACTATGAATTGGAATTTATTTTTGCTCTAGCCGAGCAATGCTTCCTTAATGAATATATTTATTCATTTTCAAAAGAAGAAGAGTTATCTATTAATAAAATTATCCAACTATGTATAAATGGAGAAATAAATGAACAAAATATTGCAATAATAGCTTGTTATTATCCACTATATAAAATTCTTGATCAACTGCCATCCTTAAAAAATTTTAATTCTTCTAATCCAAGTTTTAATGAACTAATAATATTACAAGTATCAGAACCTCTAAAAGAAATTAATTTATCTAAAAGCATAAAAAAGTTAGGCATTATAACTGATGATATTTCTAAGCAGGTAAAATCTCAATATGAGCAAAGTCCATATCCTAGATGGCGGTATGGAAATATATTTAATGAAAAGAAGTTCTCAAGTATACAAGTAATTAACAATGAGATTAAACCCAATTCAATAGGACTGAATTTCTATAATAAAGAAATCAAAATTCTTATTGCTGGATGTGGAACAGGTAATCAAATCTTGCAATCACAGAAGTATACGAATGCTCAAATAATTGGTATAGATATAAGCTTATCTAGTCTTTCCTACGCCCAACGGAAAATAAATGAACTTGGAATTAATAATGTGGAATTAATTCAGATGGATATCTTAGAAATTAGTTTACTAAAGGAAAAGTTTGACATTATTGAATGTAGCGGCGTGTTACACCATATGAATGATCCTTCAAGAGGCTTGAGAGCTTTATTAGATGTTTTAAAGAATAATGGTTTTCTGAAATTAGGCTTATATAGTGAACTAGCAAGAAAAAATATTGTTCAAGCAAGAGAGTATATCAGCACTAACAATCTTCAATCCAATGATCAAGACATTCGAGCTTTTAGAGAGAATATATTTTCTGACAAGATTAAACAAATAAGTAATCTTAGAAATAGCGGTGATTTTTTTACGATGTCTGAATGCCGTGATCTTTGCTTTCATACAAAAGAACATAGATTCACAATTAACCGCCTGCAAAAAACTTTTAAATCTAATGGATTAGAATTTCTTGGTTTCTTAATCCAACAACCAATTAAATCTCTCTATACAAAAAATTTCCCACAGGATACAAAGCAAATAAACTTACAAAACTGGGCAAGATTTGAAGAAAAATTTCCCAATACCTTCGGAGGAATGTATCAGTTCTGGGTTTGTAAGACAAGGATCTAAGTATTTCAAAATCTTGAAAATATGTGATTTTGCAGAGACAACCATCTTGCTGAAACTTTTATAGAGTAATGGTTACAAGTCGAAGTGTTTTTTTAATTTTATAACTAGCTTTTCGTAGTCGATGGCATTCCCAATGAATCGTTCATACCCTAAATATTCTTACAATCCGAGTCCATCAAACAAAGAATTTCCACTCACTTCTCGTGAGATATGTGTAAGAAAAATTTTTACCCTTTTATATAC
Organism: Prochlorococcus marinus str. MIT 1214; assembly: GCF_027359355.1. Classification (NCBI taxonomy): domain Bacteria; kingdom Bacillati; phylum Cyanobacteriota; class Cyanophyceae; order Synechococcales; family Prochlorococcaceae; genus Prochlorococcus; species Prochlorococcus marinus. Next base: position 1,413,873 of record NZ_CP114777.1, on the reverse strand, counting down.
CCATCTTAGAGATCACGTCAATCATATGACACCCTGTTTAGGTTTAGTAAGATTGTCCTCCTGTCTTAAATCTCTAAGTAGAGAAATAATATGCAAAATATGATTATTGTTCCATCGATGATTTCATTTGTCATTAGAGAAGCAATCAACAAGACTTATAATTATGAATAAAGTGCTAATCATCAAAGGAGAAAAAATATGAAGGAATCTAATCAAAATAAAACAAGAAAGATGAATTTTTCTGAAGTCACAATATTCTCTGTTCCATTTGATTTAGGAAAGGTAAACGAAAATCTTACTATTAATACAAATTCTCCTTCTAAATCTTCTAAAAAACAATTAATTGATAAAGCGTTTAGTTTGCATTCAGAAGGAAACACTTTAGAAGCCGCAAAATATTATCAATTTTTAATCAATCAAGAATGTAATGACCACAGGGTTTTTTCTAATTATGGAGCAATTCTTCAAGGGTTAGGAAAATTAAAAGACGCAGAATTATCAACTCGGAAAGCCATTGAAATTAATCCTAAATTCGCTGATGGTCACTTTAATCTTGGAATAATATTAAAAAATCTTGGCAAATTAAAAGACGCGGAATTATCACAACGCAAAGCAATTGAAATTAATCCTGCTTTCGCAAATGCTTATTCCAATCTGGGGAATATATTGAGTGATCTTGGAAGATTAAAAGAAGCAGAATTATCACTACGCAAAGCAATTGAAATTAATCCTACTTTAGTTGAAGCTTTTTGGAATTTATATGCCATATCTAATAATATTAAAGAAGCAGAAGAAAGAATAAATCAATGTCTTCGAATTGATAAAAATTTTTTAAAAGCAAAACTGACTCTTAGTGCTTTAAAGTTACATCAAGGAGATAAATCATTATTTAATAAGTTAATAGAAACTTCTCTCAAAGATCATCCTTATATGAGTTCCATCAAATGGGTTTCATCTTTACCCTATTTACCAGAATTATTTTTTCATAGATGGGCTTTATTTGACAGTATGATTAAAAAAAGTAAAAAGAACCGCCCCTTTTATGAGTTTGGTGTTTGGCGTGGTGCCTCATTTAAGTATTTAATTGATACTTTCAAAAATGGTTATGGGTTTGATACTTTTGAAGGCTTACCTGAAGATTGGTATGGACAGAAAAAAGGAAGCTATTCAGCAGAAGGCGTAATTCCTAAAATTGATGGCGGTACATTTATAGAAGGTAAATTTGAGGATACACTTCCAAATTTTTTTGCAAAGCCTAAACCTAGAGCATCAATTATAAATTTTGATGCCGATCTTTATTCTTCTACGCTCTGCGCTTTAAATTATTCAAAGAATATAATAGATGAAGATACAATTTTAATATTTGATGAATTTATTATTAATCAAAACTGGGAGCAAGACGAATATAAAGCACTGAATGAATTTTGCTCTAATCACAACTTCACCTACGAAGTACTTGCCATTTCCTATATGACAAACCAAGTAGCAGTTAAAATAATAAACTTATAGTTTATTATTTAGTCGTATTATTCCCACTCAATAAAACTTTCATAAAAAGACCCTTTAAGCCAAAACATAGTAAACGATTTTATCTTTACACATAATATGTAAAACCTTTATCAAGCCATATAAAGCAAATTATCGAAAGAAATTAGATGTTTCCATGACTCCCTCTCAATAGTTAATACACCATAAATTCCTTGTAATCAGATTCCCTCACTGAAAAAGTTTTTCATTAATTCACGAGGGCAAAATGTAGGAATGACATAAAAGACATATTCTCCCGTTGATATTTCCCTTTTAGAAATTGATATATAGATTACATAGAAATTCTTTCTCCTTTATCTATATGAAAATTTGGCCCTTCTGCTTGTCTCATAGGAGGGAAAAATTGTAACCACTTCTTTTTCCTATTAAAACATGCGGTTAACTATAGTAAAAAATACTTTTATCAATCTTTTTTTAAGATCTCTAAGCTAATAGTATAATCTAAAAACAGAAAGAATTTAAAGGTCCAAATGAAAGAATTTGGAGAAAAGCAGACATCTCAAAAAAAACAAGCAAGAAAAAATAATACTACGCTTTCTCAAGAAAAAATAATTCATCAAGCATTAAAATTTCATTCACAGGGAAATATTCAAGAAGCGGCAAAATATTATCAATATTTGATAAATAAGGGATTCAACGATCACAGGGTTTTTAGTAATTATGGAGTCATATTAAAAAATCTTGGCAGATTAAAAGACGCTGAAATCTCATACCGTAATGCTATTGAACTTCAGCCTAATTACCTACAAGCTCATTATAACTTAGGAGCAATTTTAAAAGATTTTGGTCAATTACAAGAAGCTGAATTATCGACTCGCAAAGCTATTGAACTCAAGCCTGATTTCGCAGAAGCACATTACAATCTGGGAGGCATATTGAAAGATCTTGGTCAATTACAAGAAGCTGAATTATCGACTCGCAAAGCTATTGGACTCAAGCCTAATTTCGCCATGGCACATTCAAACCTGGGAAACATATTGAAAGATCTTGGTCAATTACAAGAAGCTGAATTATCGACTCGCAAAGCGATTGAACTCAAGCCTGACTATGCAGAAGCATTTTCTAATCTGGGAAATATATTGAAAGATCTTGGTCAATTACAAGAAGCTGAATTATCAACTCGCAAAGCGATTGAACTCAATCCTGATTTCGCAATGGCTCATTCAAACCTTGGCATAATATTGAGAAATCATGGAAACTTACAAGAAGCTGAATTGTCGACTCGCAAAGCGATTGAACTCAATCCTGATTTCGCAATGGCTCATTCCAATCTAGGAAACATATTGAGAGATCTTGGGAAATTACAAGAAGCAGAGTTATCGACTCGCAAAGCGATTGAACTCAAGCCTGATTTCGCAATGGCACATTCAAATCTGGGAAGTATTTTGAGGGATCTTGGCAAACTAAAAGAAGCAGAAGTATCTACTCGTCAAGCAATTGAACTCAATCCTGATCTCGGAATGTCACATTCCAATCTAGGCAATATTTTGAGAGATCTTGGCAATTTGAAGGAATTAATTCTTTTATCAAAATCAACACTTGAGTCAAAATCAATCAATGAAAGTTATAAGTTACTCGCTCTATTACGAATTACAATCGCTAATTTAATAGAAAAAGATTTTAGAGGAACGTCTTTGAACATCAAAAAAGTCAATAAATTAATCGATAAAGGAGTAGCTAATACTATTGAAGATATAAAAAATAGAAACTATACATTATCTTTTTCTAGATTTATTACTTTACTTTATCCTCTGCTCGACAAAGAAAATGACATACATGATTCAGACACCATACCTCATATAGGTGAAAGTCATTGTCTTTCGTTCGCCCACCAAATGCTATCAATTCACTCAAAATCACAACAAATTCAACCCGTTTTAATTACAGGTGCTAAAGCATGGCATTTTGCTAGTGATCAAAATAATCAATGGAAAAGTTCATTAAATCAACAGATAAAAAAACATAATTATAGTGATAAAATATTTATCTCTTTTGGAGAGATAGATTGCCGAAAAGAGGAAGGTATTTTGCCTTACTCGATCAAAAATAATAAAGACATTGTAGGAACTTGTGAAAAAACTATCAATAATTATTTAAATTATATGGAGTTTATTCTTGCTCCACATTACGCCAAAAGATATTACTTTGGTATTCCAGCGCCAACAAAACAAAAAGAATTAATTGATGAATTAGATATAAAAAGGGTAGAAATGATCAAAATATACAATTCAATTTTTAAAAAAAATGTCTTATCTAGAGGAGCATATTTCTTAGACGTTTATGATTTAACATCCGATAAAAATGGAGAAAATAATAATATTCATATGTGTGATCACACGCACCTATCTCCAAAATGTCTCTCTATTTTGTTTACGAATCACCTATACGAACCTTAAAGTTTTATCCAATAAATTGCTGAAAATATATCTACCTTATATATTTTATTTCTCTCAAAATTCAAAGAGCTAAATATTTAAAAAGGAAGAGAAGTCAATTCTCTAAATTTGCTCTATAAACCAGATAACAAGATATCAAATCGAATTGATTCAGAAGGGATTTTTTTGAGTAATAAAAGGTGACTTCATCATTTGAAAGTAATATTTTGATTCTATAACTACAGTTCAGTTGTCGATACTATTCCCACTAAATAGTTCCTACCCCAAATATGCCTTATAATCCAAGTCCATCTCGGAAACAGTTTCTCCTTAATTCTCGAGCGTAAACGTTTAGAAGACGTTTTTAACCTTATGACTTTCTTATTAGGACATTACTTTAAAAATAGCGTAAAGGATTATAAATCCTAGTTTAGTATTGAAATTTTGTCCTCTTGTCCTATCTCTGGGTAGAAAAATTATACGAAGCTAAACTTGAAAGGCAGAAAATCTAGTTCGGATAGAAGCAAGAGGCGCGACTTAAACTAGTAAAAATAAATAAAATAGTCGGATATTCACATCTAAGCCCAACACAGGCAAGGACCAAGAAATCTGTGCAAGAGAAAAAAGGAAAAAAACAGTCGCTGAAATAAAAACATAGACAATTGCATTTGCACTAAATGAAACTAAAGAAAATAGTTCTCTTACTACCTTTTAATCTAAGGTCTGACTCGCTTTTCAAGCATTCAGACTGCTCTAAACCCTACTTTTGAAATCGTTGAGATCTGCTTCTAAGATTTTGTTTCTTAATAGAAATTAAAGCTATTTGCATTAAAAGCAATTATTACCATCTGATGTAATAAAATATTGTCATTAATGAAACATATACGACATTTTTTGTTGTACTGGGTATGAGTATTGACTTCGATCCAGATGATGGGAATATTGAGAAAAATAATGACTTAGATATTTATTCCGTTCCATTTTCATTGAGTGAAATCCATGAAAATATAAATATTTTAACTAATAATTTTAAAGACGAAATAATCGCGAAAGCATTTCAAGCACATTCAAATGATAATATTTTAGAATCAGCTAAGAATAGTGATTTTAAATCTTCTAAAGAAGAAATAATTGATCAAGCATTTAAGTTTCATGCAGAAGGAAACACCTCAGAAGCAGTAAAATATTATCAATACTGTATAAATAAAAGTTTTAATGACCACAGAATATTTTTAAATTTTGGAGTGATTTTGAGAGATCTTGGAAAATTAAAAGAAGCTGAATTATCGACTCGAAAAGCCATTGAACTCAATCCCAATTTCACTAAAGCTCATTCTAATCTGGGAGATATTTTAAAAGATCTTGGAAAATTAGAAGAAGCTGAATTATCGACTCGAAAAGCCATTGAACTTAAACCTGATTACGCAATAGCTCATTCAAATCTAGGAAATATTTTGAGAGATCTTGGTAACTTAAAAGAAGCAGAATTATCAACTCGCAAAGCCATTGCACTTCAACCTAATTTCGCAAATGCTTATTTAAATCTGGGAAACATATTGAAAGATCTTGGCAAATTACATGACGCAGAATTATCACAACGCAAAGCTATTGATCTTCAACCTAATTTCGCCGAGGCTCATTCAAATCTAGGAAATATATTGAGAGATCTTGGTAACTTACAAGAAGCAGAAGTGTCTACGCGAAAAGCCATTGCACTCAATCCTAATCTCGCAGAAGCTTTTTTTAATCTATCTCTCATACAACTCCTAAAAGGAAATTATAAAGATGGTCTAGAGAACTATGAGTTTAGATTAAAAAAAAAGAGACCTGCTCTTATTCACGGCAAGACAAAACTTAAACGAATCGACAATCAACTATCAAACCAAGAAAGCAAGATTTTAGTCGTTAGTGAGCAAGGTTTAGGAGACACACTTCAATATATGAGGTACATACCTTATTTAAGAAAGAAAGGTCTTGATGTCTCTTTTTCTGCTCAAACCAAACTACATTCATTGATCCAATCTTCAGCCATTGATCAAAATCCATTAACTCCAGAACAAGTAGAAAAAGTTTCAGCACGTCAATGGATTCCACTATTATCTTTAGCTAGATATCTCAAAATCAGTCCAAAAAATCCAATCATTTCTCAACCATACATATTTTCAACAGATCAATTCACTCAAAAATGGAAAAATATTTTTTCTAAAGAAAAAAGACCAATCATTGGGATTAATTGGCAAGGAAGTACAAGACTTGAAAAAACTTATCAAGGACGATCAATTCCTTTAGAAACTTTCTCGCTTCTTTTTAAGCAGAATGAACTATCAATACTTTCTCTACAAAAAGGGTTTGGTTCAGAACAATTAGAACAATGCTCATTTAAAAATAAGTTTGTTGAATGCCAACCACAAATTAATTCCACTTGGGATTTTCTTGAAAATGCTGCCATCATCCAGAACTGCGATTTGATTATTACTTGTGATACATCAATTGCTCATTTAGCTGGAGGAATGGGAAAAAAAGTTTGGTTACTTTTAAGAGATATACCCTTTTGGACATGGGGACTAAAAGAAGAAACAACATTTTGGTATCCATCGATGAGATTATTCAGACAACACGAGCGACATAATTGGCAAGAAGTGATGGAAAGAGTATCAATCGCACTTAAAAAAGAAATATGTAAGTAAGGTTTTAACTTTATAACTACAAAGTAGTAGTCTTTACTATTCCCACTCAATGAAACCCCAAATATACTAAGATCAAGATCTCTAATTATATCTATATAAATCATAGAATTTGGTAATGTTGGCATCTCATATGAAATCAATACGAGAAAGTTAAACTTCTCAAAAGGAAATTAACTTAGAGATGTCATAGGCAATCATTCAAGTCAACTACTACTTTATTTAGCTAAATATAAAAATTAAATAATTTCAGCATTAGTATTACAATGCTTGGCATCAAAGGATATGAAGATGGAACAATCTGGTAACAAAGATCATGGGAGCAAGAATATCTATGATATAAAAACATTCCCAGTTCCATTTAAATTAGGAGAAATCAAAGAAAATCTTACTCTTAATACAAAGACTCTTTCTCAAGCCTCTAAAGAACAAATAATTAATCAGGCAATAAAGTTTCATACAGAGGGTAATATTGCAGAAGCAGGGAAATATTATAAACAGTTAATTAAGCAAGGTTGTAATGACCACAGAGTCTTTTCAAATTATGGAGTCATCTTAAAAAATATTGGCAAATTAAAAGAAGCAGAATTATCTACTCGCAAAGCAATTGCACTCAATCCTGATTACGCAAAGGCGCATTTCAATCTTGGAGGCATATTGATAGATCTGGGCAGATTAAAAGAAGCAGAATTATCTACTCGCAAAGCTATTGCACTCAATCCTCATTACGCAAAGGCGCATTTCAATCTGGGAAACATATTGATAGATCTGGGCAAATTAAAAGAAGCAGAATTATCTACTCGCAAAGCAATTGCACTCAATCCTCATTACGCAAAAGCATACTATTCACTATCGTTACTTAAATACTCCAATAAAGATATGATATGGAGGGATCAACTCTTTTCTGAAGGTATCTTAAAAAACAAATCACAAAGAGAGAAAGTTGATATTTACTTCGCAAAAGCAAATATTCTTCATAAGGAAAAGAATTATAAGGAAAGTGCTAAACATTTCAAATTTGCAAATCAATTAAAACTTATACTTAACCCCTCAAACGCAGATAATTTAATCAATAAATCTAAAGAATTACTTATTGAATCAGAAAAAAAAGAAAATAATCAAAAAGAATATACAGAATCACAAGAGAGTATTTTCATTGTAGGTATGCCAAGAAGTGGTTCTACATTATTAGAATCAATTATTACTATGAATACTAATATTAAGGATTTGGGAGAGAGTCAGATCCTCGAAGAATCATTTCTAGAAAGTAAGCAAGTTGATCAACAATTAACACTTGCTGAATTATATTGGAAAAAAATCAAAGATCTTAATCAAAAAGCGAATAAAACAACTAATAAAAACTTATATAATTACCTATACACAGGTATCATTGCCAAGAAAATACCAACCGCAAAAATTATTCACTGTTATAGAAATCCTTTAGATAATATTCTTTCAATATACCGAGCTCATTTTCTTAAGGGAAATGATTATTCCTCTTCCTTGGTTGATTGCGCAAGAGTTTATTTAGATCAAGAAAACATAATGACAGAGTATAAAAAGAGTTTTAGATCCAAAATATACGACTTAAATTATGACTTATTAGTGACCAATCCTAATAAAGAAATTAAATCTTTAGTCTCTTGGCTAGATTGGGAATGGGATGATTCATATCTATCACCACATCTCAATACAAGATCAGTTTCAACAGCAAGTAATGTTCAAGTCCGCTCCCAAATCAATTCAAAATCAGTTGGTGGATGGAAGAACTACAAAGAAATGCTTAAAACCTCTATAGAAATCCTTGCTCAAACGGATAGATATCGAAACTTGATTTCATAAATCATCAACAAAAATTTTTGCGTTGTTGGTTAAGAAGGAGTTTATTCTCATGTTGAGTAGGTTTGGTTTAAGAGGAGGTGAGATCCTCCACAGTAGAGACAAAGACACATTTGCAACTAATCATCAAAAAGACCTGCTTTAGAGCGGGCCGCCTTTTTGGTATCTTTTATATCCTCAGGAAAAAATAATTTGTAGGGCATTCGTCAATCAATTCTTAGTGACTAAATCTTAGAAATTTAACTACAATTGTAGGAAAAACACTTTCTATGATTTCTCAATAGAGAAGAGGGCACGTGGAACTACAACTTTCAATCTATAACTACCTCTTAGTAGTCATTATCACTCCCACTCAATAGTTACCAGCCCAAATATTCCTTGTAATCCCTTTCACTAATACAACCAATTTCCCCAACAATTCTCATGCAAAACTTATGGGGAAGGCATAAACTGACTAGATTTAAGAGTAAGATGTTTAAAATTCAAAAGAAAATAAACAATGGAGAGGCCTGAGAAGCAAGAACCAGGTAAGCGCAAAGTCTCTGAAATTAAAACATTCTCAGTTCCATTTACTTTAGAAAAAATCAACGAAAATATTACGATCACTACCAGCACTGCATCTAAACATTCTAAAGAGCAAATAATTAATCAAGCATTTAATTTTCATTCACAAGGGAACATAAAAGAAGCAGCCAAATATTATCAATCCTTTATTGATCAAGGATTCAAAGATCACAGGGTTTTTTCTAATTATGGAATTATTTTAAAAGATCTTGGCAAATTACAAGACGCAGAAGTATCTACACGCAAAGCCATTGAACTCAATCCTCAATTCCCTGATGCTCATTACAATCTGGGAATCATATTGAAAGATCTTGGCAAATTACAAGACGCAGAGGTGTCTACTCGCAAAGCTATTGAACTCAATCCTCAATTCCCTGATGCTCATTACAATCTGGGAATCATATTGAAAGATCTTGATCAATTACAAGACGCAGAGGTGTCTACTCGCAAAGCTATTGAACTCAATCCTGATTTCGCAGAGGCTCATTTAAATTTAGGAAACACATTAAAAGATCTTGAAAACTTTCAAGAAGCAGAATTATCGGCTCGTAAAGCAATAGAACTTAAACCCAATCTTTTTAACTCTCATTTCCTTCTTGCCAATATACTTATTGAGCAAAAGAGGCTTAAAGAAGCAGAAATATCTAGTCGCAAAGCCATTGCACTCAATCCTAATATCGCAGAGGCACATCTAAACCTTGGGGTAGTTTTAACTGACCTAGAAAAATCACAAGAAGCAGAATTATCAACTCGCAAAGCAATTGAACTGAATCCTAATTTGGCAATGGCTCATTCCAATCTTGGAATCATTTTAAAAAATCTTGAAAACTTTCAAGAAGCAGAATTATCAATTCGCAAAGCGATTGACCTGAATCCTGATTTAGCAGAAGCACATTCCAACCTTGGAACCGTTTTGCGAGAACTTGGAAACTTACATGAAGCTGAAATATCCATTCGCAAAGCAATTGAACTCAATCCTCAATTCGCTGATGCTCATTTCAATCTGGGGAGCATATTGAGTGATCTTGGTAATTTACAAGAAGCAGAAGTATCTACTCGCAAAGCTAGTGAACAAAATCCTAATCTCGCAGAAGCTTTTTTTAATCTATCTCTCATACAACTCATAAAAGGAAATTATAAAGATGGTCTAGAGAACTATGAGTTTAGATTTAAAAAAAAGAGACCTGCTCGTATTCACGGCAAGCCAAAAATCAAAAGAAAAGATAATAAAGAATTTCAAAAAGGAGAAAAACTTTTAGTTATTAGTGAGCAAGGTTTAGGAGACACACTTCAATATATGAGGTACATACCTTATTTAAGAAAGAAAGGTCTTGATGTCTCTTTTTCTGCTCAAACAAAACTACATTCATTGATCCAATCTTCAGCCATTGATCAAAATCCATTAACTCCAGAACAAGTAGAAAAAGTTTCAGCACGTCAATGGATTCCACTATTATCTTTGCCTAAATATCTAAAAGTAACCCCAGCGAATTCAATTGTCTCTGGTCCATATATCAAGACAACAGAGGCACTAAAAAATAAATGGCAAAGAATACTATCTAAAGAAAAAAAACCAATAATTGCTATTAATTGGCAAGGAGGTCTAGAAACCGAAAAGGGTTATCAAGGACGATCAATTCCTTTAGAAACTTTTTCAATACTCTCTGATCTACAAAACATCAAAATGCTTTCGCTCCAAAAAGGATTTGGTTCAGAGCAATTAGATAGTTGCTCATTTAAAAAGAATTTTGTTGAATGCCAACCTCAAATAGATTCCACCTGGGATTTCCTTGAAAATGCTGCCATCATTGAGAACTGTGATTTAATTATTACTTGCGATACTTCTATTGCTCATTTGGCGGGAGGGATGGGAAAAAAAGTTTGGTTACTCTTAAGATATATCCCTTTTTGGACTTGGGGATTAGAACGAGAAACTACATTTTGGTATCCGTCTATGAGATTATTCCGACAACACGAACGACATAATTGGCAAGAAGTGATGGAAAGAGTTTCAAGAGCACTTAAATCAGAAATATCCCTCACAACAAAATCTTACAGATCTATTGATGAGAGTGGAATCTCCCCCTCATAACAACCACTTTAACCCCCCTATCAATCAAATGTAGGCGATGGTACAGATTTGTACATTGAAACAAGTAAACCTCAGCAATTTTTAGTAGTTATTAGTAACATTTGAATAAATTAGAAAACAGAAAAGAAATAATTTTATCCATCTTTTTTAAGTTCTCTAAGCTAATAGTATAATCTAAGAAACAGAAAAGACGTAAAGGTCCAAATGAAAGGATTTGGAGAAAAGCAGACATCTCAAAAAAAACAAGCAAGAAAAAATAATACTACGCTTTCTCAAGAAAAAATAATTCATCAAGCATTTAAATTTCATTCACAAGGAAATATTCAAGAGGCGGCAAAATATTATCAATATTTTATAAATAAGGGATTCAACGATCACAGGGTTTTTAGTAATTATGGAGTCATATTAAAAGATCTTGGCAGATTAAAAGACGCTGAAATCTCATACCGTAATGCTATTGAACTCAATCCTAATTTCGCAGAAGCACATTACAATCTGGGAGGCATATTGAAAGATCTTGGTCAATTACAAGAAGCTGAATTATCGACTCGCAAAGCTATTGAACTCAATCCTGATTTCGCAGAAGCATATTACAATCTGGGAGGCATATTGAAAGATCTTGGTCAATTACAAGAAGCTGAATTGTCTACTCGCAAGGCCATTGAACTCATTCCTAATTTTGGTATAGCACATTCAAGTTTGGGAGGCATATTGAAAGATCTTGGTCAATTACAAGAAGCTGAGTTATCGACTCGCAAAGCTATTGAACTCATTCCTGATTTTACAGAAGCATTTTCTAATCTGGGAAATATATTGAAAGATCTTGGTCAATTACAAGAAGCTGAATTATCGACTCGCAAAGCTATTGAACTCAATCCTGATTTCGCAGAGGCTTTTTCTAATCTAGGAAATATATTGAGAGATCTTGGTCAATTACAAGAAGCTGAATTATCGACTCGCAAAGCTATTGAACTCAATCCTGATTTAATTGAAGCTCATAAGAGTCTGGGATACATACTCCTTGAAAAAGGTGAATATGACTCAGCCTTAAAATATTTTTCAGAAAGTGCTGAGTTACTAAGAGGACAAAAAAACCAAGAATCTAATAACTCAAAATTCACTCAAATAAGTAAAGCCAAAATAGATCATGATATTGAACAATTTGAATATTTAGCATCGCAAGGTTACGAGAGAAAAAAATTTATAGCTCTTATCATTCTGTATAAAAAAATTGCCGCTGAAATTAATTGGCCATCTGAAACTCAATTGATTTCTCTAAGCAATCATCATCAAAGTCTTCTTCATGGTAGTTACAATCGTCTCATACATCAAATAAAGGTACCTACAGTTAAAAACGAAGCAATCAATAATTCCTTAAATGTTGCGCAAATTACAAATGATTATTTCGATCATGAGTTCGGATTAACTTACATTGATGATTTCTTAAGTGCTAAAGCAATAGAGTCTCTTCGACAATTTCTACTTGGAAGCACAATTTGGTTTGATATCAAAGGGGGTGGCTACCTTGGAGCATATTTAACGGAGGGTTTGGCTAATCCATTAATTATTCAAATAGCAGATGAGCTAAAAAAGAAGTTCCCTCAAATATTCAAAGATCATACTATCAATCAAATATGGGCTTACAAGTACGATAGTCGTGCGAAACATGAAGATTCATCCATCACAGGTATCAATGTTCACGCAGATTTCGCAGCAGTCAATGTGAATTTCTGGATAACTCCTCAAGAAGCCAACTTAAATCCAGACTCTGGTGGTTTAGTTGTCTATGACGTAGAAGCACCAAAAGATTGGGATTTTAAAACTTATAATCGTAATGTGAGCAAAATCCGAGAAGAACTAAAAAATAGTAAAGGGAATACTAAAGTGATTCCACATAATGAAAATCGTGCTGTTATCTTCAATTCAAATTTATTTCATGAAACTGATAATTATGAATTCAAAGAAGGGTATGAGAATCGTAGAATTAATATCACCATGTTATTTGGAAATAGGATAAATAATGAGTGGTAATGTGTATCGAAAGTATAAATGAAAAAATCTAGCGGTAAAAATCAAAGAAAGAGGGAAATCTATAAAGTACATACATTTCCAGTTCCATTTACTTTAGAAGAAATTAAAGAGAATATTTCTATTTCTACTAATATTTCTTCCAAACCTTCTAAAGAACAATTAATTAATCAAGCAATTAACTATCATGCACAAGGAAATATTGTAAAAGCAGCACAATATTATAAAGATTTCATAAATCAAGGATTCAAAGATCACACGGTTTTTGCTAATTATGGCATCATATTAAAAAATCTTGGTAAATTACAAGAAGCAGAATTATCGACTCGCAAAGCTATTGAATTGAATCCTGATCTCGCAGAAGCGCATTTCAATCTGGGAAACATATTGAGAGATATTGGTAATTTAAAAGAAGCAGAATTATCTTTCCGCAAAGCTAGTGAATTAAATCCTAATCTCACAGAAGCGCATTTCAATCTGGGAAACATATTGAGAGATATTGGTAATTTAAAAGAAGCAGAATTGTCTTTCCGCAAAGCAATTGAACTTAATCCTAATTTCGTAGAGGCACATTCCAATCTGGGAAACATATTGAGAGAAATTGACAATTTAAAAGAAGCAGAATTATCTTTCCGCAAAGCAATTGAACTTAATCCTAATTTCGCAGAAGCACATTCCAATCTGGGAAACATATTGAGAGAAATTGACAATTTAAAAGAAGCAGAATTATCTTTCCGCAAAGCAATTGAACTTAATCCTAATTTCGCAGAGGCACATTCCAATCTGGGAAGCATATTGATAGATCTTGGCAGCTTAAAAGAAGCAGAATTATCTATTCGAAAAGCAATTGAACTGAAGCCTGAATACATAAAGGCACATTTAAATCTAGGAATAATATTAAAAAGTCTTGGCAACTTACAAAACGCAGAATTATCTATTCGAAAAGCAATTGAGCTAAATCCTAATTGCACAGAGGCATACCTTTCACTATCTTTACTTAAATATTCAGATGAAAATATGAGATGGAGGGGTCAACTCTTTTCTCAAAATATTGTACAGAACAAATCCCAAAAAGATAAGATTGATATTTACTTTGCAAGAGCGAATGTTCTTCATAAAGAGAAAAATTACGAAGAAAGCTCTAAATATCTTCAATTAGCGAATCAGATTAAACTTGATCTTAATCCATCGAACTCTGATATTTTTATCAATAAATCTAGAACATTACTTATTGAATCTGATAAAAGAGAGATTAATAAAAAAAATTATAAAGAATCACCAGAGAGTATTTTCATTGTAGGCATGCCTAGAAGTGGTTCTACTTTACTAGAGTCAATTATTAGTATGAACAATGATGTATATGATCTAGGTGAAATTAACATTCTAGAGGAATCATTCCGAGAATATAAAAAGTATAAAGGAGAGAAAAATCTTAGTGTATTATATCGAGAAAAAGTAAATAATAAGACTCAATTAAATATCACAACAAATAAATGGTTATATAACTATCAATACGCTGGTATCATTGCCAATCATATATCAAGCTCTCGAATTATTCACTGTTATCGAAATCCTTTAGATAATATACTATCAATTTATCGAGCACATTTTTCTACTACAGGAAATACATATTCAACTTCCCTGATTGATTGCACAAAAGTTTATTTAGATCAAGAGAAAATAATGAAAAAGTATAAAAATAGATTCAGATCAAAAATATACGATTTAGATTACGATTTATTAGTGAGGAATCCTTATAAAGAAATTAAATCGTTGATCTCTTGGTTAGATTGGAAATGGAACGATACATATCTATCGCCACATCTAAATCCACGCTCAGTTTCAACTGCAAGCAATGTTCAAGTTCGTTCCCCAATCAATTCAAAATCAATTGGTGGATGGAAGAACTACAAAGAAATGCTTAAACCTGCTATTGAAATCCTGACTAAAACTAATAGATATCGAGACTTACTTTCTTGAATCATCATCAAAAATTAGATAGTTAGAAATAAACACCGCATAAAATAAGCAAAGTTCTCTTATATAAGGACAATTAACTAAAGGTATATTGAGAATCAACACGCATATGCTTTCTAACTCTTCATAATCGGTAATTTTGTCCCCTTGTCCTATGTTCTCTTCGTGGAGAAATAATATAAAGATCTACTTTTTAGTCTCTATTTACAAGTTTAGACATGGCTTCAAACAATGTGAACAAGCGTTAGAGTTAGGAGTAAAATAGTTGAAATTCTAAAGGGAAACAACAATTGATGGAGTCGGATGAACAAAAGCAAGAAAAACAGAAAGTTACTAAAGTGAAAACATTCTCAGTTCCATTTGCTTTAGGCGAAATAAAAGAAAATATTTCTATTTCCACTAACACTCTTTCTAAGCCTTCTAAAGAACAAATAATTAAGCAAGCGTTTAAGTTTCATCAACAAGGAAACATTTCAGAAGCAACAAAATATTATCAATATTTCATCAACGAAGAATTTAAAGATCACCGAGTTTTTTCTAACTATGGAGCAATTTTAGAAGGTCTAGGCAAATTAGAAGAGGCAGAAAATATGTATCGCAAAGCAATTGAACTGAATCCTAATTTCACAGAGGCTCATTCCAATCTTGGTAATATATTAAATAGTCTAGGCAAATTAAAAGACGCAGAATTATCCACTCGCAAAGCAATTGAACTGAATCCTAATTTCGCAGAGGCTCATTACAATCTTGGTAATATATTAAATAGTCTAGGCAAATTAAAAGAAGGAGAAAAAAGTATCGTTCAATGCTTAACAGTGAATGAAAATCATTTAAAAGGAAAGCTAACACTCAGCGCTATAAAGTTACACCAAGGTGATAATTCATTATTAAATAACGTAATACAATCAAATCAATCAAATCAATCAAATAATTCTTTTTTAAATTCTTTAAAATGGGTGTCAAGTTTAGCCAAACTACCAGAAGTATTTTTTCAGCGATCGGATTTTTATGATGCCGTAATTAAACAAAGCATTCAAAATCGCCCTTTTTACGAATTTGGTGTCTATAAAGGTTCGTCATTTAAGTATTTAATTAAAACATTTAAAGAAGGTTACGGATTTGATACGTTTGAAGGCTTGCCTGAAAATTGGGATCGTTTTAAAAAAGGAGCATTTTCTACACAAGGAACCATTCCAAAAATTATTGGAGGAACATTTATAGCAGGAATGTTTGAAGACACATTACCTACGTTCTTTTCTCAGCCAAGACCAATAGCGTCAGTTATAAATTTTGACGCCGATCTATATTCTTCTACTGTCTGTGCGTTAAATTATTCAAAACCAATAATCGATAAAGATACAATTTTAATTTTTGATGAGTTTATTGTCCACGACAATTGGGAGCAACACGAATATAAAGCATTCAATGAATTTTGCTCAAAAAATAATTTCACTTACGAGGTTTTAGCAGTTTCTTATGCTACCTATCAAACAGCCGTGAAGCTTATAGCTATTTAACTAAAAGACAACAACAAATAAACGTACAAAAGTTGGCAAGGTTTGCGAGAAGCATCCAAATACCTTCAAAGGAATGTATTAGTTCTGGATATGTAAAACGATATTCTGACTCATTGAAAAGCATAAAAATATTTTGTGTTATGGAGATAGCCTTTTTCTACAATTTTTTTTAGAGATATGAAAAAGAGTTTTTGTGAAATGTACATGAAACCTACTCCTTCAAAGGCTTGTCAACACTAATATTGATTGGCAAATAAAATCCGTGTGAAATACGAAGAATAAATTATCACTAAAAAGTAGGCGTTTTCACGGCTCCCACTCAATAGCACTTGATCAAATTATTGAGTGTTGGACAATGATTTGCTCCCTTTTTACCACTTGGAACTCCCGTGGAACCGTTGCATTAGCAAGGGAGCAAACAATTATTTACCTTTCCTTAACTACGATCGATTTTCACGCCAAAACCCTCAGGTATCTCGTCATTGATATCTTTTAAATCCATCCATCTATTCTCCTCATCTACAGTCAAGTTTTTGAACTTTCTAACATAGACATCTCCTGCTAGACCGGGATCTTCAACTCCAAAGAAATCGCATATTTCTTCTACTTTTGCCCAATGCTCAATTTCATTCGTTGCTCTTTTGAATTCAGTAATTTCAAATTTCCCTTGTTCTGCCTGACTTAATTTGTTTAAAACTGAGGACGAAACAGAAACGGTTACACAATCCCATTTCGAACTATTTTCTCCTTCCAACTCAAGATTTCTTTGATTGAGTTCTTTTAACCAAGTTTCATCCAAAATCTTCTATTTTTCTTCAATCTACTAAGAGAGTTTATTTGATTCAGGATCTAATGATTGATAGAACTCGTCAAAAGTCCTCACTTTTTATTCTTAGATCCTTTGTTTTAATGCCTACGTTGCAGGTTCTCATCAGTTTGTGTTTCCCTAGTGACAAAAGGTGCAGACAGGAGTAGAAATGAAATAACAGAACAACTCCTCACACAATAGTTCTGTTGTAAAAAGGCACTCGACTTCGAGTAAGTAGGGTGTTTTTTTAATGGTTGATTTTATAGAATTGGCACATGTGACAGTTGAGAAACTCATCTGCTAACACTTGAGACCCCTAGTTGCGTCTAATAAGTTGATTTTGTGAGGAGTTGAGATCCTCCGCAGTGGAAACAAGGAAACACTTGCGCCTGATCTCACAAAGAAACCGTCCAAACAGAACTGGGCGGTTTTTTTGTGCCTTTTCTAGAGTGGTCGAATGATATTTCCATCTCCCCAAGTTGTTTTTGGATTACTGCTTTTAAGCACAGCAGTGGTTTTGATTTTTGATATCAGATACAACCCATTCGGAAACAGTGAGGACGATATCTAATTAGGAATTTTTTCGGATGCAGAACCTTTGTGAAATTGATTAGAAAAGGAAAAGCAGAACAACTCCTTACCAAAATTCGTTCTGTAACTGAAGAGAGGGACTCAAGGTCGCTGAAGCAGCAGGGTCCCTTTCTTAATGCAATTTAATGAGTTAAATCAGTCCCTCCCTCAAGTAATGTTTCCTCAATTCTCGTGGGAAACATGTAGGAGACATATCAGAAACAATATCTTGTAGTTTTAGATATTGATTTAGAGGTTGCGTAAATCTTATTACATCCTATTTACATCTGGTGCTTCTATCCTCCTTAACCGACTTCTCTAGTTAGACAAACAGTAAAAGCAATACAAATTTCATATTAAGAACTATTTAACATAATTAAATTAGCTTAGATAGCTTAAACTAGAGTTATATTCTCATACTTATTTTTTTAGACTTGGAAGCATATCTAGAAATCGCTCAATCTCTCTTTAAGCAAAACAAATATCAAGAAACTATTGATACTTGTAATCAAATATTATCTACTGATAGAAACTCAATAGAAGCTTTAAAATTATTAGCCAAATCTTTTTTAGCCACTAGAAAGATAGATGATGCTCGGTTAAATTTTAATAAAGCTCTCAATATTAAACCAGATGATTATGAATCAATTAAAGACCTAGGTAATACCTATCAAATGATTGGGGATATTAATAATGCTAAAAAGTATTATCAAAAAGCACTTAAGATTAATAGTTCTTATGCTCCAGCATTGACAAATCTTGGGAGTATTGAACTCAATACAAACAATAAAATACAAGCATTATCTTTATTAAGCAAAGCAACTAAATCTGATCCACACTTAGCCCCTGCCTGGATAAACCTTGCTAATGGTTATATTCAATTTCGAAAGGTAAAAGAAGCCGAAGTATCTATACGCAAAGCAATTGAACTTAATCCTAGTCTCTTCAACTCTCATTTCCTTCTTGCCAACATTCTCATCGGACAAAAGAAACTTCAAGAATCAGAACAACCTTTACGCACAACAATTGAACTCAAACCTGATTTATTTCAGGCTCATTTCAATCTTGGAGCAATTTTAAAAGATCTTGGGAAATTACAAGACGCAGAATTTTCGACTCGCAAAGCTATTGAACTTAATCCTGAATTCGCTTCGGCGCATTCCAATCTAGGAATGATATTGAAAGATCTTGGGAAATTACAAGACGCAGAATTTTCAACTCGCAAAGCTATTGAACTTAATCCTGATTTAGCCAAAGCGTATGAAATTTTAGGTTTGATACTTCTCGAAAAAGGTGACTATGACGCATCCTTAAAATATTTTTTAGAAAGTGCTGAGTTACTAAGAGGACAAAAAAAGCAAGAATCTATTAACTCAAGACTCTCACAAATTAGTAAGGCCAAAATAGATCATGATATTGAACAATATGAATATTTAGTATCGAAAGGTTACGAGAGTGAAAAATTTACAGCTCTTGCTATGGTTTACAAAAAAGTTGCCGCTGAAATTGATTGGCCGTCTGAAACTCAATCAATTTTTTTAGACAATCATCATCAAAGTCTTATCAAAGGTAGCTATAATCGATTAATACATCAAATTGAAGCACCTAAATTAAAAAAGGAAGCAATAAGTAATTCATTAGATGTCGCGAAAATTACAAATGATTATTTCGATCATGAGTTCGGATTAACTTACATTGATGATTTATTAAGTCCTACAGCCCTGGAATCACTTCGTAATTTTTTACTCGGAAGTACAATTTGGTTTGATGTTAAAAAAGGTGGTTATCTTGGAGCTTATTTGAAAGAAGGTTTAGCTAATCCCTTAATTATTCAAATAGCAAATGAATTAAGAAAAAAGTTCCCCAAAATTTTTAGAAATCATCCAATCAGGCAAATATGGGCATACAAGTACGATAGCCGTGCTAAAAATAAAAATTCATCTCTCAAAGGGATCAATGTTCATGCAGATTTCGCGGCAATAAATGTCAATTTTTGGATCACGCCTAAAGAGGCCAATTTGAATTCTGATTCTGGTGGGTTAATCGTCTACGACGTAGAAGCTCCAAAAGAATGGGATTTTCAAACTTATAATAATGATGAAAAGAGAATTAAAGAAGAACTAAAAAAAAGCAAAGGGAATACAAAAGTTATTCCTTATAAGGAGAACCGTGCTGTTGTATTCAATTCAAATTTATTTCATGAAACTGATAATTATGAATTCAAAGAAGGATATGAAAATCGTCGAATTAATGTCACGATCTTATTTGGGAAAAGAAGTGATAGTTAGCTAATCTCTTTCTCCTTAGAAATGAGTAACTAACTAATTAAAGAACATAAAAAGATTTAATTTTGTAGAGAAAGCCATCTTTCTACGATTTCTCCATGGAAAAGGTAAAAAGGGGACTTGTGAAACTACTGACCTCAAAACCCTTGATGGTACATAAGCAATATTCCATGTGATACTCATGTGAAACTCAAGTATTCAGTCTATAGCTACTTTTTTGTAGACGTTTATTCCGACTCAATAGCAACTCTACAAACACTAAGTTCAGGATAATCAATTATAACAGAAGAAGTCACAGTATTTGATAATAAATAACTTCTAAGTGAAACTTTGGTGAAACTAATAAGAGACGATAATGAACTAAAAACTCCTCACAGACGACTTTAACTTAGAGATATAGTAGGGAATTATTCTAAGAAAATACTACTTTATGCCACCCAAAATGAAACAACAATGATTTGAGAAAGAATTAATAAGGATTCCAATTAGTAGTAAAATAGCGAGAACCAAAAGAATAAAAGATAAGAAAAAATGTATAGTTCTAGTCAAAAAGGTGAAGGAAAGAAGAAAGTCACTGAAGTAAAAACATTCTCCGTTCCATTTGCTTTAGGAGAAATCAAAGAAAACATCACCATTACTACGGACACTCCTTCTAAACCTTCTAAAGAAGAAATAATTAATCAAGCATTCAAATTTCATTCACAAGGGAACATTTCAGAAGCAGCCAAACTTTATCAATATTTCATTAATCAAGGTTTTAAAGATCACAGAATTTTTTCTAATTTTGGAGCAATTTCACAAGGTCTTGGTAAATTAAAAGAAGCAGAAAAGTGGTTTCGCAAAGCAATTGAAATTAAACCTGATTACGCAAAAGCACATTCCAATCTGGGAATCATATTGAGAGATCTTGGTCAATTAAAAGAAGCAGAATTGTCATACCGCAAAGCAATTGAAATTAAACCTGATTACGCAGAAGCACATTCCAATCTAGGAAATGTATTGAGAGGTCTTGGTCAATTAAAAGAAGCAGAATTGTCATACCGCAAAGCAATTGAAATTAAACCTGATTACGCAGAAGCACATTCCAATCTGGGAATCATATTGAGAGATCTTGGTCAATTAAAAGAAGCAGAATTGTCATACCGCAAAGCAATTGAAATTAAACCTGATTACGCAGAAGCACATTCCAATCTAGGAAATGTATTGAGAGGTCCTGGTCAATTAAAAGAAGCAGAATTGTCATACCGCAAAGCAATTGAACTCAATCCTAATTTCACTCTTGCTTATTGGAATTTATCTGGATTAGCAAATACTATTAAGGAAGCAGAAGAAAGGATTAACCAATGCTTGAAAATAGACAAAAATTTCTTAAATGCAATCTTGACTAAAAGTGCTCTGAAATTACATCAAGGTGATCAATCATTATTTGATAATCTCATAAAATCAACTCATAAAGATCTTCCTGAAACACGTTCTATTAAATGGGTTTCTACTTTGCCGAATTTACCTGAATTATTTTTCCATAGATGGGCATTATTTGACAGTATGATTAATAAAAGCAAAAAAGATCGCCCTTTCTATGAGTTTGGTGTTTGGCGAGGTGAATCCTTTAAGTATCTAATTAATACTTTCAAAAAAGGTTATGGATTTGATACTTTTGAAGGATTACCAGAAGATTGGCATCACGAGAAGCAAGGTAAATATTCAGCAGACGGGATCATTCCTGAAATTGATGGCGGAACATTTATAGCAGGTAAATTTGAAGATACCCTTCCAACTTTTTATTCCAAACCTAGACCTATGGCATCAATTATCAATTTTGATGCTGATCTATATTCCTCTACTATCTGTGCTTTAAATTATTCAAAACCTATCATTGATGAGCATACAATTTTAATATTTGATGAATTTATTATGAATAAAAATTGGGAGAAGGATGAATATAAAGCACTCAATGAATTTTGCTCTAATAATAATTTAACTTATGAAGTTTTGGCAATTTCATATTTCACAAAGCAAGTTGCTGTGAAATTAATAGGAGTTTAACTAAAAAGACAAGACACAAACGAACTTACAAAACTGGGAAAAGTTTGATGAAAAACATCCGACGACCTTCGCAGGTATGTATCAGTTCTGGGTTTCTAAAAAGGAAAATTGACAACTTCCCCAGAATAAATCTTTAATTATTCAAAGCAAAATAGGTTTCTACAACTTCTCTACGAAAAATCGCTTTAGGGGTTCCCATTTCAGATCTTGTGTTATTCGCCTTCCTCCAACTTGCACAAGTCTCCCACTTAGAAAATGGAATGTTTCTAACATCAGTTTTCGCTCCTAAAAAAGGAATCACATAATTCCTCAACTTGCCTTCAATCAGTCCAAATCGTTCTTGAGTAAGACTTTTCTTACCAGCATCAACCTTTCCTTCCCAAGATCCTCTTACCTTGCCTGATTTATTTTCTAAAAATAGTCGGACAAGTTTTTCAACTGGAAATAGTAGAGCACTACCACCTTGCTTCATCGTTACTTTGACTTCAAGAATCAATTCTTCTGCGCGTTCAAGAGCAAGTTCTTTATCAGAAGTTTTTAGGGATTTTCTAATACCTTTTGACTTAGGAATTGAAACTCTTATTTGCCAAATACGATCTTCAATAGGTTTTTTTATCGTGATCTATGCGTTTGTAGGTGTATGGAGGTTCAGCAAAGGATCAACACGCAAACGCCCTGCTAACTCTTCATACAACGCATATGAATTATCATTTTGTCCCCTTGTCCTATGTTCTCTATATAGAGAAATCACAAAAGAATTACTTTTTCTAATAAATTAAAAAACATATGAAAAGCTAATCTTTTATATATATCATATATATACAAAATATACGATATAATAATTGTATAATTGAAAAGACAATAATGGAGGGGTATAGCAAAGAAGAAGAACAAACATTTTCAGATCCATTGGTTTTAGGAAAAATTAAAGAGAGTGTTTCTATTTCTACTAATACTTTTTCCAAACCTTCTAAAGAACAATTAATTCACAAAGCATTTAAATTTCATTCAGAAGGTAATATCGAAGAAGCGACAAAACATTATCAATATTTTATGGATCAAGGGTTTGAGGATCCAATAGTGTTTGCTAATTATGGGATAATCTTAAAAAAGATTGGCAATTTAGAAGAAGCAGAATTATTACAGCGCAAAGCAATTCAAATTAAACCTGATTATGTAATAGCGCATTCCAATCTTGGAAATATATTGAACGATCTTGGCAAGTTAGAAGAAGCAGAGTCATCACACCGCAAAGCAATTGAAATCAAACCTGACTTCGCAAATGCTCATTACAATCTTGGAAATATATTGAACGATCTTGGCAAGTTAGAAGAAGCAGAGTCATCACACCGCAAAGCAATTGAAATCAAACCTGACTTCGCAAATGCTCATTACAATCTTGGAATCACTTTAAGTCAACTTAACAAATTAAAAGAAGCAAAAATATCAATACTCAAAGCAATTGAACTTAAACCTGACTTCGCAGAAGCATATAAAAATCTCGGCAGCATATTAAATAAACTTGGGAAATATCAAGAAGCAGTTGAGCCCCTTAGAAAAGTTATTGAACTGAATCCTCATTCCTATGAGGCCAACTTCAATTTGGCAAGTGTATTAAGTAATTTTGGAAATCTTCAAGAGGCAGAATCATCACTAAGAAAAGCTATTGAGCTAAAACCAGATTTTTTTGAGGCTGCTTGGAATTTGCATAGCTTTTCAAATGATATTCAAGAAGCAGAAAGACAGATACTCCGATGCCTGGAAATTGATCAAAATAACTTCAAAGCAAAATTCACTTTCAGCGCACTGCAATTCCATCAAGGTGATCAAAAGTTTTTTCACAAGTTAATAAAATCTACTTATAAAAATGATCCCTCTATATCTTCCTTAAAATGGGTTTCTACTTTACCAAATTTGCCGAAATTATTTTTTAATAAATGGACTTTATTTGACAATATGGTTAAGGAAAGCAAAAAGGAACGCCCTTTCTATGAATTTGGTGTTTGGCGTGGAGCGTCATTTCAATATCTAATTAATACTTTCAAAAAAGGTTATGGATTTGATACTTTCGAAGGCTTACCTGAAGAATGGAACACCGCGAAAAAAGGCACATTTTCGACAGAAGGAATCATTCCGCAAATTAATGGTGGAACATTTATATCAGGTAATTTCGAAGAAACATTGCCAAAATTCTTTACCAAACCTCAACCAAAAGCATCAATTATAAATTTTGATGCCGACCTATATTCTTCAACTATCTGTGCTTTAACTAATTCAAAGCCTATTATTGATGAGCATACAATTTTAATATTTGATGAATTTATTATGTATCAAAATTGGGAAAGGCACGAATATAAAGCACTCCATGAATTTTGCTCTGAAAATAATTTAAGTTATGAAGTGCTTGCTATTTCTTACAACACAAGACAAGTTGCGTTGAAATTGTTAGGTATTTAACTAAAAGGCAATAACAAAAAACTTACAAAACTGGGCAAAGTTTGAATACAACATCCTACGATCTTCGCAGGTATGTATCAGTTCTGGGTTTTCAACAAGGGCAGTTAACTACTTCCAAAGAAAAAATATTTGATTTTATAGAGAAATCATAAAAATATATTCTTGCTTTTAATTTTATATAGGTGTAGAGGAAATCAACTTTCTACGATTTCTCCACAGAGACACATACAAGACGCCACGTGAAACCTATGTAAAAGTAACCCATCAAAACCCTAGTTATATCGGCATTATTCTTCTCTCATGAAACCATATAAATCAAATTATCACCAGAAAGTAGACGTTAGCACTACTCCCACTCAATAGTCACTACCGAAAAAAAATAAAGATATAACTGGATTCTCAAGGATTATTTGATCGTGACAAACCCATGACTAACTGATAAAGTTAAGAAATGTACAGAATTAGTTCTAGTCTGTGAGTTGATGCTCTCAATAATCGTAGAAAGTTCATTGAAAATATTTATTAATCTTTCTCTATAAGTAGTAAATGATTTTAGCAAGAATTAATAAGGGAACAGATTAGCAGTAAGATCTGAAAAACTAAAAGAGAGAAAAGATAAGAGAAGATGGATAGCTCTAGTCAAGAAGGAGAAGAAAAGAAGAAAATTACTGAAGTAAAAACATTCCCTGTTCCATTTGCTTTAGGCGAAATTAAACGAAATCTTACTATTAATACAAATCCTCCTTCTAAAACTTCTAAAGAACAATTAATCAATCAAGCAATTCAGTTTCATCTAAAAGGAAATATTCAAGAGGCAGCAAAATATTATCAAGGTTTTATAAATCAAGGTTTTAAAGATCACAGGGTTTTTTCAAATTATGGAGAGATTTTACAAGGTCTTGGCAAATTAGAAGAAGCAAAATTATCTACTCTGAAAGCAATTGAAATTAAACCTGATTTCGCTGATGCTCATTCCAATCTTGGAAATATATTGAATGATCTTGGTAAAAGTGACCAAGCAGAATTGTCATACCGCAAAGCAATTGAAATTAAACCTGATTATGCAAACGCGCATTCCAATCTGGGAAACATATTGAAAGATCTTGGCAATTTACAAGCTGCAGAATTATCTACTCGCAAAGCAATTGAAATAAATCCTGATTTGGCAGAAGCGCATTACAACCTGGGAAATATATTGAATGATCTTGGTAAAAGTGACCAAGCAGAATTCTCATACCGCAAAGCAATTGAAATTAAACCTGATTATGCAAACGCGCATTACAATCTTGGAAATATATTGAATGATCTTGGTAAAAGTGACCAAGCAGAATTGTCATACCGCAAAGCAATTGAAATTAAACCTGATTATGCAGACGCGCATTACAACCTGGGAAATATATTGAATGATCTTGGTAAAAGTGAACAAGCAGAATTGTCATACCGCAAAGCAATTGAAATTAAACCTGATTATGCAGACGCGCATTACAACCTGGGAAATATATTGAATGATCTTGGTAAAAGTGAACAAGCAGAATTCTCATACCGCAAAGCAATTGAAATTAAACCTGATTATGCAGACGCGCATTACAACCTGGGAAATATATTGAATGATCTTGGTAAAAGTGAACAAGCAGAATTGTCATACCGCAAAGCAATTGAAATTAAACCTGATTACGCAAAAGCGCATTCAAACCTGGGAGGCATATTGAGTGATTTAGGCAAATTAAAAGAAGCAGAAATCTCATACCGCAAAGCAATTAAAATTAATCCTGATTTCGCAAAAGCATATTTTTCGCTATCGACTCTTCAATACTCCAATACAAGTAAAATATGGAAGGATCAACTCTTCTCTAAGAACATCTTAAATAACAAATTGCCAATAGATAAGGTTGATGTTTACTTCGCAAGAGCAAATATTCTACATAAGGAAAAAAAGTACGAAGAAAGTTCTAAATTCCTTCAATTAGCAAATAACCTTAAACTTGATCTTAACCCATCTAAACCTAATACTTTAATCAATAAGTCCAAAATATTACTTATTGAATCTGATAAAAAAGAAATTAATGAAAAAGAACAAGCAAATTATCCTCAGAGTATTTTTATTGTAGGGATGCCGAGAAGTGGTTCCACACTGGTTGAATCTATACTTAGTATGAATCCTAATGTTAATGACTTAGGAGAAATTAATATCCTCGAGGAATCATTTTTAGAGTGGCAAAAAGCAGATGAAGTATCCAACCTCTCTCAATTATATTGGAAGAAAATAAATAATAAAAATGATAAACTAAAAATTATAACTAACAAATGGTTATATAACTATCAATACACAGGGATCATTGCGAAGTACATAACGAATGCAAAAATTATTCACTCTTATAGAAATCCATTAGATAATATTCTTTCAATGTACAGAGCACATTTTGCTGCAAGAGGAAATGGATATTCCTCTTCCTTAGTTGATTGCGCAAGAGTTTATCTAGATCAAGAAGAAACAATGACAGAATATAAGAATAGATTTAGATCAAAAATATATGACTTAAATTATGAGTCATTAGTCAGTAATCCTCATAAAGAAATTAAATCTTTGATCTCTTGGTTAGGGTGGAAGTGGAACGATACATATCTGTCACCTCATCTCAATCCACGCTCAGTTTCAACAGCAAGCAATATTCAAGTTCGTTCTCCCATCAATTCAAAATCAATTGGCGGATGGAAGAACTACAGAGAGATGCTTGAACCTTCTATCGAAATCCTGACTCAAACTGATAAGTACGAAGACATCGCCTCCTAAAAAACTTATAAAACTGGACAAAGTATGAAGAACAACAAACATCCCAACACCTTCGCAGGTATGTATCAGTTCTAGTGCTCTAAAAAGAAGAATTGACAACTTCCGCGCCATAAAATACTTATTTTTGTAGAGAAAACCATCTTTCTACGATTTTTTCATGAATATGCTGACAAGGTCAAAAAACAAACCCGTGACAAACACGGGGGTTCAAATCCCTGTTATTTCGTCAACTAATATCAGAAGGTGAACTTGTGACAAACCCTATTTTTTAGACTATATCTATCTTTTAGTAGACAAGTTATTCCCACTCAAAAGTTCCCACTATATATGGGGCGCCAAAACGCAGTTATAGACAGGGTTTCTTAAACACATTATACCACGTGGAACTCACGTGGAACGTTTATCCAAGGAAAAGTGGGGACTCATAAAACGTAAAAATAAATCACTTATAAACCCAGTTAGCAGAAACTATTTTTGCTTCTGGGTTACTTTCTTTTGCAATCTTTTTTGCTTCGTCCATATTTCCTGCAACGATTGTTTCTTCAAAAGTCTTCTTCTCCTTGTCAATCATCGTGACTTGAAATCTCATTACCAATCTGGATAGAGAACATCGTCCTCAATAAGGACATAAAACTCTTTTTTTGCAAGTCGCTTTTCCCATTCAAGAAATGAACTCTGACAATTAGAAGTTGTAGGTTCTCGATATCCTTCCATCTTTTTCCAACAGGTATACAACGCACCTAATAACCAACTATCAGTTAAAGACTTGTGACCATGCTTCAATATCTTTTCTTGTTTGCCATTGAAGTTTGCTGAATCAAGTAGTTCTTGCTTCCAATCTATTTGTTCTCTCATTGCTGTTCTTCCTTTTGTTCTTTTTGCGGTTTTAGTTGCTCATATATCTTCTTCAATCTTTTGTATTCCTCATGAAGTGCACCCAGTTGCTATGCGTCTCGGAATCCTCTTGAACCTTCCATTAGCAGTCTCACTACTTCAGGTTTATGTGTCTTCATTTCTAAGAACTCTTCTTGCCATGAGGTGTCATCCCATTTGGTGCTCATGCTTTCCCTCCATATTTTTTAAACTCATCCAATGAACTGACAACTATGCTCTTGTAATCCTCAGGGAAGCGTGCCTTCATGATTGCTGGAATTTCCAAGCAATCTAGATAAGGGTTATGCAAATAAAAAATAACTTCCTTCTCTTCCTTCAAAACAATGTAATTAAATAATCCACCTGCATAATTATTTTTTTTAGTCATGCTGCCACTCCTTCTCTTTCAACAATCTTGTGAACTGTAGATCTATTCATGTGTTCTTGTTCCTTTTTTGCAGGGTCTCATCAGTTTGTGTTTCCCTAGTGACAAAAGGTGCAGACAGGAGTAGAAATGAAATAACAGAACAACTCCTCACACAATAGTTCTGTTGTAAAAAGGCACTCGACTTCGAGTAAGTAGGGTGCTTTTTTAATGGTTGATTTTATAGAATTGGCACATGTGACAGTTGAAGAACTCAAATACTCAGCATTTCTCTTTGCGTGACATTGATTAAGTTGATTTTTGTGAGGAGTTGAGATCCTCCGCAGTGGAAACAAGGAAACACTTGCGCCTGATCTCACAAAGAAACCGTCCAAACAGAACTGGGCGGTTTTTTTGTGCCTTTTCTAGAGTGGTCGAATGATATTTCCATCTCCCCAAGTTGTTTTTGGATTACTGCTTTTAAGCACAGCAGTGGTTTTGATTTTTGATATCAGATACAACCCATTCGGAAACAGTGAGGACGATATCTAATTAGGAATTTTTTCGGATGCAGAACCTTTGTGAAATTGATTAGAAAAGGAAAAGCAGAACAACTCCTTACCAAAATTCGTTCTGTAACTGAAGAGAGGGACTCAAGGTCGCTGAAGCAGCAGGGTCCCTTTCTTAATGCAATTTAATGAGTTAAATCAGTCTCCTTTATCGTGAATATCTCCCGAATAAGATTGAGGTCCTATCTCTGGTGGTGGATTATTTCCGAAGTTATCAACTAAAGCATCTGCCTCACTAGTAAAAAGTTTGGTGAACCATTGTTTAGTTGCAATCATTGCTGTCCAAATCTTGTCTCTTTTTCTAGTCATAAAGATACCTCCAATGAAGTAAGGGCAATGTGTTTGCCCCCGTAGAGTCCATCACTCCAGACCTAAGGAAGTGCGTTGACTCCTGAGAATGTTTTACTACTACTGAATGGAAATTGCTATGGGTAAGAACACCAAAGTATTTCTACATTTGGGTTCTCTGTATAGATATTTTCTAATAAGGGGAGTAGACATAAATCAAGAGTCATCGCACGCTCGAAGATATTAAAAAGGGGAAATGTGCATTGACTCTAAGGAGGAATCTCACACCTCCTGATGTGAACAGAGTCACCTTTCGTGCGGTCTCTGCAACGGTCGGAACAACCCAAACCCCTGATTAGTTTCAGGGGTCTTTCTTTGTGCGGTAATCAGAGTTAATACTTTAGGGTTTTTGTCCTATAGATTTTTTGAATTAGGAGGAGTAGATATAAATCAAGGCACTATTAGGAGGTCAAACCATGTCATGCGGTAATCCTTTTAAACATGCAATCGAAGACGTAAAGGAAACATTCTCAAAATCTTGTGGAGTTCCTATGCAAGGGAACGATTGGTGCGATCTGGTTTCGAATTATGAAACTGATTTTGATGAGGTCGATTACGAGAATGAATGTTTGCAGTTTGGCAACTGCTCAATGGACTACTAAAAAACATTGAACTAACAGGAGATCTAATTATGCAAGCAACACGTAGTTTCAGATCCAATGGGTCGAATACTCTTTCATCGATCTTTCTTTGGTTTTCTGTCCTTTTAATCTCACTTGGAACACTTCCACACCTTGTTCCTTATTACTTTCAGTTGAAATATTGAGGTAAAAATGATGATTCTCGATCTTCTCAAACTCATTCTCAGAAAACACAAAGATTATTGGGTGGTTGGTTAAACAGGAGTTTTTTCTCATGTTCACCTGATCTGGATTTGTTATTAATGAATTAGGAGTCACAGCACCTTCTGTGGGTCAAAGTTAAATAAATGATGGAAATTTAGTTCAGTCAGTTGAGTGCTTGACTCAAAGGGAGCGACCAAAATCTCGCTCCCTTCTTTAATGGAAAAAATAGGTGACTTGACCTAATAGACAAATATAGTACGTTTGTATTAGTGTTATCCCCATCACTAAACCGACAAAGGAAGCACGAAGTTAGCATCGTGCTTTTTTTGCCTCTTCTCACAAGGAGAACCAAGATGGATCGAATTAAAACACCAAAAGTTGTTGCTCCAGTTGAAGCACTTGAGCATCCAGAAGAGTGGAGTTATTTCACTAATCTGGAACTGGTGAAGTCCAGAGGAAGTTCCGTTTGTCTTACATGTGAACACTTCACTTATACGTGCGATAAATCATGCTTCACTCTTTTGACTTGTCCACTTCACCAACGTCTTATCCCTCAAGGTGAACATCTCACAAAGCGTTGCCTGAATTGGCAAAAGAAGAGGGTATTACAAATTGGATGGTGTCCAGAAGTTGCATAACAAACCAAAAATTATTTCCTCAAAACCAATGAATTTAACTACCACTGCTGATTCTGTGATGATGTTTTGCATCATCGCTTCAATGGCAATTTTTGATGCCTTCTCAACTCTTCTTTCGATCCTAAAGAAAGGAATATTTGTTGATCAGAAATCACTACTGATGCAAAAGACCAATAGCGAATTGAGGGCAATGCTGGTTGGCATAGACAAAATTTCCAAACTCAATAAAAAACAATTAGTCGATTTAGTAATAG
The DNA here is from genome assembly GCF_027359355.1 of Prochlorococcus marinus str. MIT 1214. Classification (NCBI taxonomy): domain Bacteria; kingdom Bacillati; phylum Cyanobacteriota; class Cyanophyceae; order Synechococcales; family Prochlorococcaceae; genus Prochlorococcus; species Prochlorococcus marinus. The sequence goes on along the minus strand of NZ_CP114777.1, from coordinate 1,382,461 downwards.
AAAAAAATGAACTTTTTTAATACTAAGAATTTCTCATTGCGTAGAGAAGTCGTTCATAGATTCTTAACAACTAAATCAGAGACATTGAAACAACGAGTGTAGAGAAAATGAACTATCTACGATGTCTTTACAGAGAAGGTGACAAGGTGACACGTGGAAGTGAGTTTTTGAGTGGTGGACTGGTTTTACTGCCCTAAACTATTCCCACTCAATAGTCCACCACAAAAGAACACCCCTAAACCCCTGTTATAGCAACGGATTTCATCTTTACACATAGCGCGTAAAACCCACGTAAAACCTACTCATACCAATTGATCACGAAGAAAAACACACTGAATGATACTTTTGCAGAAAAGTTGTAGAGTAATACACTCAATTTTAGTCACCAGCAATGCTTCATTGACCTTGTCACCTGCTCTTCTAAGTAGAGAAATAATATACAGAACTATTTTTTTATTCTCGCTCTATCAGTTCCCAAATAATTTCAAAGAGAATTCATATAGATTGAAATTAGTAGTAAAATCGGAAAAAGCAAAAGATAGAAAAGATAAGAAAAGATGAATAGTTCTAATCAAGAAGAAAAAGGAAAGAAAAAAGTCACGGAAGTAAAAACATACCCAGTTCCATATGACTTAGAAGAAATCAAAGAAAATATTACTGTTAATACGAATACTTCTTCTACACCTTCTAAAGACCAAATAATTAATCAAGCATTTAACTTACATTCACAAGGAAACATTTCAGAAGCAGCAAAACTTTATCAATATTGTATAAATCAAGGTTTTAATGATCACAGAGTTTTTTCTAATTATGGAACAATATTGAGAGATCTTGGTAAATTACAAGAAGCAGAAATATCATACCGTAAAGCAATTGAAATCAAACCTGATTACTCAATGGCGAATTACAATCTAGGACTCATATTGAAAGATATTGGCAAATTACAAGAAGCAGAAATATCCACTCGCAAAGCAATTGAACTTAATCCTGACTTCGCAATGGCGCATTCCAATCTAGGACTCATATTGAAAGATATTGGCAAATTACAAGAAGCAGAAATATCCACTCGCAAAGCAATTGAACTTAAACCTGATTACTCAATGGCACATTACAATCTAGGACTCATATTGAAAGATATTGACAAATTACAAGAAGCAGAAATATCCACTCGCAAAGCAATTGAAATTAAACCTGATTACGCAGAGGCGTATTCCAATCTGGGAAACATATTGAAAGATATAGGCAAATTACAAGAAGCAGAGATGTCTTACCGCAAGGCAATTGAAATTAAACCTGATTACTCAATGGCGAATTACAATCTGGGAAATATATTGAACGATCTTGGCAAGTTAGAAGAAGCAGAGTTTTCATATCGCAAAGCAATTGAAATTAATCCTGATTACGCAAATGCGCATTTAAATCTAGGAAACACATTAAAAAATCTTGGCAAATTACAAGAAGCAGAGTTTTCATATCGCAAAGCAATTGAAATTAATCCTGATTTTGCAATGGCGCATTCCAATCTGGGAGGTATATTAGTTGAATATAAAAAATTAGAAGAAGCAGAAAAATCTCTAAATAAAGCATTGGACTTAAATCCTCAAAATGAATCTATTAAGAATCATTTAATAAATTTACTAACTATATACAAACCAAAAAAGATTGAATCAAACTTATTATACATGATAAATGAGGAATTCAAAGAAGTAAATCTTTTTCATAAAGAGAATATTCTAATAACTGACAATGAAGCGATAAGAATTTATAAAGATGGACTTAAAATTTACAAAAAATATAATTTAAACTTAGAAACAAATTTATCACAAATATATAGGAGGAATGAAGTAAATTTAAATTGTAAGAGGCATAAACTAATATTCAATCAACATAAAGTAATTCCTGAATTCTGCTTTGGATGTTATAAGGTTCAAGTTGAAGTAGTTTCAATAATTGAATTGATGAAACTATTTTTAGTTTTTAATCAGTTAAAACTTAAAAATAATAATACTAGAAAATCTATTATCGAACTCCGACCTAATATCTCAGGATTTTATAAAGGACTTATATATTGTTTAAGTCTAACTGAAGCATTAAAAATATCTAAAAAGTTAAATATTAATATTCAAAATAATATTAGAATTGATTTAATTTCTAAGGTCAAAAGAGGATGTTCTGAATATCCACTTGTATTCCCGCAATATAAAGAGATAAGTACGTCTGGTGATCAACCAATGAATTACAATGAAAACTGGAGAACTATCGAAAAAGAAATAGATCAAGGTAGTAAAAATTGGGGTAAAAGCAGCAAAAGTATAGAAGGGTTTAATTTAAATAACTTTCTAATAATGAGAAACTGGGTCGCATATGCGCAAAAAATAAGAGATGAAAGTGTCATTAAAATAACTAATGAGCAAATAAAAGGACCAAAATTTTTCCAGAATTTGAACAGAGAATTTCATTCCTAACGAACCTCGAATACAAAAATTTAATCCCTCTTTATAGGAAGCATTTCCCAGAAGATAAAAGCAAACAAACTTACAAAAACGAACAAAATTTGAAAAGCAATATCCCACGACGTTCATAGGTATTTATCAATTCTGGATTTCTAATATGAATAGCTGAATATTACGAATATTCAGAGAACATCTTGGCAGTAATAATTCATGAATCTGATAGATCAATATTCCATGACATTTCCAAACCGCTGTTATGGATACTCAATTTGTATCTTTATGCACTAAAAAATCTGAAAACCCAACTATATTTCGTTTTGGTATTAAAAAAGCACCTGTAAGGTGCTTAATAGTTTTGCTAGGACCTAGATTTGAACTGGGAAGATTAGATCTTGAAGTAACTTTAGGAAACTAATTAATTTCAAGTATTCGCTTTTCTTTAGTAGTAAAATCGGAAAAAGCAAAAGATAGAAAAGATAAGAAAAGATGAATAGTTCTAATCAAGAAGAAAAAGGAAAGAAAAAAGTCACGGAAGTAAAAACATACCCAGTTCCATATGACTTAGAAGAAATCAAAGAAAATATTACTGTTAATACGAATACTTCTTCTACACCTTCTAAAGACCAAATAATTAATCAAGCATTTAACTTACATTCACAAGGAAACATTTCAGAAGCAGCAAAACTTTATCAATATTGTATAAATCAAGGTTTTAATGATCACAGAGTTTTTTCTAATTATGGAACAATATTGAGAGATCTTGGTAAATTACAAGAAGCAGAAATATCATACCGTAAAGCAATTGAAATCAAACCTGATTACTCAATGGCGAATTACAATCTAGGACTCATATTGAAAGATATTGGCAAATTACAAGAAGCAGAAATATCCACTCGCAAAGCAATTGAACTTAATCCTGACTTCGCAATGGCGCATTCCAATCTAGGACTCATATTGAAAGATATTGGCAAATTACAAGAAGCAGAAATATCCACTCGCAAAGCAATTGAACTTAAACCTGATTACTCAATGGCACATTACAATCTAGGACTCATATTGAAAGATATTGACAAATTACAAGAAGCAGAAATATCCACTCGCAAAGCAATTGAAATTAAACCTGATTACGCAGAGGCGTATTCCAATCTGGGAAACATATTGAAAGATATAGGCAAATTACAAGAAGCAGAGATGTCTTACCGCAAGGCAATTGAAATTAAACCTGATTACTCAATGGCGAATTACAATCTGGGAAATATATTGAACGATCTTGGCAAGTTAGAAGAAGCAGAGTTTTCATATCGCAAAGCAATTGAAATTAATCCTGATTACGCAAATGCGCATTTAAATCTAGGAAACACATTAAAAAATCTTGGCAAATTACAAGAAGCAGAGTTTTCATATCGCAAAGCAATTGAAATTAATCCTGATTTTGCAATGGCGCATTATAATCTAGGACTCATATTGAAAGATATTGACAAATTACAAGAAGCAGAAATATCCACTCGCAAAGCAATTGAACTGAAACCTGATTTCGCAGAGGCACATTCCAATCGGGGAGTCATATTGATTAATCTTGGTAAATTAAAAGAAGCAGAACTATCTCTAAATAAAGCAATAGAAATCAACTCTAATTTAACAATAGTCTATTATACTTTATCAAAATTCAAAAAATCTAAGAATACAAAGGAATATAAAAAACAAATTTTTTCTAAAACCATCTTAAATAATAAAACAGAGGCAGACAAAGTTAATATTTATTTTGCAAGAGCAAATTTTCTTCATAATGAAAAAAAATATGAAGACAGTTCTAAATATCTTCAATTAGCAAATAACCTTAAACTTAATATTAATCCATCTAACTCTGATACTTTAATCAATAAATCAAATGCATTACTTATTGAATCAAATAAAAATGAAATCACGAAAATCGAACAGACAAACTTGCCTGAGAATATTTTTATTGTGGGGATGCCCAGAAGTGGAAGCACATTAGTAGAATCTATTCTTAGTATAAATCCTAATATTAATGATTTGGGGGAGATTAACATACTTGAGCAATCATTTCTAAAGCGAAAAAGGAATGAGCAAGAATCACCTCTCGCCGTTTTATATTGGAACAAAGTAAATAGTCTTAAAAGTGAATTAAAGATCACAACAAATAAATGGTTATATAACTATCAATATGCAGGTATTATCTCCTGTCAAATCCCGAACGCCAAAATTATTCACTGCTATAGAAATCCTTTAGATAATATTCTTTCAATTTATCGAACACATTTTTCTGAAGGGAATGAATATTCCTCATCCCTAATTGATTGCGCAAGAGTTTATTTAGATCAAGAAGAATTAATGACTAATTATAAGAATAGGTTTAGATCAAAAATATACGACTTAAATTATGATTTATTAGTGAGCAATCCTAGTAAAGAAATTAAATCTTTGGTCTCTTGGTTAGGTTGGGAATGGAACGATTCATATCTATCACCTCATCTAAATCCACGCTCAGTTTCAACAGCAAGTAATGTTCAAGTGCGTTTTCAAATCAATTCAAAATCAATTGGTGGATGGAAGAACTACAAAAATATGCTGAGACCTGCCATAAAAATCCTTACTCAAACTGATAGATACCGAGACTTGATTTCATGAAACTTACAGAATTGGAGAAGTTTTGAAGAGAAGCATCCTAATACCTTCAGAGGGATGTATCAGTTCTGGGGTTGTAAAGCGAAAATCTAACTACATCCAGAGGATAAAAATATTTGATTTTGTAGAGACAACCATCTTTCTACGCTTTCTCCAGGGAGACGGTAAAATTGCTTCCTCTTTAGTGAAGGATTTTCCTTTGTCTGATTTGAATATCATTTTTATACAGTATTCCCAGGAAGTTCCTATTCATTGAATTCATTTTTGTTTTTCACACCAATCGATTCGCTAAATCCTGAGGCAAGTATTCCAGTAGGTATTGCTATGGCAGCAATACCCATAAGAGAAGTTATCGATGCAATTGTTTTTCCAACTGCTGTAACAGGTATTGAATCTCCATAACCAACAGCACTTACAGTTGTAATTGACCACCACAGACATCTTGGAATTGACCCTAACAATTCTGGTTGAATGGAAGATTCAGCAAGATACATACAAGTGCTACTGATCAACAAAAGTAAGACTGTATAAAAAGTCGATATTTGTAATTCTTGACTCTTTGATCGAAGTGCGAAATTAAAGTGATAGATACTTTGCTTAAATTTTTCACTTCTTCCAATCTTCAATATTCTTAAGAGACGAATAACCCTGAGAATTTTTAATTCTGCTCGAACACCTATAAAAGATGGAATGATTGCAATGAAATCAATAATTGCCATTGGTGAGACCATATAACGTAAGAATCCCTTCCAACCTTTTCCATACTTTTTATCTAAAGGTGCAACCCATAAACGACAACAATATTCAACACAAAACAAAGCACCAATAATCCAATCCAACAGGTCTATCTGATCACCAAACTGATAATCAATTGAATTTTCAGTAACGATAACTGCAAAGAAAATCGAGATAAAAATTGTAACTCCACAGATTTTGTTAAATAGAGAAGTTCTTCCACCTGGCGTGTTATTGATCACCTGCTCATAGATTCTTAATCGTAATTCATTCATCTTTGCCTATTAACTTAAATAGAATTGCTTACAAGTTAGGCAAATCTTGATGAAGTTGCCTATGGATACTTGACGACCTATAAAAGATTTAATAGTATATCTGTACTAGGGCATTCCTCACACAAACAGTCCTAACTCATAAAGCACCTGCGTAATACCAGTGAGCAAGGTGCTTTTTTGATGCCTCGAATTAAAGAGAGAATTATGAATCAAGCAATTAGAGAAGCATTGCCAACTCCAACAGGATGGTTAGTGTCACCCACTAGAGAATTTTGTATGTTCTTTATTCGTGATCCCAAATCCGAAATGGCATTTCCGAGAGTGTATACACAACTCTGGTATTGCCTTGAGGATGGCACTCCAACCAAATTAAAAAATACAAGAAGAATTGATCTCGAATCTGCTATGGAAACTTGGCATGAACTCTTAACTCAAGATTGGGAACTGATGGAACATCAGATAAGTGATTCTGCTGCTTAGTCATCGAATCAGATATCTAAGAATTCCAACTAGGGCGATGGCAATAATTCCATAAGTCCAAACGGAACCACTATTTCTTGAGACACGTTCCATCCAATCTGGAAGACCATTATTTTCAATGATGAATAGATAAAGCAATCCCAAGATCAGTACTGGGATAACAAGTGCATAAATGAAATTCAACATCTATAGATTATGGTTAGTGATTAGAAAATTAGATTCAGGAATTTCTAATAGGGCAATTTTTTTGTGCGTTTTTAAATCCTCAGGACAGATGAATTTGTAGAGAAGTCGTTAATAAATTCTTAGCAACTAAATCTTAGACATTAAAACAACAAGTGTAGAGAAAATGAACTATCTACGATGTCTTTACAGAGAAGGTGACAAGGTGACACGTAGAACTTGCGTGGAACTTACTGTTCAAATCCCTGTCACTCTGTCACTTAAATTTCTACGTGGAACTCACGTGGAACAAGCACTTTGAGTGGTGGACTGGGTTATACTGCCTTAAACTATTCCCACTCAATAGTCAATCGCAAAAGAGCACCCACAAACCCAAGTCATAGAAACGGATTTCATCTTTACATATAGCACGTGAAACCCTGTCGTGCCAATAGATTACAAGTAAAAATATACTCAATGATGCTTTTGTAGAGAAGTAATTATAAGTTAGTGTAATTCTTTCTTGTTTGAGAATGGATTTTTTACTATGAGATAAGATAATCCTCTTAAATGAATTTGGATCAAAATGTAATATATTAACTATCAAAAAAGATCAACAATTGAAAAGCATAGTAATACGACTCTATATAAAAATACGGATCAAAGATATGATAAACTCATTACTAGTTTGATTTTTGTATTATGACTTGGGTTGATAACCAAGGAAATACAAAGTTAAGTGCTAATAGATCAACAAATCGAGTTACTATACATTATGATAATAAGGAATTTGACCTCTTTTGGTACGTTATACCAGAAGGAAACTATTCAATTCCTGTTGGTTGGGAAACTATAAATAAGGTTTATTTTGGTCACCCAGATGATAATAATCCAAAGAATATTTATTATGCGGAAGTGATTAATAATACTGGGATATTTATATTAGCGAATAAAGATTATAAAAATAACACTGATAAGATTATTCATTATGATGTTTATGAGTTCTCTTTGACGGATAATCAAGGAGCATTGCTTAAAAGATTTGTTCAGAAACCGAATGGAGAATTCCAAAGTTATAATTTGACTAATGAGAAATATCCTCAACATCTTGACCAAGTTTTACAACCAGTAAATTCCAAAACTCGCTGGAATGCAATTGATTTAGATCTAAATCTTTACCCATTTTCCTGGGATGGAGGGTCTTATATCGACTTCTTACGAGAATATAGTCCAGTCATTAATCCTGCTTCGGGTGATAGAAAATTTCTATCTACAAATAGTTTTGATTATCAATTTTTTGACTTAGGCAATAATGAGTATGGAATCAGACCAGATGCAGGTGGCACGATAGATCCTTTAACAGGTTTATCTTCGATTCAATTTGTAGATAAATTTATGACAATAGAAGCAGATATTAAAGGAGTTTTTGATCAAGTTACGGGATTAAATACTGACTCTGGAAAGATGTTCAGGTTGTATAACGCAGCATTTGCAAGGTTTCCCGACGGAGATGGACTTCGTTATTGGATTGGGAAATATAGTTCAGGAGAAAATGATTCAAGGACTGTTGCTTCCTCATTTTTAGTCTCTGATGAATTTAAAGAGAGATATGGAGATGATGTCTCTAACGCTAAGTATGTTGAGACTTTGTACGTCAATGTCTTAGGTAGGGATTATGACCAATCTGGTTATAACTATTGGTTAGGTAATTTAAATAGTGGTTTAGAAACGAGATATGAGTTGCTTTTAGGGTTTGCAGAATCCACAGAAAACAAAGCACTCTTTACTGAAATGACTGGGTTTGGTTGATCTACAAATTTTTATTATCTGTAGAGAAATCATACATAAACAACAATTTCTTAGAAATCAAAAAAGACTACAAAGTGTAGAGAAAATTATCTTTCTACGATTTCTCCATGGAGACGGTAAAAGTGTGCTACGTGAAACCTACGTGAAAGCGACCCATCAAAACCCTAGTTATATCGGTAGTAATCTTCTCACGTGAAACCTACGTGAAACCATAAAAATCAAGTTATCACTGGAAAGTAGACGTTCCCGCTACTCCCACTCAATAGTACCTGGAGGTTTACTTGTAATGTCTAACACAACTCTGTTGACTCCCTCTACTTCATTAACTATTCGATTAGAAATTTTCTCTAAAACGTCATACGGTAAGCGAGACCAATCAGCTGTCATTCCATCTTCACTTGAAACGCAACGAAGAACAATGGGCCATGCATAAGTTCTTTGATCTCCCATTACGCCGACTGAATATACTGGCAGCAAAACCGCAAAAGCTTGCCAGATTTGATTATACAAGCCGGCATGATTAACCTCTTCTCTCACAATCAAATCGGCATCTCTTAAACAAGAGAGTTTTTCATGATTAACTTCCCCTAATATCCTTATAGCTAAGCCAGGGCCTGGAAATGGATGTCTCCCAATAATCTCATCAGGTAATCCAAGTGATTTGCCAACTTTTCTGACTTCATCTTTAAATAAACGTCTCAAGGGCTCTACTAATTTAAATTGTAAATCTTTTGGTAAACCGCCAACATTATGATGACTTTTAATTTTTACTGCTATTCTCTCACCAGTTTTGGGATCAATATTTGTTCCAGCACTTTCAATCACATCTGGGTAAAGTGTACCTTGTGCTAAGTAATCAAAAGGGCCAAGACGAAGACTCTCTTCTTCAAAAACCCTAATAAATTCTCTACCTATAATTTTACGCTTGAGTTCAGGATCAGTTACACCTTTTAATTTTGAAATAAACCTTTCTCTGGCATTAATATATTGAACGTTAATATTAAACTTTTCATCAAAAAAAGACATAAGAAATTCTGGCTCGCCTTTCCTCATAAAACCTTGATCAATGAACATGCATGTCAATTGAGATCCAATTGCTTTGTTTAATAAAAATGCAAGAGTTGATGAATCAACACCACCCGATAGAGCTAATAAAACTTTTTTATCTCCTACCTGTTGTTGTACTTGAGCAATAGCTTCATCTATGAATAAATTTGTTGTCCAATCTGGTTCACACGAACAAATATGATAAACAAAATTTCTTATTATAATCATTCCATGAGTTGAATGAACAACTTCAGGATGAAATTGCACTCCATAAAAGCTCTTATGATGCAAAGCAATAGCGGCGGCTGAAGTATTAGACGTATGAGCTAATGTGATAAATCCATTTGGCAATTTTGTAACTGAATCTCCATGACTCATCCACATAGTGGATCCACTAACAACATTAGTTAATAAAGCTGTTGGATCATCAACTTCTAAAGGAGCCTTTCCATATTCCGCTTTGCCAATAGCAGGAGTAACAAGGCCTCCTAACTGATGAACCATTAATTGCATTCCATAACAAACGCCAAGGACAGGAATACCTAAATTAAAAATCTCTGGATCACAATATGGAGCACCCTCTTCATAAACAGATCCTGGCCCTCCGCTTAAAATTATGCCTTTGGGATTAAGAGCCCGTAATTGCTCAGCAGTTATTGTGTAACTCATAACTAATGAGTAAACCTCTGTCTCTCTAATCCTTCGAGCAATTAATTCTGAATATTGAGACCCAAAATCAAGAATGACGATTGATGGATTACGTTTTTCATCTGAAATCATAGAAGCCATACCAACTTGATGAATCCTTGTAAAACACTCTTATCAAATAGACTAATTAAGAGAATAGGAATATGCTTATGAATTAAGAATTAAGCCTAAAGAATTTATTTGTTTTAAACCCTGAGAACCAGCCCAACGAATTTGTCTTTTACGATCAAATAAAACAGATCCTATTTCCATCGATGAAGACAAATATCGATTCACATAACTTTGGCTTTTAAGTTCAATTTCTTTAGCCATCCTGCTCCAAATCAACGCAACATCTTCTGGGTTATCTAACTCAAGGGCTAGTAACGCATTTTCCACCGAAGTTGATTGACTTATTAATTTAATCAAATCAAAGGAGACATCTTCTTTAACTGCAAGGGAAGTTAGTATTTCAATTCTTCCATCTGCAAGATGATGATGGGTATGAAAAACGCCGCCAGAAAGTTTTACCAATTTCCCATGATAACCAAATATTAAAAGTTTCTTCACGCCATTTTCCGCAGCAGCAACAAGAAGAGGCCCTAACCAATTACCTGTTTTGATAATTTGCTGCTTAGGCAGTCCAAATTTCAGTGCTAAATCCCTTCCATTTTCTCCAATAACAAAAGTCAAACATCCATCAAATGTTGATTCAGAGCATTTACCTTGCAGAATATCTTTGCATGTTTTCAATTGCTCAGGAGAAGCACTGATTTGAACTTCTGCCTGAGTCCCAATCAGTGATAAGCCATCTACAACACCAAATGCTTGATTACTCGTCTTTAAGGCTAGGTCTTTCCCCTCAGGTAAAACAATCTCTACTTTGATTGAAAAACCTTTGGGTAATAAGGGATAAAGATTTTTACAAAGTAAATCACGCGTAAACTTAGATATACATGGCTGACCAGTTGATTCATATTTACCTACTCCGTAACCACCATGGAAATCAAGCCAATCAGGAAAGTCATTTTGAACTCTCGATTCAAAGTTAGAACTGACTTTAATTAATTGAACATAAGCCCAAATTTCCAATCCTCTTGTTAAGTCAAGGCTCAATCCAGACTGACAATGACTAACTGATAACGATCTGTTACCACTATCAAGTAGCGCTGCAGAAAAAACCGGTACCGTAATTGACTCATCTTGATTTAGTAGCGCAATTCTCTCTCTGTTTTTAAATTTATTGCCAACTAAAATATTTGTTGCAGACTTTGCAGCCGCAACCACCCAAACTGGAAGAGTATATTCATTCAAATCATTCGAAGAGCTGACGATAGAAGAAATTCCCTAAATAATTTTTTAAAATAATAATAATCTAGATTTAAATAAGTAAATGAAAGACAAACTCAATCTAATGATTCCTGGACCAACGCCGGTTCCAGAAAATGTTCTGAGTTGCATGAGTAAACACCCCATCGGTCATAGGAGTGGAGATTTTCAAGACATTGTTCAAAAGACGACTGAGCAACTCAAATGGCTTCACCAGACAACTGCGGATGTACTAACAATTACAGGAAGTGGGACAGCTGCTATGGAGGCGGGAATTATAAATACTTTAAGCAAAGGTGATCAAGTCATCTGTGGTGATAATGGAAAGTTTGGAGAAAGATGGGTAAAAGTTGCAAAAGCATATGGACTAGATGTAAAAGTGGTAAAAGCTGATTGGGGCCAACCTCTCGATCCAAATCAATTCAAGGAAATTCTCGAAAACGACACGGAAAAAAAAATCAAGGCGGTAATTTTAACTCACTCAGAAACTTCGACCGGAGTGATTAATAATCTAAAAGCAATAAATGATGAAGTAAAAAATCATGGCAAAGCTATAACTATCGCTGATTGTGTAACAAGTCTTGGTGCATATAATATTCCAATGGATGAATGGGGAATTGATGTAATTGCCTCTGGTTCTCAAAAAGGTTATATGATCCCACCCGGTCTCAGTTTTGTAGCCATGAGCAAAAGAGCATGGGAAGCAAATTCTCTATCAGATTTACCTAAATTCTATTTAGATTTAAGACAATATTTGAAGACAGTAAATAAAAATAGTAATCCATTCACTCCTGCAATAAATTTATATTTTGCTTTGGAAGCATCACTCACAATGATGCAAAATGAAGGACTAAATAATATTTTTAAGCGTCACGCTCGTCATCAAAAAGCAACGCAAGAAGGAATAAAAGCTATGGGTTTAACCTTATTCACAAAAGAAGGTTTTGGAAGCCCCGCAATAACAGCTGTTAAACCTGAAAATATAGATGCAGAAAACATCAGAACATCCATAAAGAATGATTTCGATATACTCCTAGCGGGAGGACAAGATCACTTAAAAGGAAAAATCTTTAGAATTGGGCATTTAGGCTTTGTGAACGATAGGGATATTCTGAGTGTAATTTCAGCTTTAGAAAGCACTCTAGATAAAATGGGAAAACTACAAGCTCCAGCTGGAACAGGGGTTTCAAAAACTATTTCAGTCTTAAATCAATTAAAATAATTATTTTAATTATTCATCTTTTACGATTCTTATATGTAAAAGTCTGTAAAAACAAACTAATATTTATAAACTTAAATAAATTTATGAATAATCATCTAGTTTTAATCAAATGAAGCACTTGAGGCCCAACTACACTTGCCATTCTTTCTTTGTCAAGTGCTTTCAAAATTAAACCAGCGCAAGATTGTAAATCGCCTTCATCAGCATATACTGATGCATTCTTAAAAAAATAGCCAGCTTCTTTTAAAAATGCCTGTTTCTTAACTTGTATCGTATTCATTATTAGAATTAAATAGTACAAACGATTTTATCAATTCATTATATCAAAAGATAGTTAGTTAATTCGTAGAATAAAGGCTAAGGGAAATCGTCAGTAAAATTTTAATTCATCGATTTTCAAATACGATATTTGGTTAAATCATAAATAATTAAAATAGATAAAAACAAAGAATTACTAATTCGAACTAAAACTAGACAGAGTAAAAAATAATAGATATTTTAAAATCGATAATTCTCTTAAAAATTATGCCAATTGGGATAAGTCGAAACTTCTTACCTATTTCAATAATTTGTTTAGTATGCAGTACTACTTTAGGCGTCAAAACTAATGCAGCAGTCACTAACGGGGCAGACATATATTGCTTTATGAGGAATGGAGGTAATACTCATGAGCCAAGCTGGCAAGCAGCGTATCAATTTATAAAAAATAAAAAACAAGGACTATTCAAAACTTCACCTAAGCAAGCCGCCTCACTAATTGTTGAAGAAGTAGTTCTAGATCCAATAAAATATGAAGATTGCATTAGCTATTTAGGCGATATGTATTCCGGTGGCTCAATCTCAATAGAAATAGATGATGATCAGCAATTAAAAGATGAAACAAAATCATCTATCCAGAACCCAGAAAAAAGTCCAAAAGGAAAATATTTAGATCCTTATAACTATTGATAAAGCTTATGTTGATATAAAAAGATATAAATAAATTTAATCAATCAAAAATAAAAAATATCTTACAAAATAGAAAAATGATATTTTCGATACATTGACTTATTTCTTTGTCGAGGGAAAATTCTACTAGATAATTTTTACTTATGCACAATAGGGATGCGGTTTTCTTAGAAGATCTCTGCCCAAAGCTGCGCAATCGAAGATGGCGAAAATCATTACATGATTTCACAGGAAAAAAATGTATATATTGTGGGAAGCTTTCAGAATCAATTGATCATGTTTTGCCACGAAGTCAAGGTGGTTTAAGCATTACTGAAAATTGTGTACCTGCCTGTCTTTCATGCAATGGAAAGAAAACAGATAGCAATGCATTTGAATGGTACAGAAAACAACGTTTTTATGACCCAAGACGTTCTATGGCAATAAGAGCTTGGACGGAAGGAGATATACGCTTAGCTTTGAGACTTCTAAAATGGGCTCAACCTAAGCAACATGAAAAATCAAAAGATCAATTGAATGAAGATTATTCTTGGCAAGCAGCTTAGATTTCTACCAGACTTGACAGGCATCTGAAGAATTATATTTTTCACATATGGAAGCTAGATTCATGGGCTTCTCAGGAACAACTACAATACAAAAGAGAAAACAAATTGCAGCAATCAAAGGCTTGATCAAATTTTGATTTTTCTTTTGAGAAGGTAATCTTTTATCGTTCCTTATTCTGACAACACCTATGCTGGAATTCAGACTAGGCTTTAAACAAGAAGCAATCATTCCTAAATAATCAACATAATACATTTGTACTAATGATTGAAGATATTGTCAAGCAATTGGATCCTTTAGAGCCTAAATCGAAATTAATCATATTTGGAGGTGGATATAGCGGTCAAAGAGTCGCAAGTGCAGGAAGATATTTAGGTGCAAACGTTTTGTGCAGTAGAAGAAAAGAAAAAAGTAAGGGGGCTGATTTCACATTTAATGTTGATCAAGAGCTGTCTGATGAAATTCTCGAGGGGGCAACGCATGTCCTAAGTTGTATACCTCCATTATTAAGTGGAGAAGATCCTGTACTACTTAGACTTAAGAGTCAATTACTAAATTCAAAAAATTTAAAGTGGGTGGGTTACTTATCTACTACTGGAGTGTATGGAGACACTCAAGGAGAATGGGTAAATGAAAATACTTCTCCTAATCCTCAACAAGAAAGAAGTATCCGTAGATTTTCCTGTGAAAAACAATGGCTAGCAACACAGCTTCCTATTCAAATACTTAGAATTCCAGGTATCTATGGACCTGGAAGATCTGCATATGAAAGCCTGTTGAAAGGAACAGCGAAAATGATCGACAAGCCTGGTCAAGTATTTTCAAGAATTCATGTGGATGATATTGCTGGAGCTGTTTTATTTTTGATTAATCTCTATTCTCAAGGAAACAATCCATCTGTAGTCAATGTAGCTGATAACTTACCAAGCAATAATCTTGAAGTGATTGATTACGCAGCTAAATTAGCCAAAATATCTCTACCATCAAAAGTACCTTTTGAAATTGCAAAAAAAACAATGAGTCCAATGGCACTATCTTTTTGGCAAGAAAATCGAAAAGTTGATAACAATTTATTATGTAAAAAACTCGGTTATTCTCTAATTTACCCAGATTTTAAATCTGGCTTAAAAAATTGTTTCTCAAAATTAAAAATAAATGAATAATCTTTAATCAATGTTCTTTTAAAAACTCATCCAAATTTAATACATAACTAAAATATAACCAAATAAAATCCAATATAATCAAAAACTTATTCCAATTCAAAACAACGAAGCATTACTCACGCTAAAACAGATCAAAATTACAACATGAAAACATTTCCTACATCGAAAGACAACGAAAATACTCTTATTATTGCATTGGGAGACCCTGCAGGGATAGGGACCGAAATAATATTAAAAGCTCTTGCCTCTAAATGCTTAAATGAGAAAATAAAGCCTTTACTTGTAGGATGCAAAAATAATATTTATACAACTTATTTAAAGCTAATTAAACATGGAATATATAATATCCCTAACCCAAACAAGCTTGATATTATTGATATACCTCTAGAAAAAGAAATAATACCAGGAAAAGTTGATAAGTATACTGGCGCAGCAAGCTTTAAATGGCTTTTAAATGCTACAAATATACTTTTACAAGGAAAAGCAAAAGCTTTAGTCACAGCACCTATTTCAAAAATAGCATGGCATAAAGCTGGGCATGAATTTGCAGGTCAAACTGAATTATTAGGAAAGTTAACTAATAAAAAAACATCAATGCTTTTTACAGCAATATCACCAAATAATGGATGGAGATTTAATACTTTACTAGCGACAACGCATATACCTCTTAATGAAATCAAAAATAATTTAACAAAAGAATTAATTAGATTTAAATTAGATACTTTATTGAATTTTTGTCGTCAGTTCAAAGAAAAACCATTAATTCACATAGCAGGCTTAAATCCACATGCGGGAGAAGAAGGAAAGATTGGCATAGAAGAACAAAACTTAATGATTCCCATTTTAAATGAATGGAAATTAGATAATCCAGAAGTAAAAATAAGCGGACCTATACCTCCAGACACTTGCTGGATTTCATCAGCAAATGCATGGAATGCTCTCTCAACTTCCAATAATGCGCCTGACGGAATTCTTGCTTTATATCATGATCAAGGTCTAATACCAGTCAAATTAATAGCCTTTGACGAAGCTATAAATACAACTCTTGGACTACCATTTGTAAGAACATCTCCTGATCATGGTACTGCTCTAGATATTGCAGGTAAGTTCAAGGCCAGAGAAAAAAGCATGATTGCTGCAATTAATAATGCCTGGCTTCTTTCTCGATAAATTAAAAATCTATAAAGGTTTTAATCTCATTAATACTTGACCAAACTCAACTGGAGTTCCATTTTCAACAAGAATTTCAATTACTTCTCCACTCACCTCTGACTCCAATTCATTCATTAATTTCATTGCCTCAAGAATACAAACTGCTTGCCCAACACTGATCCTCGATCCGATGTCCACGAAAGGAGGCTCTTCTGGCCCTGGTGCCCGATAAAAGGTCCCAACCATGGGAGCAGTAACTTCAACCAAATCAGAGCGTGATCCTGGAACTGAAGGAGGAGGTGTGCTTGGAACTGGTGAAGCCTCAATTTTGCGTTGATGTGGTGGATCAATCTCTTCGGATGTCGATTTCTTTTGAGAAGTTATTGAATCTGAAGAAGTCCCAAGATTACGTTTAACTTCCAAATAAAAGTCTTCTCCCTCAAGTCGAAACTCTTGAATATCGCTCTCAGATAGACTTGCCAACAAGCGATGAAGCTCTTCGTGATCAAGATTCATTGTCATTGTGTTTCTCGTCCTAGATAAGTGTCATTTCGAGTATCTACCCGAATTTTCTCACCAATTGAAATAAATAATGGAACCATAACTTGAGCTCCTGTTTCCAAGATTGCTGGCTTTGTACCTCCTGAAGCAGTGTCACCTTTAACCCCAGGATCAGTTTCTTTTATTTCTAAAACAACTGAATTGGGCAATTCAACTTCAAGTGGTTTTTCATTCCAGGACACTACATTAACCTCCATCCCTTCTTTTAGATATTTCCGACTTTCTCCAATTTGTTCAGCAGTTAGGCGTGTTTCTTCATAAGAAGTCATATCCATAAATACAAAATCATCTCCGTCCATGTAAGTATGTTGCAACTTTGATTTCTCCAAAAGAGCTTGAGGAACCATTTCCCCAGCTCTAAAAGTCTTTTCGACAACACTACCGCTCACAACAGCTTTTAATTTAGTCCTGACAAACGCAGAACCCTTACCAGGCTTGACATGTAGAAATTCAATAACACGCCAAACTGCACCGTCTAACTCGATAGTAGTGCCAGTGCGAAAGTCGTTACTTGAAATCATTCACACAAAAGATACCAATCGATCATAAGTCTGTGCCAAAGTCATGCAAAACATAGAATTAACATGGCAAAAAAGATTTGCATTCTTGCCCTGATAACAATCCTATTTTCTTTGAGTTCTCCATGGATTGACCCTGCTGCTGCAAGCCTTCCAAATGGTAATCGACTAAAAGATCCTTATGCAATATTAAGAAATTCTTTACCGATTGACCAAAAAGAATTACGTGAATTACAAAACAAACTTGAAGATACGAGCGATGATCTTCGAGGAAGTAGATGGTCAGCTATCAGCAAAGCCACCTCAAGAAGTCAATTTTTAGTAAGTAATAGAAAAAATCAAATTCTTGATTCAATGCCAGATGAAAATAAAGAAAAAGCAGTTAATTTGCTCTCAAATTTAAATGAAGAGCTTGATGAATTAAGGCAAATAGCAAACGAAAAAAATAAAGTCTCATTTCTTGATGTCAGACGTCAAAGTTTAAAAACAATTGATGATCTAGAATCTCTTTTAATCACTAATGATTTTCCATATGCAATCCCTAG
This sequence comes from Prochlorococcus marinus str. MIT 1214, assembly GCF_027359355.1. Classification (NCBI taxonomy): domain Bacteria; kingdom Bacillati; phylum Cyanobacteriota; class Cyanophyceae; order Synechococcales; family Prochlorococcaceae; genus Prochlorococcus; species Prochlorococcus marinus. The sequence goes on along the minus strand of NZ_CP114777.1, from coordinate 1,364,186 downwards.
TGAATATGACAATTTACCTAGACTCTTAGGGAGAGCAAATGTAGAAATAAAAACATCAAAAGGAAATATGAGCGCAATTATCGATGGTTATAATGCTCCTTTAACAGCTGGTGCATTTATAGATCTTTCATTAAAAGGTTTTTACGATGGTTTACCAATTAATAGAGCTGAAGAATTTTTTATTCTTCAAACTGGAGATCCTAAAGGAGAAGCGATTGGCTATATAGATCCTGACAAAAATGAGTTGCGAAAAGTTCCATTAGAAATAAGGACCCCTAATTTCGAAGATACACTTTATGGCGAAACTTTTGAGGAAGTTGGTCTTTACACTGAAACCCCTGTCCTTCCATTTGCTACTTTAGGCACACTTGGCTGGGCTCACTCTGATACAGATTTAAATGATGGTTCATCTCAGTTTTTCTTCTTCTTATATGAAGCTGAATTAAATCCAGCTGGACGTAATCTTATTGATGGAAGAAATGCAGCTTTTGGCTATGTAATTGAAGGCTCTGAAATATTAAATAAACTTGGAGTAGATGATAAAATTATCTCAATTAAAGTATTAAATGGTTCAGAAAATCTTAAAGTCAAAGCTTAATTTTCAAATAAAGTGAAAACTACAATTAAAGATTTAGGTGAAATAGAGTTACTGAATCGTTTAAAAAGATTTATGCGATGTGGACAAATAGATGATGATCTGGCAGAAATAAATGCTAGTAATAAAAACTTATTGATTAATACTGATTTACTTGTAGAAAACATTCATTTTTCTGAGAAAATATCTAATGCTAAAGATATTGGATGGAAATGTATTACCACAAATATTTCTGATCTGATTTGCAGCGGCTCAGAAAATATAATTTCTTTTACTGTTGGATTGGTTTTACCACCAAACACATATTTGGAATGGGTAGAAAACCTATATGAAGGAATGTGGGAAGCAATGCAAGAATTTGGAGGAGAAATAATTGGCGGTGATTGCTCGTGTGGAGAAACAAAAATGATTTCAATTACTGCAATTGGAGAAAAGAAACCGCCTAGACTACATAGAGGAAATGCTTTGCCAGGAGATTATATTGTTAGCTCCGGATTCCATGGCTTAAGTAGATTAGGTTTAGCGCTTTTAACCTCCGAGCAACTACCAAGTGAAGTCCTAATAAGTCAAGAGCTTGCTAATAAAGCTATCAGCGCACATAAACGTCCATATCCAGCTATTAAGGCTCTCAAAGCATTAATAGAGTGTAAGCCCACTTCAACGACTTGGAGAGCCGCAGGAACTGATAGCAGCGATGGGCTTATTGAATCAATTAGAGGAATTTGCCAAAGCAGTAATTGCCAAGCGGTTTTATCCAAAACTTCAATTCTAAAAGACCCAGACTGGCCAGAAGATTCGATTTGGGATGAATGGATCTTAAATGGAGGAGAGGACTATGAGTTAATACTTAGTCTTCCAAGAGAATGGGCAGAAGCTTTAGCAAAAAAATTGAAATCTGCCCAAATTATTGGGTTTATACAAGAAGGTAAACCCAATATTTTCTGGGAGAACTTAGAACCAATTAATATTGGGAAATCACATCTATTTCAACATTTTTAAATTGTAGAGTTTCAGTCTTATTTCCATTTTTGGGCAACAATTTCAGCCAAGTCAACTACCCTTTGGCTATAACCCCACTCATTGTCATACCAAGCTAAAACTTTCACCATATTGTTATCTATACACATTGTTAAAGCTTCATCAACAATGGTTGATTCATTAGTGCCTGCATAATCAGTAGAAACGAGAGGCAAGTCACCATATTTGATGATTCCTTTCATTTCTCCCTGTGAAGCAGTTTTCAATAATGAATTTACTTCTTCAGCACTAGTGTTCCGGCTGGATTCAAAGACTAAATCAACTGCAGAAACATTTGGAGTAGGGACTCGCATCGCAATACCAGTGAGTTTCCCTTTCATTTCTGGATAAACAAGAGCAACAGCTTTTGCCGCTCCAGTTGAAGTAGGGACCAAATTCATTGCGGCTGCTCTTGCACGTCTTAAATCACGATGAGCATTATCTAGGATTCTTTGATCTCCCGTATAACTATGAATAGTGGTCATTAGACCTTTATTAATCCCTAACTTTTGATCTAAAACTTTTACTATCGGAGCTAAACAATTGGTGGTACAACTTGCATTACTGAGAATATCAAAATCTTCATGAGAGTAAGTATCAGCATTAACACCAACGACATAAGTACCTACCCCATCTCCCTTACCAGGTGCAGTAAGGATGACCTTCTTAGCTCCAACTTGTAAATGCTTACTAGCACCAACATCTGTATTAAAGACACCTGTTGATTCAATTACTAAATCAATTCCCCACTCTTTCCAAGGAAGATTTAATGGGTTTCTATCTGAATAACATTTTATGGTTTTGCCATTAATCTCAAATGTATCGTCAGTATGTGAAATTTCAGCATCGTTTATAGCTCCTAGAATAGAGTCATATTTGAGCAAATGGGCACAAGTTTTTGGGTCAGAGGTGACGTTAATACCGACCACCTCAATATTTGTATTTGCACCCCTACTGAGCCAACAACGCATAAAATTGCGTCCAATTCTTCCGAATCCATTAATCGCTACACGCAAAGTCATTTCAAAAACGGTAAAACCGCACAAGCTACTGGCCGCTGATCATACAGAACGATGATCATTTTCTGTGCATTTTGAAAAATAATTGAAGCGTTAAGGACATAAAAAGTATAAAAACTCTCTAATTCTTTAAAAAATGTGCCTTTAGATAGATGAAGAGTTATCTTTCACTCGACACTGAAGAGAAATTGAAGAAGACACAAGAGTTACCACCTCATATTCACTTTATTGGAATCGGAGGTATTGGTATGTCTGCTCTCGCAATGATTCTCGCTAAAAATGGATATTCCATATCTGGCTCTGACCAAAAAAAAAGCTTGACTTTAAAAGAATTAGCCGCAAATAAAATCCATATCTTTCAAGCTCAAGAAGAATCGAACATTACCGAAATTTTTAAAGTTCATGGAAAAAATATATTAGTTGTTATAAGTTCAGCAATAGGCGAAGATAATTTAGAATTATGTAAAGCGAAAAAATACAATTTAACAATTAATCATCGTTCTGAAATATTGGCCTTTTTAATTAATCAAAAGAGGTCAATAATAATCTCAGGATCTCATGGTAAAACAACAACAAGTACTTACATTACAACATTATTTTCGCATGCAAATATAAATCCAACTGCTATCATTGGAGGAATTGTTCCTCTCTACCAAAGAAACTATAATGTTAGTGATAGTAATTTTTTAATCGCTGAAGCAGACGAATCAGATGGATCACTAGTAAAATTTAATCCTAATATTGGAGTAATAACTAATTTAGAACTTGAACATGTTGATCATTATCTAAATCTAGAAAATTTAATTACAACCATGAAACAATTTGCGAAAAATTGTGAATACTTGATTACCAATTTTGACTGTATCAATCTTAAACATAATATACAAAATTCTAAGTGGTTTTCGATTTATACAATTAATAATATAGATTTTGCACTGATTCCAAAGGAATCTAATGGATGTGAAATCATCGCAGAATATTATGAGCAAGAAAAATTTATTGACATAATAAAAATACCTGTTCCTGGAATACACAATTTAAGTAATACAGTAGCTGCTATAGCTGCATGTAGAGTAGCAGGAATTCTGTTTAAAGATATAAAAAAAGGAATTAACAATTTACAGCTTCCTTCAAGAAGATTTGAATATAAAGGCTTATGGAAAAGCAGATTAATAATTGAAGATTATGCTCATCATCCTAGTGAAATTGATGCTACAATTTCCATTGCCTCTTCTATGATTCAGACAAAACATAATCTTTCATTCATAACACCTAAAAGATTAGTTACGATATTTCAACCACATCGGTATAGTAGAACTAAAAAATTTAAAAAAGAATTTGCACAAAGTCTAAGTAAATCTGATTTAGTATTCATAACTCCAATTTACTCTGCTGGAGAAAATAAAATTAAAGGAATAAATAATAAGACTATTGGAAATGAGTTAAAAAAATTAAAACCTAATCTAGAAATATATACTCCAAATAATAATCAAAATTTAATAAAGCTAATAAAAGAACATACAATTGAAAAAGATTTGATTATAGTTATGGGCGCAGGAGATATTAATATAATATGTGCAAGTCTATTTTTAGAATTAATCAATAATAAATCGATCAGAAATAATTTAGCCGCTTAATCAATGAATTCAATTCAATTAGAAAAAAATATTTCATTATCAAATTTTACTACTTGGAGAATAGGTGGTCCTGCAGAATGGATTGCTCAACCGAAAAATATTGAAGAAATTAAATCTTTAATTAATTGGACAAATAAGAAAAAAATTCCCTGCAATATTATTGGTGCTGGATCAAATCTTTTAATCAATGACAAAGGAATTAAAGGTTTAAGCCTATGTATGCGTAATTTGAAAGGAATTGAAATTGATAAAAGTCTTGGAATTATTGAGGTACTTAGCGGTGAGATGCTTCCAACGTTAGCCAGAAAAGCAGCAGCAAATGGACTTCACGGGCTCGAATGGGCTGTAGGAATCCCAGGAACCATTGGTGGCGCAGTAGTTATGAATGCGGGAGCACAAGAACATTGCATATCTGACTATCTCGAAAGTATTACAACGCTATCATTAAAAGGTGAATACAAAATTATCAAGAGAAAAGATCTCAATTTTGGATACCGATACAGTCTTCTTCAAAATCAAAATTTAATTGTCGTATCTGCTCGACTAAAGTTGGTATCAGGTCATGCAGAAAAAATCCGACAGGTCACCAATGCAAACCTAAACCATAGATTAAAAACTCAACCCTATGAAGCCCAAACCTGCGGTAGTGTTTTTCGTAATCCTGAACCTTTGAAAGCTGCACAATTAATTGAAGAACTTGGTTTAAAAGGATTTCGTATTGGTGGAGCTGAAATATCAAAAATACATTCTAATTTTATAATTAACTCAAACAAAGCCTCATCTTATGACGTAAAAGAGTTAATTAAATTTATCCAAAAAAAAGTTTTTAATTCTTATGGAATCTTGTTAGAAACAGAAGTCAAGCAATGTGGCTTCTAAAATTACACCCTAAGATCAATAACAATAGGAAATTCTCATGGCTGGATTCGGACTACCAAACTTTGGGCAACTAACTGAAGCTTTTAAAAAAGCACAACAAATTCAACAGAATGCTCAAAAACTACAAGAAGAGCTCGAGGTTATGGAAATAGAGGGGGCAAATAATGATAATCGGGCAAAAATATGGATGTCCGGAAATCAAAAGCCTTTACGAGTAGAAATTGACCCATCTCTTCTCTCTGAAGAAAAAGTATTAATCGAAGAAGCCATACTTGATGCGATGAAATCTGCTCACGAAATTTCAGCTTCGACGATGAAAGAACGCATGGAGGATTTAACCGGTGGATTCAAGCTTAATCTGCCTGGTATGGGAGAGGAGAATTAATCATTTCCTCAAGGTTCTCACGATAAAAAGAATATCTTTCAAGATCTTTATCAATTACACAACCAGGCTCATCTCTATGTAAACAATTACGAAACTTGCATTTTGACTTAGTTAATTGAATTCGAAACTCTGGGAACAAAGAAGCGAAGTCAGATGGCTCGCATATTATTTCTGGACGATTAAACCCTGGTGTATCAGCAAGAAGTGATCCATGTCCAATAGCAAAAAGTTCCACATGCCTGGTCGTGTGTGTACCTCTCTTTAATTTTTTGGAAACAGATGAAGTAGGTAGTGAAACGGTTGGTATTAAATAATTAATTAAACTTGTCTTTCCTACTCCAGAAGGACCAGCAAGTACAGTTAATTTGGTTTTTCGAAATCGTTCTATTAATAAATCAATACCCTGAGAATTATGTATAGATACTGGTATACAATCATATCCCCAAGATTTAAATTTATTTATATATAAAATCAAATCATTCTTTGTAATTAAATCTATTTTGGTTAAAATTATCAAAGGCTTTATATTTGCACATTCAGCTGTTAATAAAAAACGGCTTGTTTGCTCCATATCAAATAAAGGCTCATCAACTGAGATGCAAATAGAAACTAATGTAACGTTAGCCACCGCTGGGCGTTTTAAAAAACTTGTTCGCTGCTCCACCTCACAAATCACGGCACGTTTATTTTTATAATCTATAGACTCAACGCAAACAATATCTCCTACATCTATAAATAAACCTCGATAGTCTAACTTACTTCTTCGTGTGCATAAAAGTCTAATTTTTTCATATAATTGATCCAATGAATCATATTTAAAATCTTTATAGTTAATCTCTACGACTAAAAAATTTGCTTTCAGTGCAACAACAATACCTTTTAATTTATTAGGTTTATTTTTATTCACTCGATATTATCAAAGTTACTTTGTTAGAGTCTTTATTCAATATTTTTACTTTATATCCCTTCTCTTGTAAACCATCAATAACACTAGTTTCAGCTTCGCCTATATCTATATCTACTTTTAAAGTATCTTTTGTAGATAAATTTTCCAAAGCTAAGCAGCATTTAACAAAATTGACTGGACAATCAAGGCCACACAAATCTAAATAATGATCAATAAAGATATTTTTCTCCACTATTATTTGCCAAATAGCTTACTAAATAAGCCACTTTTATGGTAATGATATTGAGGTCCACGTGCAGAGTAATGTCCAGCTAACTTTTCCAATAAATTTCTTTCAGAATCTGATAATTTTGTAGGTAATTTAATCTTTACTGAAACTTGATGGTTACCTCTAGCTACAGGATTGCCTAGTTTTGGCACTCCTTTACTTTCTAAATTCAAAATAGAGTTAGGTTGCGTTCCTGCTGGAATTTGTAACTTAGTAATGCCATCTACAGTATCTATTTCAATAGTATCTCCTAAAATTGCCTGAAGGTAACTAATATTAACCTCAGATAAAATTTTCAATCCATCTCTCTTTAAAGTAGGATGATTTTTTACTTTTAGGAAGACATATAAATCTCCAGATGGACCGCCCTTTAATCCAGCATTACCCTCTCCTGAAACTCTTAATCGTGTTCCACTATCAACTCCAGCAGGAATATTAATTTTTAATTTTTTTCTTACTTGTTTAACCCCTTTCCCTCCACAAGTATTACAAGGATCTTTAATCACTTGTCCAGTACCACCACAAGTTGGACATTCAGCCACTTGGGTAAAACTTCCAAAAGGTGTACGAGTAGCTCTTCTTACTTGACCGGCACCACTACATGTTTGACAAGTAACAGGACCAGTGCCTTTCTTAGCCCCAGTCCCTCTGCAAACATCACAAGTTTCTAAATGAGGAACCGTGATCTCTTTTTCTTCTCCAAAAATAGCTTTATCAAAATCAATCGTTAGGTCGTAACGTAAATCGTCTCCCTGTTGCGGTCCACGTCTTTGAGGACGAGAACCTCCAGGTGAACTAGCACCACCAAAGCCATTAAAAAAGGTCTCAAACAAATCTGCAAAACCGCCCATATCTCCCATATCCGGCATACCAGCAGCCCCACCTATTCCAGCTTCTCCAAATTGGTCGTAACGTGCTCGCTTTTGAGAATCGCTTAAAACTTCATATGCTTTACCTATTTCTTTGAACTTATCCTCTGCACCTGCTTCCTTATTCACGTCAGGGTGATATTTCCGAGCTTGCTGTCTATAAGCTCTTTTTAAAGTGTCAGCATCAGCATCTCTGCTGACACCCAATAGATCGTAAAAATCAGCCATTAGTTCATTTAAACAAATTCAATTCCGTTTCGATCATCATGTAGTTAATTCTCATCTTTAGTTAAGACTTCTGAAGATGGACTTTGTTCTTGATTAGCAGCACTCTGATCAGGAATTTCTTCATTAGCTGCTTTCGGTCCTGGTCCCATAGAAACTTTGACTAAAGCATGCCGTAAAACACGACCATTCAAGTGATAGCCCCTTTGTAATTCTTCAATCACAATGTCCTCAGGCTTGTCATCACTGGGCTCTCTCATAACAGCTTCATGCAAAGAAGGATCAAAAGCCTGATCAACGACACGCATTGGAGCAACACCTAGGTGCTTAAGAACTTCAACTAATTGCTTGTAAAGTCCTTGGTAACTTCGATGTAATGCTTGAGCTTCTTCGCCCTCAGGGTTTAATTGCTGTCTTGCTCTTTCAAAATTATCGACAACAGGAAGTATTTCACTAAGCGTAGTGCATGTAAGTTGTATTTTTAAATCATCTTGATCACGCGTCTGACGCTTTCGGAAGTTGTCAAAGTCAGCAGCTATTCTCATATATTGACTATTTAAAGTTTCATGCTCTTTTTCTAATTGCTGTAGTCTTGCTTCAGTATCTGGACCTTTAATATTTGAATCAGAGCTAGTTGAAGGTTGTTCGTTTGCAGTATCTACTAAATCATTGTTCAATTCAGACTCTTCGTCGGGATTATTAGAAAGTTCAACTTGATTAAGTGATTCATTACTTGTATTCGAACTTACAGAATTTTCATTGGGATCATCTGGTGATGCACCATCTTGAGATAATTCATGTTCGGAGGAGGAAACGTCTGAATTCATATAATTCGATCAGCTATTTGACCATGTTGATTGCAAAGGGTTTTTTATACAAGCTACGGAAGCCCACACCTATTAAATAGAAAAGAAAATCATTTACGAATCAACTTCAAACGCAAGAGCGACACCATTATTGCAATATCGTTTACCAGTTGGCCTTGGACCATCATTAAAAACATGCCCTTGATGCCCACCACATCTTCGACAATGATATTCAGTTCTAGGGACAATTAATTTGAAGTCTGTTTTTGTCTCTATTGCATCCGGTAAATGATCAAAAAAACTTGGCCAGCCGGTTCCACTATCAAACTTTGTTTTTGAGGAAAACAAAGCAAGCCCGCATCCTGCACAACAAAAAACTCCTTTCCTTTTTTCATCATTTAAAGGACTAGAAAACGGTCTCTCTGTTCCCTCCTTACGTAAAACGTAAAAAGCGTCTTTGGGTAAACGATTTTCCCATTCTTTATCGGTTAAAGTTTTATAGTTTTCCATAGGTTTAGATGCAGCAAAAGCGCTTTTTGGTTTGATAGTAAAACCAAAAAGTGTATTCAAAAGTCCAATCATAAAAAATCTACGTTTCAAAGAAATTTCTCGATTCGATAAATCTTAATAAAATTTCCTCCCAAAAAGTTGAAAAAAATTAATTCATAAAAAATGATTTCCAATTCTTTAAAAACAAATGAAATAGCTAACTACAGGTTAAGTATTGCTCCAATGATGGATTGCACAGATAGGCATTTTCGTGTACTCATGCGGCACATCACAAAAAAATCACTTCTATATACAGAAATGATTGTGGCCCAAGCACTTCATTACAGCAAAAACAGGAATAAATTATTAGATTTTGATGAGATTGAACATCCAATTTCAATACAACTTGGAGGGGATAATCCAAATCTTTTAGGTGAAGCGGCTCAAATGGCTGAAGATTGGGGATATGACGAAATTAATTTAAATATTGGATGCCCAAGTCCAAAAGTAAAATCTGGCAATTTTGGAGCTTGTCTTATGGGAGAACCAAAGACAGTGGCCAACTGCTTAGAGAAAATGAAAAAATCATGCAATATCCCAATAACCGTCAAACACAGACTTGGTATTGATTATCTCGACAGTGATAATTACCTCATGCAATTTGTTGATAGTTGTTCAATTGCAGGAGCAGACAGATTCATAATTCATGCAAGAAAAGCTTGGCTAAATGGATTAAATCCAAAAGAAAATAGAACAATTCCACCTCTTCAATATGAAAGAGTAGAAAAATTAAAAAATAATAGACCTGAATTAATAATTGAACTTAACGGCGGAATTAATACAATCGATGATTGTATTAACGCTCTGAAAGTATTTGATGGAGCAATGGTTGGTAGAGCTGCATACTCACATCCATTCGCTTGGAGACAAATAGACTCAATGATTTACGGACAACAACAAGAAAATTTATCTAGATCAGAAATTATTAGAAAAGTTATTCCTTTTGCTGAAAAACATTTAAAAAATGAAGGACGTCTTTGGCAAATTTCCAAACACATCATAAATATGATTGAAAATATACCTAATGCAAAAATTCTAAGGCAAGAGTTAAGTAAAAAATCTCAAACGAAGGACGCTGATATTTCAATTTTAAAAAAAATTGCCCAACAACTTGAAGATGCTGGGCACTAAGAACAAGCTACAGAATCTTTAAGATTCTGCGCCACCATAATCTGCAGTAGAATCGTCTCCCCCTTCAGGCGAAGCACCTCTTCTTCTTCTACTACGACCTTGGTCAAAGCCATTTTCATCTTGAGAAGCGTTGCCATGACTACGATCTTCCCAGCCTTTAGCTCCAGAAGGTCTATCTTGAGCTGATTGATCAGCTTGACCGCCACCGCCATAACCGCCGCCGCCATAGCCACCGCCATAGCCACCGCCTTGACCGCCACCGCCATAACCGCCGCCGCCATAGCCGCCGCCTTGACCGCCGCCGCCATAGCCACCGCCTTGACCGCCGCCGCCATAGCCACCGCCTTGACCGCCGCCGCCATAGCCACCGCCTTGACCGCCGCCGCCATAACCGCCGCCGCCATAACCACCGCCTTGACCGCCGCCGCCATAACCGCCACCGCCATAGCCGCCACCGCCATAGCCGCCGCCTTGACCGCCGCCGCCATAACCGCCGCCGCCGCCCCTCCTGGGAGCACTCCCTCTAGGTTCAGCTTTGTTGATTCTTAAAGGACGACCCATAAGCTCAGCACCTTGTAGAGATTCAATTGCAGAAGCTTCAACTGCTTCATCAGCCATCTCAACAAAAGCAAAACCTCTTTTGCGTCCTGTATCTCGTTCTAAAGGTAAAGAACAATTTGCCACCTCCCCAAAGGGAGAAAACAATTCAATGACATCTTCCTGCTCAGCGCGGAAGGGTAAGTTGCCGACAAAAATACTCACTTGAAAATTGGACTGAAAATAAAATGTAACTAATAGGCTATGAAAAGCCAAAATTAATAACTCTAAAAAGAGTTATCTTTGACTACTTTAATACCGAAAGCCCTCAAATCGATTGAAAACAATTTTTTTACTTAAATAATTTTTCTCGCCACAAAATAAGCTGTTCTTCAATTCTCGCAAATCCAGTACCACCGGCACTCAAGCGGGACCCAACAACACTTGAAGGCAAAAGCTTTTCAAAAATATCTTTTTCAAAAAATTCATGAAATGTTTTCCATCTCTTCAAAGGAATATCTTTTAGTAAAATCCCTTCTTGCAAAGAAGTCTTAACTATGAGCCCAACTAATTGATAAGCCTCTCGAAATGGTATCTCCTTGGCTACTAAATAATCTGCAACATCAGTCGCATTTGAAAAATCAGAAGAAACAGCTTGGTTGAGTTTTTCTTTTCTAAAAATCAAACCTTCTTCAAACAATATTGATGTCGCAATTAACGAATTCTTAACTGTTTTAACACTATCAAAGATTGCTTCTTTATCTTCTTGAAAATCCTTATTGTAAGCCAAAGGTAACCCTTTGATCATCGTTAACATAGCTTGTAAATGTCCATATACTCTCCCTGATTTACCTCGAACTAGTTCTGGAACATCAGGATTCTTTTTTTGAGGCATAAGGCTACTTCCAGTAGCACATCGATCTGTTAACTGAATAAATGCAAATTCTTCAGACGCCCATAAAATTACTTCCTCGGATAATCTACTTAAATGAGCCATAATTAGGGCTGAGGCTCCTAAAAATTCTACGACAAAATCCCTATCACTTACAGCATCTAAACTATTAGAGTAAAAATCTTGAAAGCCTAATTCTGAAGAAGTAATCTTTCTATTTATCGCAATAGAAGTTCCAGCTAAAGCAGCTGCTCCTAAAGGAGAAATATTAACTCGTTTTCTCACATCTTTTAATCTATTTCTATCTCTTTGCGCCATCTCAACATATGCCAATAAATGATGCGCTAAAGATAAAGGTTGTGCTCTTTGTAAATGAGTATAACCAGGAATAAGCGTATGAAGATTTTGCTCTGCCAATAAAAAAAGAGATCGCTGTAAACGTTCCAAATCCAAATCAATTTCATCAATACGCTTTCTTAGCCATAATCTCAGATCTGTACCAACTTGATCATTACGACTTCGACCGGTATGAAGTTTTTTACCTAGGGGACCTATTAAATCTATTAATTTTTTTTCTACTGCAAAATGCACGTCTTCGTCCGAAATAGAAGGCTTAAACAACCCATCAGAGGACTCTTTCCTAATCTGTTCGAGACCATTTTCTAATTTAATAGCCTCTTCCTTAGTAATAATCCCTTGAATTCCTAACATACGTGCATGGGCAATTGATCCATCCAAATCTTCCTCTAACAAACAAATATCAAACTCAATTGAAGCATTAAATTTTTCTATAAAAGGATTAAGTCCTTTATCAAACCTATCGCTCCAAGTTTTGCTCAATGCTTTTTCCACATTACTAATACAAATAAAGCAGGAGTCTTATGAATTGTCAGGAGTTTTACTAAGTTAATTCAGGAAGTGTTGATTCTTCACTCACTTTTAAAACTACCATTGAAGCATCATCTTCAAGATGATGCTCATTGACAGAAACGAAACCATCTAGTCTCTCAAAAAGTTTATTTAATATTTGTTGAGCTCCTAAACCTTCCTTAGAAAATTTATCCAAGAAAGTTATTAAACGATTTTCGTCAAAACGTTCTCCTGAAATACCAGGTGCCTCAGTAACTCCGTCGGTGTAGTAAAGAAGAACATCGCCAGGTTCAAGAACTATCTCTCCACATCCATACACTGCTTCTGGTTGAAGCCCTATCAATAAACCAGGTGAGTCTAATCTATTGATTGATTTTGACTGAGCGCGCCAAAGCAAAGGAGGATTATGTGCTGCATTAGCAAAACGTAATTTTCTTGATCTCGCATCATAGTCTGAATAAAACAAAGTTACAAAGCGGTGTGATTGAGTCAAATCTTCAAGAGCTAATTGATTCAAATCATGCAAAATAGAATCAGGAGCTAATCCAGTTAGAACCTCCGCTCTAAGCATTCCGCGCAACATAGTCATCAACAACCCAGCAGGAACACCTTTACCCATAACATCACCAATAACAAAGGCCCAACGACCACTGGCTTTTGCGGTTTCTGTCAAGTCTGGACGAGTCGGCATAAAATCGTAATAATCACCGCCTACTTGAAAAGCGGGCCTACAGCGAGCCGCTAATTCAACTCCTTCAATTATTGGGCATTCATCAGGTAATAATTGTGATTGAATTTCAGCGCCAATACTAATTTGCCTATCAACTTTTTCATGATTCCGAATAACTTGAAACATGGCATCATTTTCTATAGCTATTCCAGTGAGATCAGCAACTATCTGAATATGTTTTCGATGAACATTACTTCCAAAAACAATTTCCTTTTTGTCAAATGCATACAAACGACCTCGCTGTCTTCCTCGAGAAACTATTGATGTAGCAATTACATTGGCTGAGTCAAAATGTCGTTGAACGATACGATCTAACATCGCAATATTCCTTTCCTGCATCCCAAAACCCGTTTTCTTACCCTCCTCTAAAAGAAATAATTTTCTAAATAATTCCTGATCTTCATTAACAGGAAGAATTTGCAATTGTTCACACCAAAGACTTCCATTATCTTGAAAAGGAATTAACAATGATCCTTTCACACCAACTAATTGAGTGACAAGAAGCGGAATAAGTTCCAGGAAACGCTGTACATTAGTAAAACTTCGCAAAGCAAAACTTAATGAAAGCAATAAATCTTGATTAACTATTTGCTCTTGAGAAAGACTATTTATCAAATCTGTTAGAGACTTAGAAGCGGCACTTGATAAAGAGTTATTTGGATGTAAATATTGCTCTTCGGAAATTGGAGAATTTTCTTTCACTAATCTCCACAATTCAAGCAATTAAAATTTAGCAAAATATACAAAAAATTTCTAAAAAATCATCGAGTAGTTAATAGGGCCTCAATAAATTCAAAACTGTTAAAAGGTCTTAAATCTCTAATTTGCTCCCCAGCCCCAATAAATCTAACAGGAAGTTTTGCTTCTGATGCAACAGCCATAGCAACACCTCCTCTAGAAGACCCATCAAGTTTTGTAAGTATTACTCCTGTTAATTCAGCTGAATCAGCAAAAGCCAGAGCCTGCCTAAGACCATTTTGTCCTTGACTAGAATCAAGAACTAATAACGATTCAACGTTTGCTGAAGGAGCAAGTTTATCAATTATTTTTCTAATTTTTTTTAGTTCTTCCATTAAATTATTTTTCGTTTGTAATCTTCCTGCAGTATCAACCAACAACAAATCTATATTTTTTGATTTACTTGCACCGATAGCATCAAACACTACTGATGCTGGATCGGCATTCTTAGATTCGTTAGCAATAACTTCAACCCCTGTTCTCTTGCCCCAAACCTTCACTTGTTGAACAGCTGCAGCTCTAAAAGTATCTGCAGCGGCAATGATTGCAGAAAAACCACTTCTTTTTGCAACACTAGCCAATTTCCCAAGAGTCGTTGTCTTACCAACTCCATTAACACCTACTAGCATCCAAATATTTAAAGAGCCTTTTTTTGGGGAAAGTAGCTTAACACCACTATCTTTTATTGGCTTTTCAAGAATGTTGACTAATTGTTCTTTTAAAAAACGCAGACCCTCAGAAGCATCGACAACTTCCTCATTTAACTTTGTTCTTAATGAATTTAAAATTTGATCAGTAGCAGAAACTCCTGCATCTGCTCTCAGCAATAGTGTTTCTAAGTCATCAAGAACATCAGGCGTAAGTGGATCATCACCTAATTTATCTAATAAATCAGTAACAAAACCTTTACGAGTTTTTTCTAATCCTTGTTTTAACCTACTGAGCCAGTCAATTTCGTCTAATGAAAATTGATCAATTTTTTTACCTTGTGCAGCTAAAATCTCAGCTGACCATGTAAAAGTATCATCAAAATTACCAAGTTGAGGTTCATCGTCTTCGTTTGATTCATGAATAGTTTGTAATTTATTGTCAACTGAAATGCTTAATATAGAATCTTCATTTTTATCATTCAATATTTCGTTTTCTTTAATTTCTTTTTTACGTAAATCTTTCTCATCTTTTTGCTTTTGCTTAAGTTGCAAATAAGCTTGTTTCGCCCAATCTAAAGAATCATCATCAGATAAATAAGTATCACTTTGATTCGTATAAGCAGAATTATTTTGATCCTGAGAAAAATCGTCTTTCATTTCTAATTGAATTTTAAGGTAGAGTTTTGAAGTTTTCGTAAAACTCCATTAATCATTCTGCGTCCTTGCTCATCGCTATAACGATTAGCCAAATTTACTGCTTCATTACAAGTAACAGCAGTAGGAGTATTAAAGTCGAGTAAATCAACCAATGCCAATCTCAAAATATCTCTATCAATTCTAGGTAATCTATTTAATCGCCAACCCTCCATAACGTTATCCAATTTATTATCGATCTCATCTTGCTTTTCAATGACTAAATTAACACGTTGCAGAGCTAAATCACGTATTTGCTTTTGGTCAACTAATGCTAATAATCTTGGCAATTCAATACTTTCAGATAAACTGTTAAGAATATTTTCTGAATCAATCAAACAAGTTCTTAAGTAATTGCGTGATTTTTTCAAATATCCAGCATCTTCTTGCAATTCGCTATCCAATAATTCCTGATTTGCTTTTTCTAATTTTGAAGCGCAACAATCTAATTGTTCTCTCCAATGTTGGGTTAAAGATTCAATCGCTTTACTGAGTAAACTTTCGAAATTAATTTTATTAATATCTTTTTTATTAATTTGTCCTAAAAGTAAAAGAGCTAATTCTCTGGAAACTGATTTTAATTGCATAACTATGACACAAAAATACTCTACGAGGATGAAGCTCTTAACTGAGAAAATAAACTAGAAAAAGAAGTATTTGTAGAATTATTTCTATCATCAGGATTTACGATTCCAGCAGAAATAATTGTTCTAAATGCATCTTCAACAGATATATCTAAATCCTTAACAGAGCCCTCTGGTACTAAGGTATACCAACCTGTTGTAGGATTTGGTGCTGTAGGTATAAAAACACTTAATAGAGGTTTATCTGGTTCAGTTTGCAGAGATGGTCCAACAATACCAGTAACAAAACCTACACTGAATAAACCTTCACGAGGATATTCAACTAGCACAACTCTACGAAATCTTGTTGAGTTATCTCTGAGGAAAGTTTCTAAAAGTTGTTTAAGAGTTTTATAAACAGATCCCGCAAGCGGTATACGAGAAAGTGTTCCTTCCCCAAACTCAAGCAACCATCTCCCTACAAAGTTTCTGGCCATAAGACCTATCAATAAAATACCTAGGAGTGGAACGGTTAAACCAAGCGCAAGATTAATAAGATCTTGCAATAGTGGATTAAGAGTAATAAAAGGATTTAATTGTTTTGGTATCGAAGTTAATATTGCCAGAACAAAGCGGCTGACAATTGTAGACAACCAAATAGTGGTAGCTAGTGGAATAACCACCAACAGACCAGCTATAAGGTCATTTTTAAGATCCTGCTGAAGCCTTGAGCCAAGAGTCAGGTCTTCCTTTGGAGAGGACTGCACCAAATAAAGAGAGTCCGAAAAATGTATATATATACAATCTAACCAAAATCAGTGCTTTATTTAAATAATTTAAGCTATTAATAGTAATAAAACATTAATAGAAAGACTTTGAAGGGCCAAATAAAGATGGAATTGACTATTGAACCTTTTAAGTAAAGGAAAAAATTTTTCATGAAAAGCTGCTTGTGAACTTAAAGGAATCGATTACTCTCACAAAAAAAATTAAAGAAGAAGCTTTTAAAGAAGGCTTTGACGCAGTAGGGATTGCAAAAGTTCCAGGATCTTCAAGAATCAGTCTTCGAACCGCTGCTTTAGAAAGATGGCTTCAAGCTGGACATCAAGGAAAAATGGAATGGATGAAAAACCCAAAAAGAAAAAATATTGAAAACATGCTCGAAGGTGTACAAAGTATTCTTGCTGTTGGACTTAATTACTACGTAGATACCGACAGAGCTCCTAAAGACATATCAATTGCACGATATGGTTGGGGAAAGGATTATCATAAGATAATCGCAAAAAAATTAAAAAGAATTGCACTATTTTTAGAAAGGGAAAGACCTACCTCTAAATGGAAAATATGTATCGATACAAGCCCATTTTTAGATAAAGCTTGGGCCGAAGAAGCTGGAATTGGATGGATAGGAAAACATAGCAATATAATTAACTCTAAAATTGGGTCATGGATGTTTATAGGTCATCTTTTATCTACTGAGAAATTGGAGGCTGACGAACCCTCAAAACCAATATGTGGTGAATGTGAACAATGTATAGTTGCATGCCCAACGCAAGCAATAGAAGAACCATTTGTTGTGAACGCAAATAAATGTTTGGCGTATCACACGTTAGAAAACAGAGACAGAGAATTACCAGAAAATATAATCAATAAAATGGGTAACTGGATTGCTGGTTGTGATATATGTCAAGAAGTATGTCCATGGAATCAAAAAAACATCCCAAACACATCTGAACCGGATCTTCAACCATCTGAATGGATATTAAACATAAATAAAAAAGATGCATTATCTTGGAGTGATTCAAAATGGAAAGAGAATTTAAACAAATCAGCATTAAAACGAATTAAACCATGGATGTGGCGCAGAAATATAAATTCAATATCAGATAATCAATAAAAATGAAAAAACAATACTTTCCAAAAATTAATCAATTTCTAATGTGTTTAGTTCTATTTGAAATTTGTGTTTCGACTAGTTCTTCAAATGCGTTTTTTCCCAAAATTAACGAGCCGAATACACAAGAATTAGAATCTACATCCATAAAAATTGGGAAAACAGCTATACAACTAATCCAATTTGGACAAAACCATGAAGCAATTAAACTATTAAAACTAGCAGTTAAATTAAATCCTAAGGAAAATGACCTTTGGACAAGTCTTGCAGAAGCTCAATTTAGAGTAAATAAAAAGTATCAAGCGATATCATCATTAAGTAAAGCTATACAAATAAACCCAAAAGAACAGAGTATATATTTTAGAAAAGGTTCTATATATATGGACTTGAATGAACCACAAAAAGCTAAATTTGCTATAAAAAAAGGCTTATTAATTAATGAAAAAAATGAAAGAGGTTATTTTCAATTAGGTAATACTGAAATAATGTTAAATAATTATAAATCAGCCCTAATTGCGTTTAAAAGATCCTCAAGAATTAATTCCAATTTTTGGCAATCAATTAATAATGAAGGTCTTGTTTTATATGAATTGAATGATTTAAAAGAAGCTATATTAAAATTTAAGTCAGCATTAAAGATTAGCAATGATGCTGAGCCAATGTTAGCTTTAGCAGTAGCATTATTTGCCTCAGATAATAAATCTTATGAATCATTTATCTTAGCAAAAAAAGCTTTAGAATTTAATCCTAAATATGTTTCACAAGAATATCAAACTCAGCAATTATGGGGTAAGAAATTACAAAAATCTGCACAACTTTTGTTTCAAATGCAAGAAATGAAAAAAGTAGTTAAAACAGCCAAAGAAAAAAGTCAATAAATTAATGTTTAACAAAAAACTGGTTTTTAACAGATTAGTTAGTAGCCTAAATAAAGAAATTTAGGCCTCTTACAAACTCAGAGATGGCCAAGGAACGCCTGAAACCTATATCGTTGCACCAAGAAATGCAGCGTTCTTATCTCGAATACGCAATGAGCGTAATCGTTGGAAGAGCATTGCCAGACGCTAGAGATGGATTGAAGCCAGTTCAAAGAAGAATTCTTTTTGCAATGCACGAATTAGGGCTCACGCCAGATAGACCTTACAGAAAATGTGCTCGTGTTGTGGGAGATGTTCTTGGTAAATATCATCCACATGGAGATCAAGCTGTTTACGATGCGCTTGTAAGACAAGTACAAATTTTTAGTTCAAGATATCCAATTCTTGATGGCCATGGAAACTTTGGATCAATTGATGACGATCCACCAGCTGCAATGAGATATACAGAAACTCGATTAGCACCAATATCTAACGATGCAATTTTAAGTGAAATAGATCAAGAAACTGTTGATTTTTCCCCAAATTTTGACGGCTCTCAGCAAGAGCCAGATGTTTTGCCAGCTCAACTACCTTTCCTTCTTTTAAATGGAAGTGCTGGAATAGCTGTTGGAATGGCAACTAGTATTCCTCCTCATAATTTGAACGAAGTAGTGGAAGCTCTAATATCAATTATAAAAAAACCCTCCTTAAGCGAAGAAAAATTATTAGAACTCATCCCTGGACCCGACTTTCCAACAGGCGGAGAAATACTAATAAGTAATGGAATAAAAGAAACTTACACAAAAGGAAGAGGAAGTATCACGATGAGAGGAATAGCTCATATTGAGGAAATTAACCCAGGCAAAGGTAAGCATAAAAGAAGTGGAATTATTATTACCGAATTGCCATATCAACTAAACAAAGCTAATTGGATAGAAAAATTAGCTGACTTAGTAAATAATGGAAAAATTAATGGAATAGCTGATATTAGAGATGAAAGTGATAGGGATGGAATGAGAATTCTTGTAGAAATAAAAAGAGATTCAGATCCAAAAAAAATTCTAGATTTTTTATATCAAAAAACGTCTCTGCAAAATAATTTCGGTGCTATTTTACTTGCATTAGTTGATGGTCAACCCGTACAACTTACATTGCGAAAATTATTAGAAAATTTCATTGAATTTCGAGAAAATACTATTTTACTAAGAAGTAATTATCTATTGAAAAATATTAAAAATAGACAAGAAATAGTTGAAGCTCTAATCCAAGCTATAAATAATCTTAGAGAAATAATAGATTTAATTGAACAATCAAAAGATACAGCTGAAGCTAAAAATAATTTAATTAATAAATTAAATATAAATGAAAGACAAGCTGATGGAATCTTAGGAATGCCTTTAAAAAAAATTACAAGTCTTGAAAAAAATTCATTAAAAAGAGAAATACAAGATTTAAAAAATAAAAGAGATGATCTTGAATCAATTATTAACGATAGAGAAAAATTATTAAAAGTCATGATTAAGGAATTAAAAGAACTTAAAAAAAGATTTGGAGGTACTCGAAAAACAAAGTTAATAGAAGGTGGAGATGCACTTATTGCAGAACGACTTGCAAATCAAAGACCAAATAAAGAACTTCAAAGAATAAATGCTATAAAAGAGTTACCAAAAGACTCTGAAATTATTGTTCAATCAAATAATGAAATAAAAATAATACCATCAATAACAATAAAAAAATTAAAATTAAAAGAAAGTAATCATGAAAGAAAGGATATTTTACCTTCAAAGCTAATATGGCCTATTAAAAATGAACCAAAGATCTTAGCTGTAAGTCAATTAGGTAAAATAGGATTACTTAAATGGGAATTCGCCGGACAAAAACCTGGTCCTTTAGAACAGTTTTTACCAGCAGGTTTAGAAAATGATGAAATAATCAATCTTATTCCATTACCAGAAAAAAAATATATAAGTTTAGGATTAATTAGTAGTGATGGAAAATTTAAAAGAGTTTCATTTAGTGAAATTACCGATATTTCTAATAGATCAACAACAGTTTTAAAATTAAAAGATAATATTAAACTTAAATCTTGTCTTCTTTGTAAAGAAAATAGCTATATATATTTAATAAGTGATATTGGCAGAATTATCAAAACAAAAATAACTGAAAAATTTTTCCCATGTATGGGCAAATTAGCTCAAGGAACAAATATAATTAAACTATTCCCAGGCGAAAATATAATTGAAGCTATAAATATTCAAGAACAACAAATTAAAGACCTGATTTTAATAACTAATAAAGGATCTTTCATAAAACATAATTCCAAAGATATAAAAACATCTCAGAAAGGAGCGTTGGGAACAATGGGAATCAATTTTAAAGATAATAAAAAAATTAATGATAGAGTAATTGCTTGTTTTATAAATAATAAATACGTTTATATTAAAACTAATAAAGATAGATATGAAAAATTAGATAAAAATCAAATTGATAATAGTTTATACAAAAAAGAAAAAAAATTAAATTTAGATTTAGATGATAATGAATTTATAAAATCTACTTTTTCGATGATAATACCAGAGAGAGCTTAAGATAAAGAGGTTTTTTCAACCCAATTTAAATATTCATCAGTAACAGTTCCCGTAACATATTTTCCTGTAAAACAAGATAAATCTAATTCTTTAATATGAGAATCATTAATGATAGCTTTAGTAAGATCGTCTACTTCTTGATAAATCATTTTATCAATCAATAAATTATCTTCTATTTGATTGATATCTCTGTTATAAGCAATCAATTCATTTCTACTTGGCATATTAATTCCATAAACATGTGGATATCTAATTGGTGGGGCAGCAGATGTAAAAGTAACTTTATTAGCACCTGCACTTCTTGCCATTTGAACTATTTGTTGAGATGTTGTTCCTCTAACAACAGAGTCATCAACTATCAAAACATTTTTATTTTTAAATTCAGTACTCATTGCATTTAACTTCTGCCGAACAGATCGTTTTCTTAAGGATTGACCAGGCATTATAAATGTTCTACCAACATAACGATTCTTAAAAAAGCCCTCCCTATATTCAATTCCTAGCTGTCTTGCTACTTGCATTGCAGCAGGTCTAGAGGAGTCAGGTATTGGCATTACTACATCAACATCACCAAGTGAAATTTGTTTTTTGATAGTTTCTGCTAACAAATCTCCCATTCTTAATCTTGACTCATAAACAGAAATACCATTCATTATTGAGTCAGGTCTCGCTAGATAAACATATTCAAATGAACAAGGAAATAATTGAGGATGGTTTGAACATTGTTTAGAAAAAAACTCGCCCTCAGAGGTAATAAAAATCGCCTCTCCTGGTTTAACATCTCTGACAATTTGATAATCATTATTTTCAATTACTAATGATTCACTAGCGATCACCCATTCTGGTTTGTTATTTTGTTTTAGTCTTTTACCAATTACTAAAGGTCGTATCCCAAAAGGATCTCTAAAAGCTAAAAGACCATGACCTGCAATTAGAGCAATAGAAGCATATGAACCCTCTACTCTTGCATGAAGCCTATGTACAGCTGTAAAAAGATCATCTGGATCTATATCTTTATCTTTTATTGCACTGTTTAGCTCTGTTGCTAAAACATTTAATAGCATTTCAGTATCGCTGGACGTATTTGTATGCCTTCTATCTACTTTAAAAAGTTCTTTTTCTAACTCTCTTGTATTAGTTAGATTGCCATTATGAACAAGAATTATCCCATAAGGTGCGTTTACATAAAAGGGTTGCGCCTCCTCTTCTCGATGAGCAGCCCCTTTAGTAGCATATCGAACATGTCCTAATCCAACCTTTCCAATCAAACCTCTCATATCTCTAGTTCTATAAGCTTCTCTTACTTGACCTTTAGATTTATTGATATGAAAAACACTTCGATCCATTGTTGCTATTCCAGTAGAGTCTTGACCTCTATGCTGTAGCAGCAATAAACTATCGTATATTTGTTGATTACATTGATCTGTTGAAACAACACCTACAATTCCACACATAATTATATTCCTTGGTTAAGTAAAATACGCTTAATTTGAAAATTATAATTCATAAAGATATTATTTAGTTATTTTTTTAGATATAGTATTTTTATATGCATCTTCCAAGCTAGGAATATCAACATCTATAATCAAATTATTATCTTGATAAACTAATAATTTGTTTTGATTATTTACAGTCCCTAAATTACATATTGAAAAACTATTAGTTTGTTCTAATGAAATCTTTTCATAATATTTTTTTAATTCTAAGCTTTGATCAACTGAACAACTAATTAAAACTCTTCCTCCTCCTTCAGCAAAAAGGAGACGATCTAACCTTGCTTCGCTTGAAGGGATAACAATATTTGCTCCTAGCCCAGAAGAAATACAACATTCAGCTAAAGCTACTGCTAATCCTCCATCACCTAAATCATGAGCTGAATTAATCATACATTTTTTAATTATATTTCTTAAGAATAAATGAACTTGTTTCTCTAAATTTAAATCTATTTCTGGCGGCCTTCCTGTTTTCAAACCATGTATATACTCTAAAAAAGATGAAGCAGATAATGAAATTCTATTATCTTGATTGTTATTAATTTCTAAAGGTAATCCTAACATCAATATTTGATCACCTTCTTTAATCCAAGATTTTTTACAAACTTTATTAATATCTTCTATCAATCCAACCATACCAATTACAGGCGTTGGATGTATTGGAATAACAGTATTATTTGATTGTTTTGTATCATTATATAAAGAGACATTGCCTCCAGTAACAGGTGTGTTTAATTCTTTACATGCATTAGTTATGCCTTCGCAAGACATTGATAATTGCCAAAATCCCACAGGTTTTTCAGGGGAAGAAAAATTTAAATTATTAGTAATCGCGATAGGTTCAGCTCCTACACAACTTAAATTTCTAGCTGCTTCTGCAACAGCAGCAATACTTCCACGTTTAGGATCTAAATACACCCACCTATCATTACAATCTACAACGGATGCTATTCCTCTATTTTGATTTGATTTAGTTTTAAAATCATTTTGAGGTCTAATTCTTATAACGGCTGCATCAGCTTCTCCAGGAGCAACAACTGTATTAGATTGAACTTGATAATCGTATTGTTTATATATCCAATTTTTTGATGCTATTGATGGAGTACTTAATAAGTTTATAAGAATATTATTCCAACTAATAAATAAATTATTATTTATTTTAATAATTCCATCTTTTAAATTTTTAGGTAATACATCTTCAGTCCATTTCCAATGATCTTTTAAATATTCAGGAGTTGAATTGATTAATAAATGTTCCTCTACAGGTGTATCATCAGCAAGTGCAGATGCTGGTAAATTTGCTACAATTTGTCCTTTATGTAAGACTTTTACAACCTTTTCTTTTAAAACTTTTCCGACGACTTCAACATATAATCCCCATCTCATAAATAATTTTCTCAGTTCTTCTTCCGAGCCAGGTTTAACAACAAATAACATTCGTTCTTGAGATTCAGATAACAAGAATTCATAGGCAGTCATTCCCTTTTCTCGTGCTGGAACAAGATCTAGGTTCAATTCAATTCCTACATCACCTTTTGAAGCCATTTCAGAACAACTACAAGTAAGTCCTGCAGCTCCCATATCCTGAGCAGCAATTACATATCCTGTTTTAAATGCCTCTAAACAAGCTTCTATTAATCCCTTTTCAAGAAAAGGATCACCAACTTGGACAGCAGGTCGATCATCTATAGAAGTTTTCGAAAGTTCGGAACTAGCAAAACTTGCTCCACCCATTCCATCTCTACCAGTTGTATTTCCTACATAAAGAACTGGAAAATCTATACCACTAGCCCCTGAACAAACTATTTCATCTGTTTCCATCAATCCCAATGCCATTGCATTAACTAAAGGATTACCTGAATAACTACTATCAAATCCTACTTCTCCTCCAATAGTTGGAACACCTACACAATTCCCATAATGAGCAATTCCTGCTACTACACCTTCTAGTAAACTAATATTTTTTTCATCTTCTAAAAGGCCAAATCTTAAAGCATTTAATAATGCTATTGGTCTTGCTCCCATAGTAAAAATATCCCTCAAAATTCCACCTACACCTGTTGCTGCACCTTGGAAGGGCTCTACAGCAGATGGATGATTATGACTCTCAATTTTAAAAACTAATTTTTGGCCACAACCAATATCTACAACTCCTGCATTTTCTCCAGGACCTACAAGGATTCGAGGACCAGTTGTAGGAAAGTTTTTTAATAAAGGACGGGAATTCCGATAACAACAATGTTCAGACCACATAACACCAAACATGCCTAATTCGTTTCTGTTAGGTGGTCGCTTAAGTCTTCTACAGATTTCCACATAATCAGATTCTTTTAACCCCTCTTGAATTAGAGACGAAAAGACATCGTATTCAACAAAAAAATTTGATGAATTGATTAATTCTTGAAAATCATTTTTCTCTAAAAATGTCATTAATTAAATCCAAGGATCAAGATCTCTCTCATTAGGTAAATCTTTATTTCTTTGTCGTTTATTCATTGTATTAAATTCTTCTAAACTATCTATATCTAAATTATCTATCCAGTCGTCATATGAATCCTGATCATTCTGAGTTTTATAAGAATCTTTAATAGATTCTTTAGTATTCTCACTAATTTGATCATCAATCCATCCCTCCAGTCTATCAGAAGCGTTATAAGTCAAATCTTGAAATTGAGTTTTCCATTTTCTACTCTTACTAAGAAATTCTTCTTTTATACTTGCTTTCTGTATTGGTAAATCTTCAAATGTATCAATATCGCATGAGATAGAACCAGGTTGTTTATCGATAATTTGAGATATAGATAAACGCCATCTACTTGTTCCTGGTATCAGAGGATTTGTTCGACTAACTAAATAATATTGTATTTTTCCATTTTTAAGTTCAAAAAAACAATCAGCTATTAATCCTAATTTTTGACCACTTCTATTAAAAACATTAGCATTTATTAAAGTAGGAAAACGTTCTAAAGTTTGATCATCAGAAATTGAATAAGCTCCTTTTAAAAATACTTCTTGCTGATTTAATCCTTTTACTTGATCTAACCTCCAAACATGTCTTTCTAATCTCATATTAGAGGGACGGCTTATTAATCCCAATATGCGATGTACAGGAGGATGCATCCATGGGTTAACTACTGGACCATGATCGATTCCTTTATCACACCGAACATTATGTTTTAATAAATCACTTAATAGTAACTTAGTAGGAATAGCCAAAATTAATTTCTAATTTGTATAGGCATTACTAAGTAAATAAAATTAACATCACTATTAACAGGTGAAAAAACAGCAGGTGTTGTGGGTGCATTACAACTTAACTTAATAAGATTTGAATCTATAACTTTAAGTCCATCTAATAAATATCTAACATTAAATGCTATTTGAAATGATTCACCTTTAAAAGACACAGGTAAAGACTCAAAACAAGTTCCTATATCTTGAGCATCAGTACTTATTTTAATTAATTTAGCATCGCTGTCAGTAGTTAATTTGATAACATTATTGTGTTGATCAGCTAAAACAGCAACTCTTTCTAAGGAGGCAATAAATTCTTTTCTATCAAACTCTAATACATTAGAAAAAGTTTCTGGTAATAATTGAGAATAATTTGGATAAGAACCCTCTAAAGTCCGAATAGTTATAATTTCATCAACAGATATAAAAACTACTTGCCCTTTGTCAATAAAAAAATTAATTGGTTGACTAATATCACAAGTACTTAAAAACTTTTCAACCTCTCTTAAAGATTTAGAAGGTAATGTAATAGAAAATTTATCAACATCTAAAGTATTATTTATATCTTTTGATTCATATACAATATTATTTAAGTTTAAAACTGCTAATCGATGACCATCTGTAGCTGCTGATTCAATACCATACCCATCAAAAGTAAGATTAATACCTGTAAGTAATTGCTTAGCATCATCAGTACTACTTGCAAATAAAGTAGATTTAATTGCATTAGATAATAATAAAGGATTTAGTTTAAGTGATGTTCCATTTTCCACCAAAGGTAAATCAGGAAAATCATCTGCAAGCATACCTCTTACCTGATATGTACCACTTTTACTTGTTAATTCGACTTGTTGACTATTTTCATCAGATGTTAAAACTAATGGAGAATCATTAGATAATTTAGAAATAATTTCACCAAATAACTTAGCAGGTAAAGTAATAGCCCCACTTTTTTCTATGAAAGCTGATATTGAAGTTTGTATTCCTAAACTTAAATCAAAGCCAGTTAAGCGAAGCTTTCCTGTAACTTCATCAGCTGCCAATAATACATTTGCTAGGACAGGGTGTGTCGGTCGATTGGAAACGGCTCTACTTACTAACTGAAGAGCAGTATTCAATTCAGTTTGTGAGCAATTTAACTTCATTCCGTTATTTCAAAAAATATCTACTGATATAAGAATTTCATAGCTATTTCAAAAAAGCAATACCGTTAAAAAAAACAAAATTTATCATTCCTATTATTCTTTTACTTTCTTTATATGAAAATAAATAGCAGTAGTAGGCTTTGTGGTTTTTGTGGTTTTTTAAAAAATCTTTGACACCAACAGTGATCTTCGATTATTTAACTGTGGATAAAAGCTTTTTTTGGTGGATAAAAAGATACTTATCCACTCTTTAGGCTATCTGTGGAAAAATAAAAAATAGAAACTAATGGTTTTTCATGCTTTTTCCACAATATAACTAATTAGATATCATCGAAATTAACAGACAGTTTTTTAGTTGGATATTTAAATGTTTTCAAAACCCCATCTTTTTTGCTATTGAATTGATTTCCGCTTCTACACCTGTATGAAAAATTGAATCATTGTTATTAATTGCGCAATCAGGGTCTTTTAGGCCGTTCCCAGTTAAAACACAAACAATAATTGAATTTTTTGGAACATCAGTTTTAATCTTTAATAAACCTGCTACGGAAGCTGCGCTAGCAGGTTCGCAAAAGATTCCTTCTTCTTTTCCAAGAATTTTATATGCATCTATTATTTCTGAGTCTGTAACTGATGAGAATTTACCATTGCTAGATTCTCTTGCTATGAGCGCTTTTTCTTTATTAACAGGATTTCCAATTCTAATCGCAGTGGCAATAGTTTCTGGATTCTTTATTCGCTGACCTTCAACTAAGGGAGCAGAACCCCTTGCTTGAAACCCCATCATTCGAGGAAGTTTTTTCGATTTATTTGCATGAAAATATTCTTGAAATCCCATCCAGTAGGCACTTATATTACCTGCATTGCCCATTGGAATACATAGCCAATCAGGAGCATTTCCAAGATTTTCTATTATTTCAAAAGCTGCTGTTTTTTGACCTTGTAATCTATAAGGATTTAAAGAATTAACTAGTGTTATTGGATATTTTTCCGATAACTCTCTAACAATATCTAATGCTTTATCAAAATTTCCTTTAATAGCTAATACTTCTGCTCCATAAACTAACGCTTGAGCTAATTTTCCTTGAGCTACGTATCCGTCTGGAATGATAACGAAAGACTTCATTCCTCCTTTACTGGCGTAAGCAGCTGCAGATGCTGATGTATTACCTGTACTTGCGCAAATTACAGCTTCGCAACCTTCTTCTTTTGCTTTACTGATCGCCATTGTCATTCCTCTATCTTTAAATGACCCTGTTGGATTAAGACCGTCATATTTCACATATACTTTTACTCCTTTTCCTATGCGATTAGCTATTGACTTGACTTCTATTAGAGGAGTTGCACCTTCTTTTAAAGTGATGATGGGAGTTTTATTTGATACTGGTAGCCATGGTTTGTAAGCTTCTATAAGCCCATCCCAATTATTTTTTTTTGGGCTAGAAGAGAATAGTTGCTTTAGCTTTTTAGTAATTGCCACTTATTCAATAAATAATCTTTAACAATCTAAGTGCTAGAGCTTCCATCTTTTAGCTTTTGAAAAGGAGAATTGGAGTAGAAATCGATTAACTCTTTTAATGATTCTACTTTTTCAAGTGCTTTGTTCAATGCGTTTAGATCTATAGCAATATTTTTATTTGGATATTCTTTGAAAAAATCTATAAGATTCATTCTCTCATTATTTTTATAAGAGCTTAATATAATTGCAGATCTTATAGCTTTTGTACTTGTTTTTTTATTTGATATTTTGTTCGTATAAATAATTTTAGATAATCTGCTTAAAAATACTTCACCTATTTTACTATTCATTAATTTACTACTTGTTTTTAATGGAATTTTTATTTTATAAGATAAAAAATTATGAAGATCTTTATCATTTAGGTTTGTAATTTTCATTAAATTTTCTAACTTTTGACTGATTTCTTTTGTTGTATTAAATTTACTCAACTCCTCTATATTTATTGACCTACTAAAAGTTCCTTTGTATAGAAAAAGCTTTTCCGCACTTTTTGCACTTGGATAAAAAAATAAAACTAGTAACAATATTATATTTGAGTAATTTAAATTCATTTATTGTTCTACACCGGCTGCAACTTTAACTAATCTGATTAATCCTTTTTCAGAAGTTTTTTTCATTAACCCATAACCCATTTTGTAAGTATCTTTGGTTATTAAAATTTTTGGTAATTTTTTTAATATTATTTTTCTTTTGAATCCAGGCTTTATTTTTGATTTGTTAAATAATTTACTAATTGAAGATAGATTAATAACTTTTT
This sequence comes from Prochlorococcus marinus str. MIT 1214, assembly GCF_027359355.1. Taxonomy (NCBI): domain Bacteria; kingdom Bacillati; phylum Cyanobacteriota; class Cyanophyceae; order Synechococcales; family Prochlorococcaceae; genus Prochlorococcus; species Prochlorococcus marinus. The sequence continues at coordinate 1,334,739 of NZ_CP114777.1, read as the reverse complement.
TTGTATTAATCTTTGAAGATTTTTCTATTGTCTTTGAACGTATTTTTGATGGAAGTTTATCATTCAATTTTATTACTGTTTTCCATCCAATAGAATCAATTTTTGAAGCTAAAATATTTACTAATTCGTTTCTAAGAATAAGACCTTTTTTAGAAAACAAAAAATTAATCGTTTGGTCTACAATTTTTTCACTATCTAATTGTTTTTCTTTAGTAGCACTTTTTAAAAGATCATCTAATCTTTCTAACTTTAGATTGTTTTCATCAAAAAGCATCTCTTTTAAACTATTTCTCAGTTCTGGGTTTTCATCTTCCATGAGTCTTCTTGCAAAATAAGGATATGCTGCTCCTAATATTTTGAAATCTGGATCAACACTAAGTGCTATTCCTTCTAAAGTAATCAAAGATCTAATTATTAGTGCATAATAAGGTGGTAATTTAAAAGGAAATTTATACATTATACTAGACATATCATCTGTTACAGCCTTGAAATCCATTTTATTGACTCCTATCTCTAAAGCAGTACTAAAAACGCTTTCAAAAGCTGGCGCAATGGGTGTTAAATCAACTTCTTCAGAGAGAAAGCCTAGTTGAACAAAATCATACGAAAGCTTATCAAATCTTTTATTTACAAGGTGAACAACAGCTCTAATTAATCCAATTCTAGATTGTTGTGTAATATCACTCATCATACCAAAGTCTAAATAACATAAACGACCATCATCCATAGCTAAGATGTTTCCTGGATGCGGATCAGCGTGAAAAAAACCATGTTCAATTAATTGCTGAAGACTGCAACTTACACCTATTTTTACCATCTCATTTGGATTAATTCCTAAATTTTTGACAGCGTCTATGTTTGTTAATTTTGTGCCATCTATCCATTCCATTGTTAGCACTCTTCTACTTGTAGCCTCTCTATAAATTTTTGGGACTGCAATTTTTTTATTGGCGCTATGAAGCTTCTTAAATTTTTCTGCATTTTTAGCTTCATTAATGTAATCCATTTCCTCAAATATTCTTTTGCCCAGTTCATCTATTAAAGCCACTAAATCACTTCTAATAATCCCAATATTATTCTTAAACCATATAGCTATATTTCTCACTATGTATAGATCTAAAGTTATTTGTTCTCTTAAGCCTGGTCTTTGAATCTTAACAGCAACTTTTTCTCCATTTTTGAGTGTTGCTTTATGTACTTGTCCTAAAGATGCTGCCGAAATTGGTTCCCTATCTATTTCTTGAAAAATGTTTTCTATTTTGTCTTCTAAATCTTGTTCAATGCATGCCATAGCCAGTTTACTTTCAAAACCTGGTAGTTGATCTTGAAGCTGTGCTAGTTCTTCTAAAACTGTTGGAGGAACAATATCTGGTCTGGTAGATAGTGCTTGTCCTGCTTTTATAAATGCTGGTCCTAAATCAACAAGCAGTTGGGTAAATTCTTTGGCTCTAAAAGTTTTTCTCTCGTTTTTTTCTAAGGAACCAATTAACTTTTCCCATCCAACGCCAAGTAAAAACAATCCAATGGGTAATAGTGTCTGCCAAAGCCTGCGAAGTAGACGAATTGGATTTTTTTTGTAGATTGAGTCAATAGCCACCGGGTCATACTCAAGTAGACCTGAGGCTTCAATAAAATCGCTGAGTTCTTCGGCCATTTTGGTATGGCGATGTTCTTACATCCCTTCTAGTTCATTTTACGCCTAATTTGCGTCTTTTTGATTCCTTAGAGTTATGCTAACTAGCCTTCGTTTTCAAAATATAGCTTTATTTGGGAACTTAGAGATAGACTTTGATAAGGGTTTTACCGTTTTTACAGGGCAAACTGGTTCAGGTAAATCAATATTTATTGATACATTGAATGCTCTATTGGCGAATAAAAAAACTTCTCTAGATAATCGATTGGTACCTAAAGGATCTGTTTTTTCATCAATTGAAGGTGTTTTTTCTGTATTGCAGAAGACAAAAGATTGGTTAATCAATCAAGAATTTGATGTTGATGAAGAATTAATTGTGACCAGGGAATGGCGGCTGAAAGATCATAAATATAAATCTAGATTTAGAATTAATGGTGTATTAGTTAATAAAAATCAAATATCAGAATTAAGATCACTTTTGTTTGATTTTACTTTACAAGGTGATACTTACATTTTGAACAACTCATGTTATCAATTAAGTTTATTAGATTCTTTAGGTTTAAAAAAAATTGAAGAATCTATTACTCAAGTAAAGCAAGATTGGAAAATCTGGCATGATTCTAATCTAAGGCTTGAGCAGGTAAGAGATAAAATCTCTGATTCAAAAAAAGAGTTTGAGGAAATGCAGTATATATACAATGATTTAGATAAATTAGATTTAGAAGATCCAGAGGAGGAAGCTAAGCTAGAAACTGATCAGAATCGTTTATCAAATATTTTAAGATTAAAAGAAGGAGTTAAATCTTTATTAATTCGTTTAAATGAAAGCTTAGATGAATATCCATCAATTATAGATCATACTAATTTTTGCATTAATGAATTAAAAACATTGTCTCAAATTGATTCTACTCTAGAACCGATTTTTGATAACTTTTATAGAATAACTAACAATCTCAATGATTTAATTTATCAGATAAATGATTATGAAAAAACATTAGATATTGATCCATCTTTTTTAAATGATTTACAAGTTAGATTATCTACTCTCAAATTTTATCAAACAAAATATCGAAGAAATATAGCAGATCTGATTATCTATAAAAATGAATTAATTAATTGTTTATCTTCTCAAGATGATTCTAATAATATCAATCAACTTTCTTCATTCGAATATAAAAAAAGAATGATTAGAGACAAGTCTAATATAAATTTATCAGTGATAAGAAAAACTATTGCATTAAAATTTGAACATGAATTGATCAATAGTTTGAAAAAATTAGGTATTCCTAATATTCGCTTTAAAGTTGTTTTTGAAGAATGTGAACCAACAAGTAACGGGATTGATAAAGTTACCTTTATGTTTTCAGCAAATCCAGGTCTTCCCTTAGCCCCTCTTGGAGAATCAGCTTCAGGAGGTGAGAAATCTAGGGTTCTTCTTGCAATAAAGTCAATCTTTGCTTCATTTGATCAAACTAATTTATTAATTTTTGATGAAATTGATTCAGGTGTTAGTGGATCAGTTAGTAGTTATGTGGCTAAGTTGCTTAGTGAATTGTCAAAGCATCGACAAGTTTTTTGTGTAACTCATCAACCTTTAATTGCAGCATTTGCTGATAATCATTTTGCTTTAAAAAAGACTATTTTCGAAGGTTGTACCAAGTCCTCTGTCACTAATTTAAAGGAAACCGCAGATAGGCAAAGAGAATTGGCTCTATTGGCTGGGGGTCAAATTGTAGATGCCAATGCCTATGCGGCGAGCTTGCTGGAACACAAAGCTGCATGATGAGCATATTTTTTTATACAATTAGCTATTAATGTTTTTCCCCTAATGGGAATTCAAAAATCTAATCCTAAAAAAAAGACATTAAATCTTGGTTCTTCCAGTGAAGAACTCATAACTATTCGTGGTGCAAGGCAACATAATTTAAAAAATGTTGATTTATCTATTCCAAGAAATAAATTGGTGGTTTTTACAGGTGTCAGTGGCAGTGGTAAAAGTTCTTTAGCGTTTGATACTATTTTTGCTGAAGGTCAAAGGCGATATGTTGAGAGTTTGTCCGCATACGCAAGACAATTTTTAGGTCAAGTTGATAAACCTGATGTTGATTCAATTGAGGGTTTATCTCCAGCAATTTCTATTGATCAAAAATCAACAAGTCATAATCCTCGTTCAACAGTTGGAACCGTCACCGAAATACAAGATTATTTTCGTTTGCTTTTTGGAAGAGCGGGAGAACCTCATTGTCCAGAGTGTGCGAGGCCCATTAAGCCTCAAAGTATTGATGAGATGGTTGATCAAATAAAAACTCTTCCAGAAGGGACACGATATCAACTACTTGCACCTGTTGTTAGAGGTAAAAAAGGAACACATTCAAAATTACTTTCTGGATTGGCTGCAGAAGGATTTGCTCGAGTCAGAATTAACAAAGACGTTAGAGAATTGGCAGATAATATTGAATTAGATAAAAATCAAGTTCATTCTATTGAGGTAGTGGTTGATAGATTGATTGCGAGAGAGGGTATTGAAGAAAGATTAACTGATTCATTAAGTACTACTTTAAAAAGGGGAGATGGCTTAGCAATTGTTGAAGTAGTACCTAAAAAAAATGAAGAACTTCCGAAAGGTATTGATAGGGAAAGATTATTTTCTGAGAACTTTGCTTGTCCTGTTCATGGGGCAGTGATTGAGGAATTATCACCAAGGTTGTTTTCATTTAATAGTCCATATGGAGCATGTCCTGATTGTCATGGCCTTGGTCATTTGAAAAAATTCACCTGTGAGAGAGTTATACCTGATCCATCACTACCAGTTTATGCTGCTGTTGCACCATGGAGTGATAAGGATAATTCATATTATTTTTCATTATTATTTTCAGTTGGTGAGGCATTTGGCTTTGAGATAAAAACTCCTTGGAAAGATTTAAAAGAAGCACAAAAAAATATTTTGTTAAATGGCAGTAAAGAACCTATTTTAATAAAAGTAGATAGTAGATATAAACAAGATTCTGGCTTTAAAAGACCTTTTGAAGGTATTTTACCTATTTTAGAAAGACAGTTGCAGGATGCGAATGGTGAAGCTGTTCGTCAAAAGCTAGAAAAATATCTTGAATTAGTTCCTTGTGCAACCTGTCATGGCAAGAGATTACGTCCTGAAGCGCTTGCTGTAAAACTTGGGCCTTTTGCAATAACTGATCTTACTTCATCTAGTGTGTCTACCACACTTGAGAATGTTGAGGCCTTAATGGGTCTAGAGACAACTAAAAACTCAAAGCAATTACTTTCTAACAAACAAACCAAAATTGGGGAATTAGTTTTAAAAGAAATTCGACTACGTCTTCAATTTCTCTTAGATGTTGGACTTGATTACTTAACTTTAGATAGGCCAGCAATGACGTTGTCTGGTGGGGAAGCGCAACGAATACGACTTGCTACCCAAATAGGTGCAGGTTTAACAGGAGTTCTTTATGTGTTAGATGAGCCTAGTATTGGACTACATCAAAGAGATAATGATCGATTATTATCTACTTTAAAAAAATTACGTGATCTAGGTAATACGTTGGTTGTTGTTGAACATGACGAAGATACAATAAGAGCAGCTGATCATTTGGTTGATATTGGACCTGGTGCTGGTGTTCATGGCGGCGAAATTATTGCTGAAGGATCTTTAGATAGTTTGCTGAATGCAAAAGAATCATTGACTGGTGCTTATCTTAGTGGGCGTTCATCTATTCCTACGCCTGCTACCAGAAGAGATTCGGTACAAAGAAAATTACGTTTGATTGATTGTAATAAAAATAATCTAAAAAATGTTTCTGTAGATTTTCCATTAGGTAGGTTGGTTGCTGTTACTGGAGTAAGTGGTAGTGGTAAAAGTACTTTAATTAATGAATTACTCCATCCTGCTTTAAACCACTCTTTAGGTTTAAAAGTTCCTTTTCCAAAAGGTTTAAAAGAACTGAAAGGTATTAAATCTATTGATAAGGTTATTGTTATAGATCAATCTCCAATTGGTAGAACACCAAGATCTAATACGGCTACTTATACCGGTGCATTTGATCCTATACGCCAACTTTTTGCAACTTCTGTCGAAGCAAAAGCGAGAGGATATCAAGCAGGTCAATTTAGTTTTAATGTTAAAGGTGGAAGATGTGAAGCTTGTCGTGGTCAAGGTGTAAATGTAATTGAAATGAATTTTCTTCCTGATGTTTATGTTCAATGTGATGTATGTAAAGGAGCTCGCTTTAACCGAGAAACATTACAAGTCAAATATAAGAATTATTCGATTTCTGATGTATTAGAAATGACTGTTGAACAAGCAGTTGATGTTTTTTCTGCAATACCTCAAGCTGCAGATCGATTAAGAACACTTTTAGATGTTGGTCTTGGATATATTAAGCTTGGCCAGCCGGCTCCAACTTTATCTGGAGGAGAAGCTCAAAGAGTCAAACTCGCTACTGAGTTATCTAGAAGAGCTACTGGTAAAACTCTTTATTTAATTGATGAACCTACCACTGGTTTAAGTTTTTATGATGTTCATAAATTAATGGATGTAATCCAGAGATTGGTAGATAAGGGAAACTCAATTATTGTTATTGAGCATAATTTGGATGTTATTAGATGTTCAGATTGGATTATTGATATGGGGCCTGAAGGCGGGAACCGAGGAGGAGAGATTATTGCTATGGGAACTCCTGAAGAAGTTGCGCGAGACTCCAAGAGTCATACGGGAAATTATTTAAAAAAAGTTTTGGAAAATCATCCTCCCAAAAAAGTTTGAATATTTTTGAATTTTTGTACATATTACTTAACCTTGATGATTTATTTATCTGGATTTTGATTTAAAAATGACCAAAAAACCTAGTTATAGACTTAAGATTAAAAATTCATTCCTCCCCTAAAAAAAATATTATTCTTTCTTTAGATTTAGTACTCATAAAATCAATTATTTATCCAACATCTTGAATAAGTATTCCACTTGGGATTAAAACTTCTACATTTAAATTTGCATGGTTTAATCCGCTCACATGATCTTGAATTGGGTAGAGATTCAGATACAGGTGGACAAACTTTATACGTTTTAGAACTAGTTAAAGGACTTGCGTCAAGACCAGAAGTTGAAAAAGTTGAACTTATTACCAGATTAATTATTGATAGGAGGGTATCGACTGATTATTCAATCCCTGTAGAAAAGATATCAAATTGTGCTGAAATTATTCGATTACCTTTTGGACCTAAGCGTTATATCAGGAAGGAATTGTTGTGGCCGTATCTAGATGACTTAGCGGATCAAATAGTTGACAGATTACAGAAAAAAAATAGTTTGCCAGATTGGATTCATGCTCATTATGCCGATGCTGGTTATGTTGGAGCATTGGTAAGCAGAAGATTAGGTTTGCCATTGGTTTTTACGGGCCATTCATTGGGTCGGGAAAAACTTAGAAGATTGTTGGCTGCTGGCATAGATCATGATCAAATAGAGCAGACATATTCGATTAGTAAAAGAATTGATGCAGAAGAATTGGCTTTAGCACATTCAAATTTACTCATAACAAGTACTAAGCAGGAATCTGTTGAACAGTACGCGCGTTATGGGCGATATAGCTTAGAAAATGTAGAAATAATTCCCCCAGGCGTTGATTTAAATCGTTTTCATCCAATAGATTCTGATTCAATTGATGAAGAAAAAGAATTAAATAAACTGTTTAAACCTTTTTTGAGAGACTTAAATCTTCCTCCTCTGCTGGCTATATCTAGAGCAGTCAGGAGAAAAAATATTCCTGCGTTGATTGAGACTTATGGACGTTCTTCAATTTTGCAGCAAAGACATAATCTTATTTTAATCTTGGGATGTCGAGAGGATTCACGTCAGCTTGAGAAACAGCAAAGAGAAGTATTTCAGCAAGTTTTTGAATTAGTTGATAAATATAATTTATATGGAAAAGTTGCTTATCCAAAACAACATAGAAGAGAGCAAATTCCTTCAATTTATCGTTGGGCTGCGAATAAAAACGGATTATTTGTTAACCCTGCCTTAACTGAGCCTTTTGGCCTGACACTGTTGGAAGCTGCCGCGTGTGGGTTGCCAATGGTGACTACAGACGACGGTGGCCCAAGGGATATTTTGTCTCGATGTGAAAATGGTCTTCTCGTAGATGTAACTGACTTAGAGGCTTTTCGAGATGGTTTAGAGACTGCTGGTTCCAACACTTCTTTATGGAAAACTTGGAGTAATAACGGAGTGGAAGCAGTAAGCAGGCATTTCAGTTGGGATGCACATGTTTGTAATTACATTGCATTGATGCAGAAGCGTTTGAAATTTCTTGCACCTCGACATTGGTCATTGGGAAATATTAATCAAACAAGTCCTAGCGGTCAAAAACTTTTATTTCTTGATTTAGATAATTATCTTGAGCAAGATAAAGTCTTAAAAAAATTGAAATGGGATTTAAAAGATTATTCATTGAAAAACAACATTAAATTGGGAATTTTAACTGGAAGATCAATTAATGCTGCTCGCTATCGATATACAGAAACACAATTACCCAAACCCGCAGTTTGGATATGTCAAGCAGGTACTGAAATTTATTATGCTGATGAAAACAAATCAGATATTTTTTGGCAAGATTCAATAACTGTTGATTGGGATCGGAAAGGCGTAGAGAAGGTTTTGTTTGATTTAAAAGATTATTTAGAGCTTCAATCAACTGAAAATCAAGCTCCTTTTAAGGTTAGTTATTTATTAAAAGAACCTAGTGAAGCAATTTTACCTTTAGTACGAAAAAGACTTAGGCAGTCAGGACTGGTTGCTTCTCCACATCTGAAATGTCATTGGTACTTAGATGTTGTTCCTTTGCGAGCATCAAGAGCAGAAGCGATTAGATTTTTGACTTTACGTTGGGGTTTATCTTTAGATCAAGTTATTGTCGTGGCAAGTCAACAAGGTGATGCTGAGTTAATAAGAGGATTAACGACTAATATTGTTCCTTTTGAGCATGATTCATCGTTAGATGGATTGAGCTCTCAACAAAGAGTCTTCTTTTCTGATTCTAAAGATGGTGTAATAGATGGTTTAAAACATTTTCGATTTTTCAAAAGTCATTAATTTGCAATTTTATTGTGATTCTTCTTCAAGTATCAATGTAAGTTGTTGATATGGTGATTCTTCGCTAACAAAGCCCCAATCATTAAAAATCTTTGAATCTATATGAGTGATTATTTGACGTTTATTTCTTTTTTCTACTTTAAAACCTTCAGCTGACATTTTTCTCATGAGTCTTGCAGATTCTTCAAATCGAGCAGCCATAGAATCTAGAGTTTCACAATCGTTAGTTAATCCTTCTTCTTTCCAAGTAAAATAAGTCATTAGTTGAACTTGAAGATCTAATTTTGAATGAAAAATATTAGATTTATTATGACTAACAATAATGTAACCAACCAAAAGCTACTGACAATGAGAACTTCATTGTTACCTTTAAGTTCAAAATGGTGATGCAATGGACTCATTAAAAATAATTTATGACCTTTCCCTTGTAGTCGCTTAGAAATTTTAAAAATACTTACTTGAATGATGACTGAGATAGACTCTGCAACTAGTACTCCTCCCATAATTAAAAGAGACCAAAGATTATTTGATAGTAAAGCGATTCCACCCAAGGAGGCTCCCATAGCTAGAGAACCTGAATCCCCCATAAATAATTTTGCAGGATATTTATTTAGAAAAAGGAATCCCATACAAGCTCCAGCCATTACTATACAGAGAGGAGCTAGTGTCAAATTATTACTTGGATTTTCTATTAAAATAGTAATAGCGAGACCTGTAAAAATTAGTACACTACAACCACTTAATAAACCATCTAAACCATCTGTTAAGTTAGTTGAATTACTTTCAGCTAATAGTACAAATATGCCCAAAGGATAAATTAGATTTCCAATATAAACAATTTTATTTGCTATTAGAATATTGTTTGGTATTAAATTATTTGATGCACAAATAATAATGAAAATAAGACTAATAAAAAATTGTAAAATTATTTTTTGATTAGATTTTAAACCAGTATTTAATTGTTTTTTTAAACTTAGATAATCATCTATAAAGCCAATAAACATAAAAAATATACTAAGAAAACTTAAAGTTAAAACTATGTGATAATTGGCTTTATTAAAATAAATTATATTGCTTATTATTATTCCAATAGGAATAAAGAAAATACCACCCATAGTTGGAGTTCCTTGCTTAAGAAAATGATTTTTTGGTCCTTCTCTTCTAATTATTTGTTTAATTTCTATCTTTTTTAATTTAGAGATACCTTTAAAAGTAATAGTCGAAGATATAAGAGTTGTAATAATAAAAGGAATGGTTAAATTGCTATTTTTAAAAGAAAAATCAGCAAAGACACATGCAAAAGTTATTAATCCAAATAAAATAAATATTTGATTATTAACACTTTTGTAAAATGATATTTTATTTATATCTAAAAGATTTTTAAATTTTTTCAAAACTTAAGCTTTTAAGTTACTCTTCCCATTCATCATCTGTTGTTTCTTCTTCTTCCGCTTTATAGTCTTCTTTTTCTCCCATTAAAGCTGAGAGTTCCTCCTCTTCAACGGTACTTATTTCTTGATCATTTGAATCTTGATCAGCAACTAATCTTCCGCTCGTTTCTAACCAAGATAGTAAATCAGGCTCTTCTCTAAGTGGGAGGACAGGAGCAGGTTCTTGTCTGCTATAGCGAGTAAGTGCGGGATTGATACCGTCTAAATTAGATAAATTGATTTTTTCTAGTTCTCCCATATCAAGATTATGATCCATGAATTAACATAATGCATTATGGATTAATTTTCTAATCTTTATGCTGACTTCAAAGCTGATATTGATTACTTGTACTTGGGGCATTGCTTTCTTGTTCAGCATTTTTTTTCGTATAGCCGGTATTGCTCACCCTCAATCCTTTTATATTAACCATCTTTTAGTTTGGTCTTTGGTTTTTGGCCCTTCTCTTTTCCTTTTAATTTATTTTTTGATTAAGAGGTCTTTTTTCGTTAATCCTTCAATTTAACTTTTGATTTAAAAGTGACTTTTAATTTTTTACATCTTTATTTTCTTTTCACTACTAATAATGATGTTCAAAATTTATTGATTTTTGGTCATAATATTAATACTTGGTTAATTTATGTACTTATTTTCTTTGGGCTAACTTCGTTGGCTTTTGTTTTGGTATGGTTCACTGGATTCTTGGTTGAAAGCAAATCAGGACAATCTATTAAGCAGCCATGGGAATGATTTCTAATCAGCTCTTCAGTTTTTAGACTTTGAAAATATTTGAATCAGCATTGATTATCTCAGTAAGAAATATTGCCAATAGTTCTCTATATTTAATATAGAGAATTAAATTTCCTTAAAGGAGATAACCATATGGGAAAGGCTAAAAAAGTTGTTTTGGCTTATTCAGGAGGGGTAGATACTAGTGTTTGTATTCCTTACTTGAAGAAGGAGTATGGGGTAGATCATGTAATTGCTTTTGCAGCAGATCTTGGTCAAGGTGATGAGCTTGATGAAATCAAAAAAAAGGCTATATCGGCAGGAGCCTCACAATCACTAATTGGCAATTTAGTTAAGCCTTTTATTGAAGATTTTGCTTTTCCAGCAATTAGGGCTAATGCTTTGTATCAAGGTAGATATCCACTTTCAACGGCATTAGCTAGACCATTAATAGCAAAAAAACTTGTTGAAATTGCTAGGGAATTAAATGCTGATGGAGTTGCTCACGGGTGTACAGGTAAAGGTAATGATCAAGTTCGTTTTGATGTAACAATTGGAGCTTTAGCTCCTGATTTGCAATTGCTTACTCCGGCACGGGAATGGGGTATGAGTCGTGAAGAAACGATTGCCTATGGAGAAAAATATGGAATTGTTCCTCCTGTAAGTAAAAAAAATCCTTATTCGATTGATTTGAATCTTTTAGGGAGAAGTATTGAAGCCGGTCCTCTTGAAGATCCATTTGAGATGCCTTCAGAAGAGGTTTTTGGTATCACTTCTTCTATTGCTGAATCACCCAATGAGCCTGAAATTTTGGATATTGTTTTTGAAAATGGGTATCCAGTTGCAATTGATGGAGAAGTATTGGATCCAGTCTCACTTATGAAAAAGGCTAATAGCCTTGCAGGAAAGCATGGTTTTGGACGGTTGGATATTATTGAAGACAGAGTAGTAGGAATTAAAAGTCGAGAAATTTATGAAACACCAGGATTGCTTTTATTAATTAAAGCTCATCAAGAAATGGAGAGTTTAACTTTGCCAGCTGATTTATTAGATACTAAATCTAGATTGGAACGACAATGGGCTGACTTAGTTTATAAAGGTTTCTGGTTTAGCCCTTTGAAAGAAGCTTTGGATGGATTTATTAATTTTTCTCAGAAGCAGGTAAATGGAACAGTAAAGATTAGGCTTTTTAAGGGTAATGCGGATGTTATTGGTCGTCAGTCAAATGAAAATAGTTTGTACATTTCAGATATGTCTACTTATGGAAGTGAAGATAAGTTTAACCACAAATCAGCCGAAGGATTTATTTATGTATGGGGATTGCCCAGTAGAATCTGGTCTTGGGTAAACAAGTAAAATTAATAATTTTTTGAATTTTATTTAGCTTTTATTTTATCCTTCTGTGTCTTTTGTATTTTCGTCTTTTGCGGGTGATTCAGTTTTCTCCTCAGTAGGTTTTATTTCGTCTTTTTCTGTTTCAGATTTCTCAGGTTCATCATCTTTAGAAGTGGATTTTGGAGTTGGTAAAGGACCATCTTGTTTAACAGTGAGGTAACGAATAACGTCCTCACTTAACCTCATTGCTCTCTCTAGGGTTGCAACTTGCTGTCCATTGCCTTTGTGACTTAATTGCACATATATTCCCTCTTTATGCTTTGCAATTGGATAGGCAAGTCTTCTCTTACCTCTCATTTGACTATCTAATACTTCAGTTCCTGATTTTTCAAGAATTTCACTATATTTTTTTAGATGGCTGTCAACTTCTTCTTCCGGTATGTCCGGACGAAGAATGTACATGGTTTCGTAATAAGGTTTTTCAGACATGGATGAGATTTCCGACTAGGACTTTATGGCTCATTAAGAGCGACGGAATTACAATCTTATACTGAAGTGGTAACTTTCACAATTGCATTTTTGTTGCTTGGCTTATTCCGGGCAAATCAGGTTCATTTCCTTGTGTGCAAGACCAAACACAATAAAAGAGTACCGAAAACAGACTTATTGATAAAGTACTAGAGAAAGTTCTTATAATTAATGTGTTTGTAAAAGAACCAAATATAATTTGAAAAATAAAACTTATTATTATTATTCCAATATTGATTAACAATGATTGAAGTGCATTAAAACGCAAAAAGTAAGATACTTTATTATTTCTTACTAATCCAATAAAGATCGCTAAAAATAATAATAAACTTCCAAAAGGTATTGATCTTTCAATTAAGATTATAGGAATCGCAGGTAATTGAATGATTTGTAGAAATGGATATTGTATAAATAAATGATTAGCAAAGATTAGAGAGTCAGACCATGGAATCATATATAGTAAAACTGCCAATATTTTCGCTCCTATTGAAGGCATAATCGATTCTATTTTTCTTAGATTAAACCATTAAATGTTTTTCTGCAGATGATTTCATTATCTTAACAGGCACTTCGTTAAATCCACTCCAAAGTCTAATTGAAAAGGCGCCTTGTTCGACAAGCATATCTAAACCATCAATTATAAAACAATTCTTTTGTTGTCCAAGTTTTAACCAGTTTGTTGGTCTTGGAGTGTAAATTAAATCATATAAAATAGTTTTGCTAGAGAGACAGTCCCATATTTCACGTCCAAGGGGAATATTTCCCTCTTTTGTGTTTTTGTTATTCATTCCTATTGGAGTCGTATTGATAATCAAATCGGCTGCTTCAATATATGGTGAAATATTTAATTCTTTAATATTGATCCCTTCAATGGATATGTTGCTCTTTGAGAATAAATTACTCATATTTTTTACAAAAATACCTAAAGAATTTTCATTCCTGCCAATGATTATTACTTTTTTAACATTTAAACTATTTAATCCCATTACTACTGCTCTAGCGCTGCCTCCACAACCTAAAACAATCACATTTTTATCTTTTAAATTATGTCTTTTTAATGGCGTTAAGAATCCCTCTAAATCAGTATTTGCTCCTATCCATTGATGATTTTTTTCAGGAATAAGTGTATTAACGGCTTGGATATTATTCGCAATTTCAGTTAATTTATGACAAGATTTTAACACTTCTTGCTTATGAGGAATAGTTATATTCAATCCTTTGCAATCTAAATATCTTAATGCTTTTGTGACTTTCTCTAGATTTTTACTTTCGCAAGGCATTGCGACATAACACCAGTCAAGTCCCATTTCTTCATATGCGGCATTGTGCATAATTGGGGAAAGGGAATGATTTACTGGTTGTCCAAGTAGTCCTACCAGACTAGTTTTTCCAGTGATAGTACTCATTTTTGATGATGTTGATTCAAAATTGCTTAGAGGCTGTTCGGGAACCACGCCTCGCCTCAAATAGGTTTCACTGACGAGGATGATACTTAAAGAAAGAAATTAAAGGAGCTACTCACCCATGGGGAAGGTTGTTGGAATCGATCTAGGAACTACAAATAGTTGTGTTGCTGTTATGGAAGGCGGTAAGCCTACAGTAATAGCAAATGCTGAAGGATTTAGAACAACTCCATCTGTTGTTGCTTATACAAAGAACCAAGATCAATTGGTTGGACAAATTGCTAAGCGTCAAGCTGTGATGAATCCAGAAAATACTTTTTATTCTTCTAAAAGATTTGTTGGACGTAGAGTTGATGAAGTAAATGATGAATCAAAAGAAGTTAGCTACGGAATTGAAAAAGCGGGCTCCAATGTCAAACTAAAATGCCCAATACTTGATAAGCAGTTTTCTCCTGAAGAAGTAAGTGCTCAAGTTTTAAGAAAACTTTCTGATGATGCAGGTAAATATTTAGGTGAAACAGTTACTCAAGCAGTAATTACAGTTCCTGCTTACTTCAATGATTCTCAGAGACAAGCAACAAAAGATGCAGGAAAGATTGCAGGTTTGGAAGTTCTCAGGATTATCAATGAGCCTACTGCTGCTGCTTTAGCCTATGGATTGGATAAAAAAAGCAATGAAAGAATATTAGTCTTTGATTTGGGTGGAGGTACTTTCGACGTATCTGTATTAGAAGTAGGCGATGGAGTATTCGAAGTACTCTCTACATCTGGCGATACTCATTTAGGTGGAGACGATTTTGACAGAGTTATAGTTGACCATTTGGCTTCAACATTCAAGAGTAATGAAGGTATTGATCTACGCCAAGACAAACAAGCATTGCAACGTTTAACTGAAGCAGCTGAAAAAGCCAAGATTGAATTATCAAATGCTACTCAAAGTGAAATCAATCTTCCATTTATCACCGCCACTCCCGAAGGTCCTAAGCATCTTGATTTGACCCTCACAAGAGGTAAGTTCGAGGAACTAGCTTCAAATCTTATCGATCGCTGCAGGGTCCCTGTAGAGCAAGCTTTGAAAGATGCAAAATTATCTACTGGAGAAATAGATGAAATTGTTATGGTTGGAGGCTCTACCCGAATGCCAGCGGTTAAAGAGTTAGTAAAAAGAGTAACTACTAAAGATCCAAATCAAACAGTTAATCCAGATGAAGTAGTAGCGGTTGGAGCCGCTATTCAAGGTGGAGTTCTTGCTGGAGAAGTTAAAGATATTTTGCTACTTGATGTCACTCCATTATCTCTTGGAGTGGAGACTTTGGGTGGGGTTATGACCAAAATGATTTCAAGAAATACTACTGTTCCCACTAAAAAAGCTGAAACTTATTCAACCGCAGTTGATGGTCAAACGAATGTAGAAATTCACGTCTTACAAGGTGAACGTGAAATGGCTTCTGATAACAAAAGTCTTGGAACCTTTCGTTTAGATGGAATTCCTCCTGCTCCTCGGGGTGTGCCTCAAATTGAAGTAACTTTTGATATTGACGCTAATGGAATTCTCAGTGTTAATGCGAAAGACAAAGGTAGTGGTAAAGAGCAAAGTATCTCTATTACTGGAGCATCCACCTTGTCGGATAACGAAGTTGATAAAATGGTTAAAGACGCAGAAATGAATGCTTCTGCTGATAAAGAAAAGCGTGAAAAAATTGATATTAAGAATCAAGCTGAAACACTTGTTTATCAGGCTGAAAAACAAATAGGTGAGCTTGGAGATAAAGTTGATGAAGCAGCCAAAGAGAAAGTAGAAGAGAAACGTGTAAAGTTGAAAGAGGCTACCGAAAAAGATGATTATGAAAGCATGAAGACTTTAGTTGAGGAGCTTCAACAAGAATTGTATTCTTTGGGAGCTTCTGTATATCAACAAGCAAATGCTGCTTCTCAAGCTGCTGAGGACTCCAGTGCTGATAGTAGTAAAGTTGATGGAGATGATGTAATTGATGCTGATTTTACTGAAACCAAGTAAATAGATTTTAATAATCAATATTTATATTGTTCCTCTATTTTCATTCCAATCCACTCAGCGCACGCAGGAGCTAGCATAATACCATTTCTGTAGTGACCTGTATTAATTAATAAACCAGGTTCTAATTCTTTTAATAACGGAGCAGGTTCGTTTTGAGGCTTAGCTCTTATTCCATTCCATTCATGGCAGATTTTTGCATTTTTTATCCACTTTGGAACATTGTTGTTCATATTTAACATTTTTTGTTTATCTAAGAGACTTGGTTTAGTACCTCTTTCGATAGTTGCCCCTATGAGCATGTGATTAGGACGATGGTGTATAAAGTTTATAGATTGATAATTTAATATTCCAGGCCATTCTTTCCAATTCGTAGTTTTATTCTCTAATTCTAATTCAACAACTTGTCCTAATATTGGCTCTAAAAGTAATTCATGGCCTAATGGTTCTATTAATTTTTGAGTATTTAAAGCAGAACAAATCACAATATAGTCTTGATTAATAGATAGGTTATTTTCTAAATCGATATGCCACTTTTTGCTGTATATATTACTATTTTTGCTTATTTTAAAAACATTACTTTCGATTTTATTGATCTTTATTTGATCAAGACTTTGCATTAATGCTTTTATTAATTGTATTGGATTGAATCGCCCATCTTCATACGATATTAATCCTCCTATTAATTTTGTTTCAAATATAGAATTCCAAAAATTTAAAGAATTTTTTGCTAAAATCTCAATTCCATATCTTTTTTTATTACTAATTAATTCAATCATATATTGATATTCTTTTTCAGAACTTGCTAATTTAATTAATGGTTTTTCAAATCTAAAATCTGACTCATAATAGTTTATTTGAGTAAGCCATTCCTTCCATAATTTCATACTTCTATTTCTTAGCAAAAAAGCTCTACCTTTTGATCTTTTGTAGACATTTCCCATTAGAACACCCAAACTAGCTTGTGTTCCATTGTTTGGATTTAAATTATTTATTTCTGAGTTTACTGTTGGGTCAATTAAATTTACTTTATAACCTTTTTTCCCTAGGTGAAAGGCAGTTGCAATTCCTGCTATACCACTACCAACAATTGAGATTTCGGTTTGCTTTTTTTCTGCTTTTTGATTATTCATTTCCACAGATGTTATGAAATTTGCTTGTTAATTTTCAATGAGTGGTCTAAAAAAGAGAATAGTTTAAACATATAGCTCTAGTGAGCCTCAAAACAGTAATCTTGCAGTTCATTTGTCCGGATAAGCCAGGACTTGTAAGTGATTTGGCAAGTTGGATAGCAAGTAAAAATGGCAATATTAGACATGCTGATCACCATACAGATGCAGATGCAAAATTGTTTCTCAGCCGAATTGAGTGGGATTTAGATGGATTTCTGCTCGACAAACATGAAATAAAATCTGAAGTAATTTTACTTGAGCAGAGATTGAATGGAAAAGCCGTCTTGAGCTTTTCTGATGATTTTCCTAATGTTGCCATCTTTGTTAGCAAGCAGAGTCATTGTTTAGTTGATCTTTTATGGAGAGTTAAGGCAGGTGAATTATGTATGAATGTCCCTTTAGTTATCTCTAATCATTCAGATTTAGAGGCTATTTGTTCAAGTTTTTCTATTCCTTTTAAGCTTATTGAAGTAGATAAAAATCATAAAGCAGATTCCGAAAGTAAAATTTTAGATTTGTTAAATGAGTATAAAATTGATTTAGGAGTGTTGGCTAAATATATGCAAATTTTAAGTAGTTCATTTTTAGAGAATTTTCCTCATTTTATAAATATTCATCATTCTTTTCTTCCTGCTTTTAAAGGTGCTCAACCATATCATCAGGCTTGGGAAAGAGGTGTAAAATTAATTGGAGCAACAGCGCATTATGTAACTAAGGATCTTGATGCTGGACCCATAATTGAACAGACTATATCTAATGTGAGTCATCGTGATGAAGTATCAGATTTAATAAGAAAGGGAAGAGATTTGGAGAGAGTCGCTTTAGCAAGAGCTTTAAGATTGCATTTAAGAAGACAAGTTATTGTGTATAGGGGAAGAACAGCAGTATTTACATGATTCATAATGCTTATTTACTAAATTTAAAAAATAATTTTTCAGACAATATTGGCTGGAGGTGTTTTCAATTAGGCGTATTTTGTTTGCCGTCCAGTGCGTTAATTTCTTATTTATTGTTGCTTGTAGCTCTTATCGACGGAAGCTTTAAAAGAAGGGAACTCTACTTGAGGGAATATTGGAATTATCCGCTAGTGTTTATAACTTGTTTGATGATAATTGGTTGTATTCGTTCTCATATTGGTTGGTTAGCTTGGCTTGGTCTTTTTAATTGGTTGCCATTCTTCTGGTGTTTTTGGGGCTTGCAACCATATTTGTTAACTCCTGAAAGAAGAAAAAAATGTGCTTCTTGGCTTGTGTTAGGAAGTTTCCCTGTTCTAATAACAGGCTTCGGTCAGTTATGGCTTGGATGGGAGGGGCCTTGGCAGATTTTTGATGGTTTGATAATTTGGTTTATTTCTCCAGGAGGAGAGCCTTTAGGTAGATTGTCTGGTTTGTTCGATTACGCGAATATCGCTGCAGCGTGGTTATCCGGCGTATGGCCATTCTGTTTGGCTTCAGTTCTGCATCCTTTTATTCTTGGAAGAAACCGACTTCTTCCCTTTGCTCTTTTAATTGCTTTTGTTTCAGCAATGATTTTGACTGACTCTCGAAACGCATGGGGTGCAATTTTTTTAGGTTTACCATTAGTTTTTGGTTCAGCATCATGGAGTTGGTTAATACCTTTAATGCTTATTTGTCTGTTTCCGGTGATTATTGCTGTTTTACCAGTTTTTGATTTTGGAATTCAACAATTTGCAAGGAGTTTTGTTCCTGAATCTATTTGGATGAGACTTAATGATATGCAATTCGTTGATACTAGACCTTTTGAAGCAACACGTATTGGTCAATGGAAAATAGGACTTAATTTAATTTTTGAAAAACCATGGTTGGGTTGGGGAGCAGCAGCTTTTTCAATTCTTTATCCTTTAAGGACAGGCTTATCACATGGCCACTCTCATAATTTGCCTTTGGAATTAGCAATTAGTCATGGCCTGATAGTTTCTTTGTTGATAAATATATTTGTATTTAGCTTATTATTTATGTCTTCTTTTTATAGAATATTTAATAATTTAAATCTTCAAAAAAATATAGTGGTTGATCGAGCTTGGTGGACTTCTACTTTAATTCTTATTTGTTTTTATGCGACAGATATTCCACTATTTGACAGCAGAATAAATATCTTAGGTTGGATATTATTGATAGGTCTTAGATGCATGATCTATAATGCTAAAAGCTATGATAGTTCATTGAAAATTTGAAAAAGTTTTATATTAATTCTCCTTCTTCAATCGTAATTTGTCTTTCATAAATTGAATGTTCATTAAATATTCTGGCAGTTAAAAAGCTAGCTATACATGTAATCAAGAGTGGCTTAAGTATTAACAGATTTTTAGTTAATGCGAATGCTAAAAACATTGCTGTTAATGGGGTTCTTGAGCATCCAGCAACAAATCCACCCATTCCTGCAAAAATATAAGTTGTGGGAACATGGCCCGTCAATGTTTCTACTCCTATACCGCTGGCTAATCCTATCGCTCCTCCAAGGGTGAGCATTGGATAAAATAAGCCACCTGGAGCTCCCGATGCGGCTGCTAAACCAGAAGCAAAAAATAAAATTAAAAATATACTTATTGCGAGCGTAAAACTACTATTTTCATTAACAATAATCTTTTGTAATCCCTCGATATTATGGAAACTTTCGGGGATTATTGAATACATTGAGCCGAGTAATAATCCTGACAAACTCATTCTCTGAATAGTTTTATTTTTAAACCATTTATTTCCTAGGACTTGCATCTTTAAAACATATTTGCAATACATTTCTGCTAAGAATCCAAGTAAGATTCCTAAAACGATTAAGTATAAAAAATCTATCGGAAAGAATTCGATTACTGGTGTATATGCTCTTTCTAATTGAAAGCCTAAATTATTAATAAATCCACCAGCTTTTTGATCAAGTCCAATCGCTTGCAAAATATCAGCGCAACTATCTGCCCAGAATGTTGTTACTACTACTAGTAAGAGGACTACTGGTCTGGCTGAATTTAGAAGTTCTTCAATTGCATATATAAAGCCTCCAATAGGTGCACTGAAAATTGCTGCAATTCCCGCACCTCCTCCTGCTGCAACAATAACTCTGCGAAATGAAATAGGGGCTTTTAGCCATTTTGCCATTTTCCAGGCAACAGATCCTCCCATTTGTACTGCTGGGCCTTCGGGACCTAGTGGAAATCCACTTCCAATAGCAATTATTCCAGCAAATAGTTTGACGATTCCAACTCTTAATCCCATAGGGACTGGCTTATGGCGAAGAAATGCAATGATGTGACTGACGCCTGCTCCTTTTGCTGCGGGAGCAAAGTTTTGAATGAGCAATCCAGAAATCAATCCTCCTAATGCTCCTAAAATGGGTAAAACTATCCATCTAGGCATATATGCAAGAAGATTTGATCGATAATCTTCTAATGCATGAATTCCAGTTTTAAATAATATTCCCGTTAATGCTGCTCCTAGACCTGTAAGTATGAGAGCAAGAATTACATTGAGCCATTTCCTTTGAAGAAGTTTTTTTATGCTTTGACTTGATTTTTTTTTAATGGGATTTCGACTTTGACTGTTGATCATTTAACTTAATTTAGATTTGTAAAATAGAGGCCTCTTCTTCTTTTGTTATTACACGTCCATCTTCAATAAAGTTTGGTATTTCATCAAAGTTTAAGTATCTGTATATTTCGTCAGTTAAAGGGGAAACTTTTTTCGAAGCGATTCTAAGATATTCATCAGTTGTAGGTATATGACCCAACAAAGCGCAAACAGCAGCCAGTTCTGCACTTCCTAAGAACACCTGAGCACCTTTCCCTAATCTGTTGTTGAAATTTCTTGTACTGGTTGAGAAAACAGTTGAGTTATCTTCTACACGAGCTTGATTGCCCATGCACAGAGAACAACCAGGCATTTCCATGCGGCTACCAGCTTTTTCAAAGATCTCGTAGTACCCTTCTTTTTTCAAAATTTCCTCGTCCATTCGTGTTGGCGGACATACCCATAATCTTGCTGCTATCTTCCCTTCTCCTTCAAGAATTTTTGCGGCGGCTCGATAATGACCAATATTAGTCATACATGAACCTATAAAAACTTCTTGAATCGGAGTGCCTGCGATTTCGTTTAATAGTTTGACGTTATCAGGATCATTAGGGCAAGCTAAAACAGGTTCTTTGAGTTCATTCAAGTCTATTTCGATGATTTCTGAGTATTGAGAATTGGAGTCGGCTGATAGTAAATCTGGTTTTTTTAGCCAATCTTCCATTTCTTTAATTCTTCTACTTATTGTTCTTGCGTCTTTATATCCCCTAGCAATCATATTTTTAAGTAAAACAATATTGCTTTTTAAATACTCACTGATTGTTGATTTAGAGAGTTGAATAGTACATCCTGCACAAGATCTTTCTGCGCTTGCATCAGTCAACTCAAAGGCTTGCTCTAATTTTAGGTCTGGTAGACCTTCAATTTCTAGTATTTTTCCATTAAACACATTAACTTTGTTCTCTTTCGCGACAGTCAGCAGACCTTGTTGTATGGCCATCCACGGAATGGCATTAACTACATCTCTTAAGGTTACACCAGCTTGTAAAGACCCTTTAAACCTTACGAGAACTGACTCCGGCATATCTAAAGGCATGGAACCAATGGCTGCAGCAAATGCCACAACTCCCGAACCTCCAGGAAATGAGATGCCCAATGGGAAGCGAGTATGACTATCACCACCTGTCCCGACAGTGTCTGGTAAAAGCATCCTATTTAGCCAACTGTGAATAATGCCATCACCAGGTTTTAATGCTACTCCTCCTCTTTCAGCAAAAAAATCAGGGAGTTCTTTTTGAGTTTTGATATCAACGGGCTTGGGATATGCTGCCGTGTGACAGAAACTCTGCATAACTAAATCAGCAGAAAATCCTAAACAGGCTAATTCTTTCATTTCATCTCTAGTCATTGGACCAGTAGTATCTTGACTACCAACCGTTGTCATTATTGGCTCACAACTTGCGCCAGGGAGCACGCCTTCTAAACCGCAAGCTTTTCCAACAATTTTTTGAGCTTGTGTAAACCCATATTTTGATGCAGGTGGCTGACCAGGACGAATAAAAAGAGTAGAGGGAGGAAGTTTTAATTTTGTTCTAACTTTGTCTGTCAAAGCTCTTCCAATCATTAAAGGAATTCGCCCACCTGCTCTTACTTCATCAGTAATAGTTTGTGGTTTTAAGTCAAATTTTGATAGAAGTTCTCCATTGTTTGTTTCATGTGTACTTCTTCTAACTTCTCCTTTGTAAGGGAAAATAGTGATAACATCTCCTGTTTTGAGATTGCTTACATCGCATTCAATTGGAAGTGCACCTGAATCTTCTGCAGTATTAAAGAAAATAGGAGCAATTTTGCCTCCTATTATAACGCCACCTCCTCGTTTATTTGGTATGTATGGTATGTCTTGTCCTGTATGCCAAAGGACAGAGTTTATTGCTGATTTTCGAGAGCTTCCTGTTCCAACTACATCGCCAACATATGCAATCGCATGTCCTTTCTCTTTTAATTTTTCAATAGTTCTTAAACCATTTTGATCTCGTGTCTCTAGCATTGCTAGAGCATGTAAAGGAATATCTGGTCTTGTTGTGGCATGAGTTGCTGGAGAGAGATCGTCTGTATTTGTTTCTCCTTCAACTTTAAATACTGTTACTGTTATTTCCTCAGCTAAAGGTCGTTTATTGGTGAACCATTCTCCATTGGACCAGCTATTTATAACTTTTTCTGCATAAATATTAGTTTTTGCTAATTCTAAAATATCATTTAGCGCATCATAAACTAAAAGAGTATTACTTAATCCATCGCAGGCTGAAGCTGCTAATTCCTTATTATTAGATTTTAGTATTTCAATTAATGCTGCTACATTATATCCGCCAATCATTGTACCCAAAAGCTCAGTTGCTTTTAAAGGGCTTACTAATGGACTTTTTGATTCTTCTTGAGCAATTGAGCTCAGCCAAGTTGCTTTGACATAGGAGGCTTGATCAACCCCAGGAGGAATTCGATTCACAAGAAGATCAACTAAGAAGTTTTGATCGAATTCTTTATCTGGTTTTTCTAAAAATTCAGTTAAATCTTTAGTTTGTTTTGCATCTAAAGGAAGCGGAGGGATCCCAAGCGCTTCTCGATCTGCAACATGTGATAAGTAATTTTTTAGCATTGTTAAATCTCAATAGAGAATGTATTTGAGTGAGAGTCTTTTGTTTTCATTGTTTACAACCGCATGTTTTTTGAATAAACATTCAGATAATGCAACTTATTACCCCCCTATGACTGATACTTCTCTAATCTTATATCTATGATCACGCTTTAAATGTCCACCTCATCATATTTTTCAATGGTGGATAGCACCTCAGACCTTCATGTTGTCGAGACTCGTCCATTAATGTCACCAGCATTACTTCATAGAGATTTGCCTTTAGATAAGGCAGCCTCTGGAGTGGTCTCTAATACTCGCAAAAAGATTCAATCAATTCTTCATGGTATTGATCCAAGAATGTTGGTGATTGTTGGACCATGCTCGGTTCATGATGTTGATGCTGCTATTGAATATGCAAATCGCTTAGCCCCATTGAGGGAGAAATATAGTCAGAATTTAGAAATTGTTATGCGTGTTTATTTTGAGAAACCTCGCACAACTGTTGGTTGGAAAGGACTTATTAATGACCCTCATCTTGATAATTCTTACGATATTAATACAGGCTTAAGAAAGGCAAGAGGTCTATTACTTGATTTAGCTAAAAAAGGAATGCCTGCTGCAACTGAATTACTTGATCCAGTTGTTCCTCAATATATTGCTGATTTAATTAGTTGGACTGCTATTGGAGCAAGAACGACAGAGAGTCAGACTCATCGTGAAATGGCTTCTGGATTATCAATGCCGGTTGGTTATAAGAATGGTACGGATGGGACTGCAACGATAGCGATTAATGCAATGCAAGCGGCTTCAAAACCTCATCATTTTTTAGGAATTAATAACGATGGTCACGCTTCGATAGTTAGTACTACAGGCAATCCAGATGGTCATCTTGTTTTAAGAGGTGGTAAGAATGGAACTAATTATCATTTTGATGCAATTAATTTAATTGCAGATGAATTGGCACAATCTAAGATGCCTGGAAAAGTCATGGTTGATTGTAGTCATGGCAATTCAAATAAGGATTTTCGTAGACAATCAGAAGTTTTACGGGATGTTGCATCACAGTTAAAAGGTGGATCAAAGAACATAATGGGCGTAATGATTGAAAGTCATCTTGTTGAGGGTAATCAGAAATTAAATGCAGACTTGTCAAAACTGACCTATGGGCAAAGTGTTACGGATGCATGTATAAACTTCTCTACAACTGAAGTTTTATTAGAAGAACTTGCTGAATCAGTCCAATAGATTGAGTTCGTTTGTTATATTCCTACTAACCATATCCCTATACAAGTTACTCCAATAGGAACAGTTAAATTATCAATACCCCAAGGACTTATTTGTTCTAAAAAAGTTGCTATTAGCGAGATGACTATAATTTCTAGAGGTTGTATTCCTAAATGATTAGTTGAAGAGATAATTGAAGTCGTTATAGCTACTACTGAACCCATTGTTAATGTTCCAATAATCGATTTTGTTTGACCCAGTATTGACCATTTAGGAGAGGTAATAGACCTTCCAATTAAACCTGCCAATCCATCACCAAAAGCCATTGATAGTACTCCTATGGAAATAGATGATGCATAGCGAGGCCAGAAAAATAAAAGTAAAAGTGTGATGCTGATACCATATGCAATTGTTCCAAAACTTTTTCTCTCGATATCCTCAATAGCAGGTAATAAGCGATATTGATAATTAACACCTAAGGCTAGGGTTATCAATAATGCAGTTAAGAAAGCTATATTTTTTGGTATATCAAATAACCATGCTAAAAGAATGACAGGCCCTGTTCCAATATGAATAATTTTTCGACTTAACTCTTCTTTTTTAGGAAAATATCTTTTACATAAAAATGCAATTAATAAAATTATAGTTATCCATAACGCAATAACAAAAATAGCTATTTGAATAGGCAATGTTTAAGCAGCATTTTGATGAGTAGTCATTACTCTCAATTTTAAAATTGCTTTTGCCTCAAGTTGTCTTACACGCTCTCTCGAAACATTTATTTGTCTTCCAATTTCAGCAAGAGTAAGTGGTTCTTCTCCATCGAGGCCAAAGCGAAGTCTCATGATTTTTTGCTCTCTCTCATTTAATTGAGATAACCATCCGCCAAGGTGTTCTTTTTGAATACTTCTATCCATCCCTTCCATGGGTTCATCAGAATTTGGGTCTGGAATTAGTTCTCCAAGAGTACTACGATCTTCTTCGCCTCTTGCATGAGCATCAAGAGACGCACAGGGAGCGCTTTGCGACACTAAATCTTCTAGATCTTGAGGTTCAATTCCCATTGCATTTGCTAATTCTAGTCGATTTGGTTGCCTACCAAATCGATGAGATAATTCACGCGATATGCGGCGCATTTTTGAAAGTTTTTCGCTGATATGTATTGGCAGTCGAATAGTTCTAGCACTGTTATCAATGGCACGAGTCATCCCTTGTCTTATCCACCAGTAGGCATAGGTTGAAAATTTATAACCCATTGCAGGATCAAATTTATCAACAGCTCTTTCTAATCCAATTGCACCCTCTTGAACTAAATCGAGTAATTCGAGACCTTGGTTTTGATATTTTTTTGCAACACTTACAACAAGCCTCAGATTTGCAGCCATCATGCGATCTCTTGCTCGCTTACCCATTTTTATTTTGTGTTTCTGACGGGTAGAGCGCTCTTCAAGGGGAAGGTTCAACAAATCTTTCATTTGTTGAACATGATGAGCAAGTTCAATTTCTTCTGCAGGAGTCAGAAGTGGCACTCTTCCAATACTTGTGAGATAGAAACCTATCGCATCAGTAGCGAGACGATTACTTTGTCTTTTTGAACTTCGAGATTTTTGACTACTTACAGTTGATGCAGATAGTTTTTGACTTGTGCTTGCCAAATTAGACTTCTCTGATGAAACATCAGAAATTTCCTTGGCAGATTCCAGCGGGATCCCCATCACCCTGGCCTCTTGAAATTAGATTTATTAAGAAGTTAGCACTTATCAGGAGAAGTTGACTAATTGAAACGAAAAATTTATAGATTTTTGCCTAATTAGGTATAAAGCGCATCAAAAAAACAGATTAAATGTTTTGAAAAAAGCTTTGAAAACTTTTAATTCTCTTCTTTTTTATATAGCTTAATAATTTTTTCTTGAATATATTTTTTCTTATCATTCAAAATTGGATTTTTGATGTAGCTACCATCACTTTGCATGTTCCAAGAGTCTTTATTTGCTTCTAAATAAGAATCTAATAAATGTTTAATTTCTTTTTTAATTTTATTGTCTTCAATGGGTGCAACTGCTTCCACTCTTCGATCTAAATTACGCCTCATCCAATCTGCACTACCAATAAATACTTCTGCATCACCATTGTTATTAAACCAAAAGATTCTTGAATGTTCTAAAAACCTACCAATAATGCTTGTTACTTTTATATTTTCGCTTAAGTCTTTTTTCTGAGGATATAGGCAGCACATTCCTCTAATTATAAGTTCAATTTTTACTCCCTCCTGTGATGCTATATAAAGCAGTTTGATAATTTCTGGATCTACTAGCGAATTCATTTTGGCTATTATTCTGGCCGGCAAGCCATTTTTTGCATAATGGATTTCTCTTTTGATTAGCTTTTCTATTCCACTTCTAAGAGTAACCGGTGCAACTAATAATTTTCTGTAGGATTGTTGTTTGGCAAATCCAGTTAGATAATTAAATAGTTCAATAAGATCTTGACCAAGCTCAGGCTGACAAGATAACAAGCCAAAATCAGTATATGTTTTAGATGTTTTTGAATTATAATTACCAGTCCCAATATGAAAGTATGTTCTTAATCTATTTTTTTCTTTTCTTATGATCAAAGCAATTTTTGTATGAGTTTTTAGTCCAATTACTCCATAAACAACATGAACCCCAGCTTGCTCTAATTGTTTTGCCCATTGGATATTATTATCTTCATCAAATCTTGCTTTTAGTTCAACGAGAGCCATTACTTGTTTTCCTTTCTCAGCAGCTCTTATTAATGCATCAATAATTAAAGAGTCCCTGGAAATTCTATACAAGGTCATTTTGATGCCCATGACTTGCTTATCTTCCGCAGCTTGATTAATAAACTCTTCGACTGAGGTCGAGAAAAGATTGTATGGGTGATGGACTAGTAAATCATGACGGCGAATAATGGAGAATATACTTTTAAAATTGCTTTTATTTCTAGTATCTAAATCTTCTTGTTCTCGCAATTGACTATTTTTGAGTGAATTATGAGTAATGCCTTGATGCTCTTTAAACTTTAATTTCGGAAGATTGAAAGTTGTTAATTCTATTAATTCATCTAATGCTAGTAAACCATCAATTTGATATAAGTTTTCTCTATCAATATTCATCCCTTCTTGTAACAGATCAAGAATTACTTTTGGCGTATTTGTAGAGACTTCAAGCCTAACTACCTCACCTCCTTTGCGCCGCTTACGTAAACCTTCTTCTAGTGCGCTCATTAAATCATCAGCCTCAATGTCTCGAAGCTCTAGATCAGCATCTCTTGTAACGCGAAAGAACGAATATTCTTGAACACTCATTCCAGGGAAAAGCATGGATAGATTATTTGCAATGATTTGCTCAATCGCAATTCCCGTGTATTTTGCTGATTCATTACCATGTAGTTCAACTGGAATACTTATAAATCTGGAAATACTCTCCCCAGGAATTTTTATGCGCGTAAATTGTTCTTTATCTGATTCACGATCGACGATAATTGCAGCTAAATTTAAACTAAGATTACTTATAAACGGGAATGGATGAGAAGGGTCAACTGCTAAGGGGGTTAGTATCGGGAAAATTGCAGTTGTAAAATAATTATCTATCCAAACCTTTTGTCTTTCATTTAATTCTTTATATTTAAGAATAAATATATTCTCTTTTTTAAAGTCTTCTTCTATATATTGTAATGTTTTATATTGCTGTGTCTTTAAAATAGGATCTAAATAATTTCGAATTTCAATAAGTTGTTCTTCAGGTGATTTGCCATCTTGGCTTCTTTTTAAGATTCCACCTTCTACTTGTGATTTTAAAGAAGCAACTCTAACCATAAAAAATTCGTCTAAATTATTGCTAAAGATTGAACTGAATTTAATTTTTTCTAGTAATGGCGTTTCTTCTTCTATAGCAAGTTCTAAAACACGTTTGTTAAAATCTATCCAACTGAGTTCACGATTAATATAAGTTTCATTATTGATTTTTGGACTTGTCATATCTATAATCAATTTATTCAATTTCTAATTGTTAGTTTAATATCTTTATCATCTATCAGTCTAGGAGATTACTTTTTGTTTGGTGAGACTTTTCCCTGAAATTAAAAACATAACAAATAGTAGAAGCAATATTGTGCCTAAGAATGGACTTCTTGGACCAAAAAGATCATATGAGCGTCCCGCTGCTATTGCTCCAAGAAAAGTTCCCAGACTTTGTAAACCCTGCAGATTTCCTAATACTGCTCCTTGACCTATAGAACTTAATCTTCTTGAAATTAGTGCTCTTAAGCTAGGAGTTACTAGTCCAGTTCCCATTGCAAGTATTGCGACGCCAGAAAATACAAGTGGAATTGACGTGTCTATATTTGCGAGCGTTAAAAGAATGCATCCTGTCATGACAAAGCCAATACCAGCAAAAGTTAATCTCGACTCCCCAAATCTTTTTACAAGAGGACCAATTAGGCCTCCTTGAACAATCATCGCAATAACTCCAACGACAATAAAAGCAGCACTACATAATTCAGGACTCCATCCAAATTTTTCTTTTAAATAAAGGACTAAAACAGCTGTAAAGCCATTAAATGCCATAAAGAAAACAAAAAATGATAAGCAAAGTCTTCTAGCTAAGGAGTTTTTAAATACAATTAGTAGCTGACTAATTGGATTCAAATCTCTTTTTCTTGGTAGTAAATTTCTTTTGTTTTTGGGCAGTGTTTCCGGTAGAAACCAAATTACAAAAATAAGATTAAATATGGCAAATCCGCTTGCAACCCATACCGGTAAAGTAACACTAAATTTAGCAAGAGCTGTTCCTAATCCTGGCCCAAGAATAAATCCTAAACCAAATGCTACTCCAATTAATCCAAAGGTTTTTGCGCGATTTTCGGGAGTTGATATATCTGCAAGTATAGTAGTAGCAGTAGCTGCGGTACCACCACTTATACCATCAATTATTCTAGCTAAGAATAGTAAAAATAAAGGTAAAGTTGAGGCCCATAAAGGTAAATAATTTTCCCAATTCAGACTTACAGTTAATGCAAATAGACATATTCCTATTACTGAACCTGATACACATGTGATCATGATTGGCTTACGACCAAAACGATCGCTCATAGCTCCTATTAGTGGGGCTGCAGCAAACTGAGATATTGCATATGTTCCAGTTAAAAAACCAAGAGTCGTCGCGCTTGTCGTGAATTGTTCTAATAAAAAAGGTAATAAAGGCAAAACAATGGTTTCGCCTAATCGATCATCTAGAAGTGTTATGAAAGCTCCTAAAAGGGTGGGAATTTTTAGCCTTCTCAATGCAAATAGCTCATAATTTATTCACCTTCTCATACTGTCAGAGAACTTGGCTTCATTTAGTAAAAATAGTCTAAATCGATATTTGCGACCTTGTGAGAGTTCTGATGAAATGGCTCTCAGAGAAGTCTATGAAGATGCTATTCGAACTTGCGATAAATCCTTATATAGCCAAGAACAGATCGAAGCGTGGTCAGCTTTGGCTTATCTTCCTGGGATTTTAGATAAACCTCTGAAGCAAGGCGTGGGCTGGGTGAGTTGTGTGAATAAAACGATTGAAGCATTTGCGTTGAAATATCCCCATAATCGCTTGGCATTGCTTTATTGCCGAGGGCGTTCATCACGACAGGGGCATGCTACGGCTCTATTAGAGCAAATTGAGGAAGATACTCTCAAAGATAAACCTATTATTTTAAAGACAGAGGCAAGTTTATGTAGTTATCAATTGCTTTTACGGCATGGATGGACAATTATTGCTCCTGAAGATATCCAAATAGGTGGTGTGCATTTTTCTCGTTATTTAATGGAAAAAACTTTGTATTAAATTTATTTTTAAAAAGCTTTTATTAATCAATATTTTCATTACTCCAATGAATTAATTTTTCTAATTGCTTGAAAGCAAACCCTGAATTGATTATTTCTTTAGCTTTATTAATTCCTTCTTTAATATCAGAGCTTATACCTGCATAAAAAAAGTAAATACCAGCATTCCACTCTAGTGCTTTAGTCAAAGGACCCTCGCCATGAAGAGCTTGTAAAGCAAATCTCTGCCATTCTTCGATGTCGTTCCATTCAATATCTTTTCCTGAACATGCATAGTCTTTGGGATGAAACACTTTTCTTGTTCCATGCTGATTTTTGTACTGTCCAATTGTTGATGAACGACTTATTGAAAGATCTATTCCACCTTCAAGTCCTTTGACAGTAATCACATTTTGTTCTCCCATAAGCTCTAAGGTCTTCCAATGTCTCTCTTCAGTAGGAGAATGAACATAGCCACTGATATGTAGATGATTTCCTTGATGGCAAGTCCAGATTAATTCCATACTTGCTAGAGGTGGTCGCTTACCTATTTGATCTCTATAAGGAATTAAATTTTCAGCTAGCGGAAAATGATCTGGCTGATGTATTAAAGCTAGGTCGTTGTGGTTGAAAAAACTTTGTAGTTCTTCTATGGATAGACCAGTTAAATTTATTCCTAAGGCTTGAAAGAGTTCGTTATGGGTAACGCCATATTTCACGGGCATACGAGAACCACCATGCAAAATAACAGGCTGTTTCTGAGTTAGTAATAGTAAAGTTGTTAGAGGGTAAATTGGTGCTGTTTTTTTTCGACCATCAAAAGGCATCCCAAAAAACATAGGTTGATGTTGATTACTGGGTGATTGAATCTTTGGTCCAAGTTCTATATATGCATCAATCATCCCGGCTAATTCTTCAGGGATAGGACGTCTAATTCTATGCGCAATCATGAAGCCACCAATTTGTGCTGCGCTTGCTTCTTCTTTAAGCATCAGCTTAATAGCTGATTTAGTTTCTTCGCGAGTAAGACTTTTTCCTGTGAACTCACCACTACCTATTTTTTTTAAATAGGTTTTAAATTCTTCGTATTTGTTTATCATGAGAGCTTATATTTCAAAGTTAAGTTGTTTTTTTGCAAGTTCTTTGCGTTGAGCATTCTTTAAATTTTTGACCAAATCTAATAAGATATTTTTACTAATTTCAGTTCCGATTGAACCAAGAGCCATTAAGCCGTAGTATGCAGACTTATCCGATCCTTTTTGTATTACATCGCTGATAGCTATACAGATATCTAGGCTTTCACGTCTTTGAATGATGGTCAGTGTTTTGATCACTATCTTTTCTCTGAAATCATTTAAAGGTGACTTTGCTATATCAAGTAAATGAGAATCAGAAAGTAAATGAGCTTTAAACTTTAGTAATTCTAGACCAGCTATTTTCATGTGTTCACGTTTATCTTCTAATATTGTTTTGATAAGCTCAATCGGTAATGTTCCTCCCCAGCAAGCTAAAGCTTCTACGATTTTGATGTTCATAGTGTCATCATCATAAAGATGTTTTAAGAGCCATTCTTTGGCATCCTCTTGATAGGTAAGTCCTGCGGCAAGAATTAGTTCATCTTTATTGCCATATGTATTAATTAGATCTTTTATTTTTATCCATCCTACTTTTGAAAATTGTCCTAGGCGATTTGCGATTTCTTGCCTAAGCTCGTAGTTGATATTCGGATTGTATGCATTCCGAAGCCACTCAGCGCTTGGCTTAGTTTTTTTTGCGTTATTAAGCGTATCCCATATATTGCTTTCTTCAATAATCATAGAATTTAAATTTAGTGGATTAGAAAATAATTAATCAGATTAATTTTATAAATTACTATTTGTTTATCAATCAAGTCAACTATTTGATTTGTTTTGAGATCAATTGAAAATCTTTTAAAACCCTATTAATAACTATTAAATAGTAGACATTTTAAAAAAGCCTAGAATACAACTTTCTAGGCTTTCTTAATTTAGTTTAAAATTTAATTTTTTTATCTTGCACCAAGTTGTGCTTCGAGCTCTCGTTCTAATTTTTCATCTTTTACGTCTGGTAAAACATTAGAGATAGGAGTTTTGTGGGTGCTATAGAAAAGCATTCCAATAAATACCATTCCTCCAACAATATTTCCAATCGTCACTGGTAAGAAATTCCAAAAAATTACTTTTGTAAAAGGAATACCTGATCCTAGTAGAGGGCCAGTTGTATGCAAAAACATATTAACTACTATGTGCTCCATTCCCATTGTTTGGAATGCAGTTATAGGGAGCCAGCAAGCAAGTATCTTTCCTGGAACACTTTTACTTACAAGTGCCATTGTTACACCTAAACAAACTAGCCAGTTTGCAATTACCCCACGTAAAAATGCGAGGAAAAAACCAGTACTTCCAAGTGCCTCATATTTCACAACTGTGTTTGCTTTATGTATAGCTATGATTTTTGCTGCTACAACTGCCCATCCTTTTCCACCTTCAGCAGCAGCTAAAGGATCAACATTTCCAGCACTGGACAAGCTGATGGATAGTAGAACAGCAACAAATGCTGTACCTAGAAAATTACCGATCCAAACCCATAGCCAATTCCTTACAGTTGCAGACCAAGAACTCTTTCCAGCCCATACGGCCATTGGTAGTAACGCAAAATTACCAGTAACAAGCTCCATACCGAAAAGAACGATACTTGCAAAACCAAAAGGAAATATAAAAGAACCTAACCAAGGCATCCCAGATTGAATACCTATAGTAATTGCAAGACATGTCGCTAAACCTAAAATTGCTCCTGAATAGAAGCCTCTTATTAGCAAGTTTTTTACGCTTACAGATGATTTCTTGCCACCTGCAGCAATCATTCCATCTACCAATTCATTTGGTAGGACGTAGTCCATTTGAGAAGCACTTGAAGTCATAAATTTAAAAAGTAAGAAAAATAATTTTTTATAAAATCGAATTAATTACTAATTCGATTCATAAATTTGGAAAAGATGTCGGAGCTACCATTGGCTCGATTAATCAGCGGTTTATCTTTACCAAGGTTGTTAAACCAATTCATGAAGCGAGAAATAGAATCTTTAGGCAAGACGTAGCTCATTTGAGAAGTACTTTGAGTCATAAATTTAAAAAGTAAGAAAAATAATTTTTTATAAAATCGAATTAATTACTAATTCGATTCATAAATTTGGAAAAGATGTCGGGGCTGCCATTGGCTCGATTAATCAGCGGTTTATCTTTACCAAGGTTGTTAAACCAATTCATGAAGCGAGAAATAGAATCTTTAGGCAAGACGTAGCTCATTTGAGAAGTACTTTGAGTCATAAATTTAAAAAGTAAGAAAAATAATTTTTTATAAAATCGAATTAATTACTAATTCGATTCATAAATTTGGAAAAGATGTCGGGGCTGCCATTGGCTCGATTAATCAGCGGTTTATCTTTGCCAAGAGGACTCAACCAATTCATAAATCGAGAGAATGAACCAGATTTTTTACTTAAAAATTTTTTTTCTTTTGCCTCAAAATTTGAAATAAGTAAATCTTTTAGTACATCTTTTAATTCATCTTGAGGGACAGATTTTTTTATTAATTCTCCTAATTTATAATTAGGACCTTGTGATCCACCAATGCTTATATCATAAGCTTCAACAGTTTTTCCTTCTTTGTCTTTAGCTTTTTTACCCGTTAAACCAATGCCTCCCATGTAGGCTTGACCACAACTATTAGGACACCCGGTCCAATGAATCTTTAATTCGTCTTTCAAATCTAATTCTTTGTCTAATTCATGCGAGATTTTTAAAGCTTGATCTTTTGTATTTGTCAGAGCGAAACCACAATAGGTATTTCCAGTACAAGAAACAGTACCTGCGGCAATATTTTCTGGTTTTAATGGAAATTTTTGTAAGATAGATTGCTTCTTAAATTCTTCAATTAGATTTGTATCTATACCAGTAATAATAATATTTTGGTCTTCGGTAAGTCTTATTTCTTTATCACCAAAATTCTCACATATATTTGCTATATCTTGTAAATCTTCAGCCAAAAGACGGCCTACTGGCACATGAATTCCTGCAAAATATTTACCTTCTTGTTTTTGAGAATGAATTCCAAAAAATGACCTTGGTTTTTCTGAAAATATTGAACCTGGATCTTCTTTTAATGCTCCATATTGTTTTTCGATAAGATCTCTAAATTTTTCAACACCAATTTTATCTAAATAAAATCTAAACCTACCTTTAGGTCTTATATTACGTTCCCCATTATCTCTCCAGAGGGATAAAATAATTGATGTTAATTCATAAATTTTTTCTTCTTCAACCCATGCATTCAACGGAACTGCATATTCATTCATTACTGATGAAAGTACACCTCCAATCCATACACTGAAACCTAAAACTCCATTAATTTTAACTGGATGAAAAATCAAATCATTATGTAAAAGAAAATTATCTTTAGAACCTGCTATAGCTGTGTTCCATTTCCTTGGAAGATTTGAAAATTCTGAGTTTCCTTTACCTTCATTAGTTAAATAATCTTGCATTTGTGATGTATATTTTCTTGTGTCTATAATTTCTTTTGGATCAACTCCAGCGATGGGATTTCCAGTAACATTTCTTGGATTATCAAATCCAGATTGAGTTGTCGATATGTTTACTTTTTTTAACCTATTTAATATCTCAGGCAAATCACTAATCAAAACACCTCTAAGTTGTATATTTTGCCTAGTTGTTATATCACAACTTCCATTCTCTCCATATCTCGCAACAATTGATGCAATTACCTTTAATTGTTCTGTATTAATTATTCCATTAGGTATTCTTAGCCTTAACATAAACTTTCCAGGTGTTTTTGGTCTCCAAAACATCCCATACCATTTCAATCTTAATTCTAAATCAGTTTTATCCATTTGCTCCCATCCCATTTCAGCAAATTTGTCTATATCCTTTCCTATTTCTAGTCCATCCTTAGCAGCTTTATTTTTTTCAACTTTATTTAGTTTTTTGCCTTCGAGATAGTATTGAACCATTTGTATTGAGAGTTTACATTTATAATTAACCTTTAAAATCTGAATTCCAGATGTATCCGTTTTTACCAAATTTTTTATTTATTTTGGTATCATTCAATACACCAAATCTACCCATTAAATTGATTAATTAGTTTCAAAATTTCTCATTTAGTATTGGCGTCCAATTTCTCCGAGGCTTCTAATCGCTCCACTTTTGAGCATTTCCCAAACTTCTTTCATAGCAAAGAGATCTCTATGAAAAGTACTTTTGAATCTTTTTCTTCCTCTGTATTGAGTCTTCCTTCGATTAACCCCCTCTCCTCGTCTGAAATTATTTGTTCCCGAGTATCTAGAATTTCTCATCATCTCAATTTTAATAAATTAGTTGAAAGTACTAATACATCTTCAGATGCTCATCAAAAGTTGTCTTTGTTACCAAATAGAATTAATTGTGAGCCTCCTCACCATTTACATTTATTAGTTCATGGTTCTCGAGGTGGTGAGATACATCCATCTCTTCTTTTTTTGGTTGACCAATTAAAAAGGCTGAAAAATCGCTCTGTTTCAATAGAGGCTTTAACTGATGACAATCCAGAACAAATTGACATCGGTAATAGGTCAGTGTTTTTAGTTCCTCTTTTTTTGTTACCTGGAAGTCATGTTTGTATTGATGTACCAACAATATTTAAACGTTTGCAAGAAGATGGACAAAATATAAAATTGTTTCCTTTCCTAGGTTCTTTTATACCATGGCTATCATTAATAGATGATCTGATAACTAGTCAGAGTCCTTTTGTTAAACCTGCATTGATTCATCACCCTGTCTCTTCAGTTACTTCAAGTGTTTTTCTTAAGTCCTTAGAAAAATTCCTAAATATTCCTCTTTATTCATGGTCTAGATGGAATCAAGATACTTTTAAAAAGAAGAAGAATTATCTCCCTATTCCCTATCTTTTGACTCCCAACAAAAATGTAGAAATTGATAGTCAAGGAGAGCAGCTTAAATCTTTGCTTGAGATTGATATTATTCATCGTGGTCTTGTTAATATTTTGGGTAACTTGCCATGAATACACATCAGTTTGGCACTGTTTATCTTGTCGGAGCAGGTCCTGGAGATCCCGATTTATTAACAGTTAAAGCGCAAAAACTAATTAGTAAATGTGATGCGCTGGTATACGACTCTTTAGTTCCTGTAGAGCTACTTGAATTAGTTTCTTCAAATTGTCAACTTCATTCAGTAGGTAAGAGGCGTGGTCATCATTCGGTTCCTCAGAGGAAAACGAATGATATTTTGTTTGATTTAGCAAAGAGTTATTCTTGTATTGTTAGATTAAAAGGTGGTGATCCATTTTTGTTTGGTAGAGGTGCGGAAGAAGCTTCTTATCTGCATAAAAAAGGGGTTCCAGTACAAGTAGTACCTGGGGTTACATCAGGTATAGCTGCTCCTGCTTATGTTGGGATACCTATTACTCATAGACTTGCTGGATCGTCAGTCACTTTTGTGACTGGACATGAGGAGATTGATAAAAAACGCCCAGCTGTAAATTGGCGGTCTTTAGCGAAATCCAGTGATGGAATCGTTATATATATGGGTGTTCATAATTTAAAATTTATCTCAGCAGAGTTGATTGCTGGTGGTATGCATCCTGAGACTTCTGCGGCAGTTATTGAGCAGGGGACTGTAATTGGTCAACGTTATATTAAGAGCCCTTTGGTACAGCTTTTCGACCGAGTTCAAGAAGAAAATTTAAGGTCTCCTGCGATTGTTGTAATAGGTTCAGTTGTGGATTTTCAAGTAGAAGCTTGCTCTCCAAAGCCAGCTGAAGTGACATTTCCAATTCCTATATAGATAGTCTGTCAGATATTATTTTTAGATTTTTAATAAACTCAGCCAAAATTCTTTGGGGTTAGTTGATATTTTTAATTCTTTTTTGTTTATTTTTTGAATTGGACGACAACTTAAACTATTAATTA
Source organism: Prochlorococcus marinus str. MIT 1214 (assembly GCF_027359355.1). Classification (NCBI taxonomy): domain Bacteria; kingdom Bacillati; phylum Cyanobacteriota; class Cyanophyceae; order Synechococcales; family Prochlorococcaceae; genus Prochlorococcus; species Prochlorococcus marinus. Next base: position 1,297,193 of record NZ_CP114777.1, on the reverse strand, counting down.
AAAACCATTCATCATTATCTTTTGGTGTCGCTTCAATGAGAGCTTCTTGTATTATATTCAAATCAATTCCTCGTTGACGCATTATGCCAGGTAGACAACCACTATTAGATGGTGGAGTCAACCAATTATTTTCTCTTTTTACTAATATATTTGCTGTAGTGGCGCAGCATATTTCACCTTGACTATTTAATAATATTGCATCATTACAGCCTGCATTCTTTGCTTCTATGCGCGCTTGAATCCCTTGGTTATAGGAAAATGTTTTACAAAAACTCAATCGGCTAAAAGAATTTCTTCTTTCAGTTTGACTAATTATTGTAGATATAGATTCAAAATTTGGTTGATAAGAATCTATCTCCAACCAAAAACTATGATGGCTTGTCTTGCTGATATCAATTCCACGTTGTTTTGATGCTCCTCTAGTCCAATTAATACGCATTACTCCATTGACATTATTTAATTGCGATCGGTTAATACCATCTTCAATGAGTGCAATCAACCATTCTTTTGATGGCGGGGGATTCATTTCTAAAATACTTGCACTTTCTTCCCATCTATTTAAATGCTCATTAAGAAGCTGCGGAACGCCATTCAAAATGAAAATCGTTTCAAAGATTCCATCTGCAAAGTTGAGACCTCGATCATTAATTGGCACTTTTAAATCTTTGAAGACTCCCCAGTGACCATTAATCCAGCCTAATTTTTCGTTCTTATTTTCAGTCATGTTAATGCGTTTAAAAGTGGCATCAATTTCCAATTCATTTCCTCAGCTTCCTTTTGACTATCTGAATCTGCAACAATTCCACATCCAGCATGAGCACTGATAGAGGATTCTTTAATCATTAAAGATCGGATTAAAATATTGCTATCAAGGACCCCATCCCAATTTATATTTAATATTGATCCACAATATGGACCTCTCGCTGTTGGTTCAAGTTCATACAATCTTTTACATGCTCTAAGCTTCGGTGCTCCTGTTACTGAACCTCCTGGCCAGCATGCTTCAAGCAAGTCAACCCAAGTTTTATTTGTATTGAGTCTACCTTTAACTACTGAAGTGAGATGATGAACTTGTGAATAGCTTTCTAAAACTAGTAGATGAGGGACTTTGATTGAACCAGGCTGGCATACTCTTCCAAGATCATTTCTTAGTAGATCTACAATCATTACATTCTCAGCATGATCTTTTGGACTACAAATAAGCTCTGCTGCCCAATCAGCATCTTTTTCTGGATCTCTATCTCTGGGTCTAGTTCCCTTGATTGGTCTTGTTTCGACCTCTCCAGTGGGGAAAGCTTTTAAAAATCTTTCTGGTGAAGTTGATATAATAGCTTCTCCGTTTGCCATCTGATCGCCGATAATTACTCCAGCAAATGGAGCAGGGGAGCATTTTTTAAGTTTTGAATATACATCTATTGGTCGCATGGATTCTGGCAATGGGGCTTGGCATGAGGTAGTTAGATTAGCCTGAAAAATATCACCGTTCGCAATCCATTCTTTGATTTCATCAACTCTTTCAGAATATTCTTGACTTGTTAACCTCCAGTCCCAAGATTCTAGGGGAATACTATGTTTGCGTTCTGCTTGTTTTGCTGCTTCATTGTCTGGTTTGGAAAGTTTTTGATGAAAAGTATTTTTTAGAAAATTTTCCATAATTGAGATTCGCTTTTCATCTTTGCCTTCTAGCCATAGCTCTTTATTTTGAAGATCAAATTTTAATATAGGGTCATGAGAGGCTATCCATAAAGTTGCCATAGAACTTGTTTGCCATGGATTTTGTGGCTCTGTCCAAGATGCAGCTTCATAACTCAACCAACCAGTCCAGTGCCCTGGCGGTAATTCGCGTAAAATTTTAAAAGGATTAGAGTCCTTTTTTGAAATTTCTAATTCTCTAGAACAAAACTGTTCCAGAGGATTAATTCCTAAGGTGACCCATCGCCCTAAATCACTCCCATCGCCATCAAGCCATATAAATCCTGCCTCTCCCCATTCTTCAATCAATTTATAAGCTACTAGCTCAGGTGATTTCCACTGACATAGTAGTCGCGTAATGTTATTCACTAGATATTTTGGCTACATAGATCTTCTCGACCTATTTCTTTTAATGCTTTATCTCTAATACGACAACTATCACATCTACCACACGGTTTACTTTCACCTTGATAGCAACTCCATGTTTTTTCTATAGGAATTTTTAAGCGTAATGCCTCTTTAAAGATTTTTGTTTTTTCCCAATCTAGTAGTGGAGCCCAGAGTTTTATACCTTTCCCCTCGCGTCCTACTCTGCTGGATAAGTTGGCTAATTCTTGATATGCCTCTAAATAATCCGGTCTACAGTCTGGATATCCAGAATAATCCATTGCATTGATGCCTAATGCTATTCGATTGGCTCCACGAGCTTCTGCAAGACTTAACCCAATAGCAACAAAGATAGTATTTCTACCTGGAACGTAAGTGTTAGGAATAGTATTTTTTTGTATACCTTTAGTGGGAATTATTTGTGACGTGTCGGTCAAGGAGGACCCACCCCAAGAAGATAAATCAATCTTGATTGTTATGTGATCATCAAGATTTAAATCTTTTGCTAAATCTGCGGCTGCTTGTAACTCCTTGAGATGTCGTTGGCCATAATCAAAGGATAATCCAATCACTTTTTGCCCAGCTTCCATAGCTATACAAGCAGCTGTAGCCGAATCAATTCCTCCGGAAAGTAATGCAATTGTTGTCTGTTCAATCATTATTTTTTTTAAATCTAATGAAGCAAAATCTCATTTATCTAGATGGTTAGAGTACACCTAGCCATTTGTGAGTTTGCATACTTAATCTCCACTCAGGATTGTTTTTTACATACTTGATTGCGAGTGTTTGCCCTTCTTCATTTTCCCATCCTGCTTGCAAAAATAATTGAGGTTTAATCTTTCCATTGTTTTTTATTAAATCAGCCATTTTTTTAGCAAAAAGTAAATCTTCAGCGTTCTGTATGACAACTTTTAATTCTTGGCAAGATAACAGATTATCAAGGCGTGGAGGAGAATGCCGTTTAGGAGATAATGTTATCCAATCTGGGTTGCCACTTAGTGCATCTACGCCACTCGTTTCGAGATGAATTGGAATAGATTTTTTCTCTAGATTGAGTGTAGATTTTCTAATTTCTCTGCATAGATGATTTAAATTATGATGCAATGGCTCACCTCCAGTGATTACAACAAAAGCTGCACCTTCTTTTTGCGCTTTGGCTGTGCTAATTGATAAATCTATCAAAGTTTGTTGTGGATGAAGTTCGGAATTCCATGATTTTTTCGTATCACACCAAGGACATCCAACTTTACAACTAGCTAATCTGATGAAGTAAGCGCTTCTGCCAGCATGTTCTCCTTCTCCTTGTAGAGAATGAAAACATTCCACTACTGGTAGAGATGCTTCCATTTATTGCTGTTCTAGAGATTTTTTTTCTATAATGTTTGATTGTGGATTCAATGCTTCACTTGGTGAGGATGGGACGCGTGATTGTGCAGCTTGAATCAAGCCACTAAATAAAGGGTGTGGTTTCCCTGGCCTAGAGAGAAATTCTGGATGATATTGACATGCAATAAAAAATGGATGATTTTTTAATTCTATTAGCTCTACCAATCGACCATCAGGTGAAGTACCACTAATTACATAACCAGATTCCATTAGGAGAGTCCTATATGAATTATTGAACTCATAACGATGTCTATGCCTTTCGTAAACAACTTCTTCGTTGTATAAACTTTGCCCGGTTGTGTTGGTTTGAAGTCTACAAGGATATACTCCTAATCTCATGGTTCCTCCTAGATCAACTACGTCTTGTTGTTCTGGCAGCAAGTGAATTACAGGGTGTTTTGAATTTGGATCTAGTTCGGCACTAGATGCATCTACTAAACCAGCTAAATTGCGAGCCCATTCAATGACAGCACATTGCATACCTAAGCAAAGTCCAAGGAAAGGAACCCTTTGCTCCCTTGCCCATCTGATAGCTGCTATTTTCCCATTTACGCCACGATTACCAAAACCTCCTGGAACGACAATTGCATCCATTCCTTGAAGTAGTTTTTCTGCTCCCTCTGATTCTATGTTCTCCGCATTTATCCAATGAAGATCTAACGATGCATCTTGGGAAATGCACGCATGACGTAATGCTTCGACTACTGATAAGTAGGCATCATTTAATTGTACATATTTGCCAACTAATGCAACTTTTACAGAAGGGCCTGGATTGCGCAATTTATGGACTAATCTTTCCCAATCTTTTAAATCACTTTCATGATCATTTAGATCCAAGCAATCTAATACCTCCTTGCAAAGTCCTTCATCTTTGAGTGCTAAAGGTACTGAGTAAATACTGTCAGCATCAAGGGATGCTATGACCGCATCAGAGTTAACTCCACAAAAACCCCCTATTTTATTTTTTAAATCATCATTAATTGGCCTATCACTGCGACAAACTAAAATATCTGGCTGAATCCCGATAGAACGTAATTCTTTTACTGAGTGCTGTGTTGGCTTGGTTTTAATTTCACCAGATGTACCGATGTAAGGCAATAATGTGACGTGAACATAAACAACATCGTTTCTCTTTACATCACCTTTAAATTCTCTTATTGCTTCAAGAAAAGGTAGAGATTCAATATCTCCAACTGTCCCTCCAATTTCTGATATCACTACATCTGCACCACTATTGTCTGCAACACGTTTAATTCTTTCGCGAATTTCACGGGTGATGTGGGGGATAACTTGAACTGTTCTTCCGTCATAGTCACCTCTTCTTTCTTTATTAATAACAGCTTGATAAATGGAACCTGTCGTGACACTGTTAAGTCGTGACATTGCAGTATCTGTAAAGCGCTCATAATGCCCAAGGTCTAAATCAGTTTCAGCCCCGTCTTCAGTTACAAAAACCTCTCCATGTTGAAAAGGGCTCATCGTCCCAGGATCAACATTTAGATATGGGTCAAGCTTTAAAATCGAAACACTGTACCCTTTTGATTTAAGTAGTCTGCCAAGACTCGCGGCAACAATTCCTTTGCCAATGCTTGAAACTACACCACCAGTGACGAAAACAAATTTTGCCATTTACTTTTCAATCATTCTTTAAGCTACCTTGATCTAGGTAAACACCAAGAAATTTACATATTTTCTCTTTAGGATAATGTTTTTACAGTTAATTTCTATCAATACTCTCAGGATCTATCCAAGTAGAAGCTATATGGAGGTCTTCTAATTGCTTGTTTTCCACGTTTGCAGGGGCTTTAGCCATGGAACAACGAGCTTGTTGTGTTTTTGGAAAAGCAATAGTATCTCTAATTGAATCTTCATTGGATAAGAGCATAACTATTCTGTCCAGTCCAAATGCAATCCCACCATGTGGAGGAGCACCCATTGAGAGCGCATCAATTAAAAAACCAAATTGCTCTTCTGCTTCATTTTTAGATAGACCAATTACTTCTAGTACGGTTTTTTGAAGTTCTGAGTTGTGAATTCTTAAAGATCCTCCACCAATTTCTAATCCATTAAGAACTAGATCATACGCTTGAGCATTTGAATTGGGTAATTTGTCTTTCCATAAGCTTTCTGATTCACCAATATCTTCAGGCTTAGGAGCGCAGAAAGGATGATGAATTGCTTCAAGACGATTTTCATCAGAATTGAATTCAAACATAGGAAAATCCGTGACCCAAAGAAAATTCCATTGAGTTTTTAATTCTTTGTCTGAGATTATCTTTAGATCTTTCGCAATAAATTGACGAACTCTATCTAAGGTTCTATTAACAATGTTTGTGGGCCCTGCACCAAAAAGGATTAAATCACCAGGTTTAGCTTGGGTTTTTAAAAGTAGTTCTTTTATTTGCGAGGTAGTTAAATTATCTTTTATGGCTCCAATTGTATCGACTTCTTTATCATCTCTAACTCTTATAAATGCTAGTCCACCAGCGCCAGCCTTTTGGGCTTCGCTAAAAATATCTCCACCGGGTTTTATTCTTACATTACTAATTAAATTATTTCCATCCTCAATGGTGATGCATTTAACGCATCCACCAGAAGAAATAGCATTTGAAAAAACTTTAAATCCACTTTTGGAAAATAAATCACTTGTGTTGACAAGTTCCATTCCATATCGAGTATCAGGTCTGTCAGTTCCAAAACGATCCATAGCTTCTTGCCAAGTCATTCTTGGAAAAGGAGTTTGGAGATCAATCCCTTTAATTTTTTTCCAAATATTTACAATTAATCTTTCATTTAATTCAATGATCTCTTTTTCCTCCATAAAACTCATTTCAATATCTAATTGAGTAAATTCTGGTTGCCTGTCTGCGCGTAAATCTTCATCACGAAAGCAACGAGCGACTTGGTAATAACGTTCAACTCCACCAACCATCAACAATTGTTTGAATAATTGTGGGGATTGCGGTAAAGCAAAAAACTCACCACCACATACACGTGAGGGGACTAAGTAATCTCTGGCTCCTTCAGGAGTTGAGCGAGTCAAAATTGGTGTTTCAACTTCTATAAATCCTTCGTTTTCAAGAAAACTTCTAGCTGCTTTGACAGTGCTATGTCTCAATCGAAGATTATTATTCATTCTCTCTCTTCTAAGATCTAAATATCTATGCCTTAGCCTGATTTCTTCTTTAACACTCTCCTCATCATGAATTGACACTGAGAAAGGAAGTGTACTCGTGACAGAATTGAGAATTTTTATATTTTTAGCTAAGACTTCTACTTCACCCGTTGGGATTTTTGTATTAATAGCTTCGTCAGGTCTCGCTCTTACTAATCCATTGATCTGAAGAACAGTCTCATTTCTTAGACTTTCAGCGATTCTAAAAAGGTCCTGACCTTGATCTGGATCAACTGTGATTTGAATTGTTCCAGAACGGTCTCTTAGATCAATAAAAATCACCCCGCCATGATCCCTTCTGCGATCAACCCAACCACATAGTTGAACGTTTGCGCTAATTGCGGAAGCTCGTAATTCTCCACAAGTTTTATTGCGCATGAAACTCTCAATCATCATGAATAATGAGTTTCCCACAAAGACCGGCTTTTATGCACAACACAGTTTCTACTTGCTCAAAAACCTTTTCGATAGAAAGGTCTTTTTACGATGATTGCAGGATGTTTTTTCCCTCTAATTTCTACTGCTAATTGAGTATTTACTGTTGCAATTTCGCTTGGCACATAAGCAAGAGCTATAGGTTTTTTCAATGTTGGAGACCAAGTTCCGCTAGTGACCATTCCAACAGTTTCGCTGTTGTATAGAACTGGATATCCTTGTCTTGCAATTCCTTTATCCTGGACTTGAATACCAACAAGTTTTTTTCGCGTTCCAACTTCGGCTTGTTTCTCGAGAGCTTTCCTACCTATAAAATCATTAGGCATTTCTAAATGAACTAACCAACCCAAGCCAGCTTCAAAGGGAGTTGTATCTAGGTTGATATCGTTGCCATATAAATGCATAGAAGCCTCTAATCGCAGAGTATCTCTAGCTCCAAGCCCGCATGGGGTAACTCCCGACGCAATAAGATTCTTCCAGATGGACTTCGCAGTTTCTGGAGATGATAAAAATTCGAAACCTTCCTCTCCTGTATAACCAGTTCGTGCTATGAAAATTGATTCTTGTGAGTTGATTAGATTGGGATTTGAAGTAATAGTTCTGTGACCAAAACGTGGTAAATCAGATAAAGGCTCTTGAAGAATTTTCTCAAACGTATGGATTGATTTTGGACCTTGGATGGCAATTAATGCACCCTCTGGCATGAATTCGGATATCGTAATTTCCTTTTTAGAAAGATTTGAACTCAACCATTCAATGTCAGACTTTTTTCTTGCGGCATTAATGACTAGAACTATACTTTCTTCTTTTGTATCTAAAAATCCTTGATCATAAATGATTAGATCGTCTTGAATTCCTCCATTTTCTTTTAAAAAAACTGTATAACACGCTTCACCAGGTCCTATTCGAAACACGTCTGAGGGAACTAAATTTTGTAATGCGCTTTTTATATTTTTACCTTTTAATTGGACTACACCCATGTGGGATATGTCGAACATCCCGACATTTTTTCTTACTGCATTGTGTTCTTCTATTAACCCAGAAAAACTAACAGGCATTTCCCAATTTGCAAAAGGGACCATTTTACCGCCTAATCTTTTGCATTCTTGATAAAGAGGAGTTTGCAGTAATTTCATTTTTTCTTGAACGGTAAAAGAAATTCACAAGTGATACCGTGAACCTATAAGAATTTCTAAAACTAAATTTAATGCTTTGTGGCTCGATCCGGAAAGTTTTACTACTCTATGAGTCTTGGGTTAAGACTTAATGACTGCAAAAAGATCTTGTAGGAGCTGTAATCAGTGTGTTTTAAGTCATTGTGATTCATTTTCATGGTGCAAACTTAGAAAGATAAAAATACATTCTGAGATATCTTCATTTGTTTCTTGTGGTCATTGGATAAAAAAAGAACCTAATTTCCCAAAGATTTCTGAAAAATTTGTTCATCAACAACTCGATTTTGGAAAGGTATTAGTTGAATGAGAATTGAAATGCAAACTTTTTTAGGATGATTTGTCCAATAACATAATTAATGAACGAATAACTTTTGCAGCAAGGATGCTACTGATACCAGTGTTATCTAATTTGGGAGATAATTCGACTACATCAGCACCAATTAAGTTATGAGATTTAATCACATCTATTATTGCTGCAAAATCTCCCCAGAAATAGCCTCCTGGCTCGGGAGTGCCTGTTCCAGGCATTATAGATGGATCAAACCAATCTAAATCAAAAGTTAAATAGATTGGTGTTCCTTTAAAACTTTTTAGAGCCTCTTCTAAAGATTTTGCATTCTCTCCCAAAGTATGATGAATTAATCTTTTAGTTTTATTCATTTCAAGAAATTCTGATTTTGTTCCACTTCTTATTCCTATTTGAAAAATTTTTTTGCTCGGTAGTATTTCTAAACATCTGCTCATAGTACATGCATGACTAAATTTACTACCTAACCATTCATCTCTAAGGTCTGCATGAGCATCTAATTGAAGCATAATTAATTCAGGATAATTAGTAATTATTGATTGAATCACCCCACTTGTTATTGAATGCTCTCCACCAATAATAAGAGGTTTTAAATTATTTTTAAGTAAAATATCTGTAGCATCTTTTATACAAGAGAGTGTTAACTTTGCATCTCCAAGGGGAACATCTAATGAACCAACATCAGCAAAGTTTATATCTTCTAAATCTAAATTTAATTGTGGACAATATGTTTCAATTCCATAACTATCTTCCCTAACAGCAGAAGGACCAAATCTTGCACCAGGTCTAAAGCAACAAGTTCCATCATAAGGAACACCTAATAGCGAAACTCTGCATTGATCGATGCCTCTTTTCGCACCCATAAATATTGCACCATCGTTATTAAATAGTGATAGATCTTTGAGGTTGGATTTGGTCATTTTTTTGCGAGCTCCCTTTCGATGAATGCAGGAATAGTGTTAAATGCACCTTGTTGCCATCGTTCGCTCCAAATCTGACAATTTTTGGAGATCTCTTCTACGCGACTTTTTTTTGGATACATATATTTTGGCTTTTCCATAGATGCAAATGTCCAGCTCCATAAACCGCTTGGGTATATGGATACAGATCCATACATTGGATCTGCGTAGTCAAAAATTTCACGAAGAACTTTGACAATATTTATATGAATTTCCTGAAAAGATTCTGGCGATTCACTTTGTGTTGCTAAAACCCCTCCTGGTTTAAGTATTCGTTGGCAATCTTTGAGAAACGAATTGCTGAATAACCCTGTGGCCGGTCCAACAGGATCTGCGCCATCAATAATAATTACATCATATGAATTCTCTTTTATATGTTTTACCCAATCAATTCCATTCTTGATTTGTAAATTTAATCTTGAATCAGACCATGCATTTCCTCCAATAGTAGGTAAATACTTTTGACTTAATTCAATAACTCTTATATCGATTTCAACTAAATCGATATACTTAACCGCTTTATATTTTAAACATTCTTTTGCACTTCCCCCATCGCCTCCTCCAATAATTAAAATATTATCTATTTGATTAGAAGAACATAATGCAGGATGAATAAGACATTCATGATACCACTTTTCAGACTTTTCTGCTGTCATCCAGCAATCATCAAGTAATAGTGCCTTGCCATATCTTTTGCTTTCATAGATGGTAATTTTCTGGAAAGGACTAGACTCTTCTAGTATTAATTTTCCCTTTAATCCATACCTAACTCCTTGATGATATTCGTCAAGCCATTCTAAGGTTGTTTTTAGTTTATTTTTCATAATTATAATATTAATTATTGAGATTAATCTTTGCTAATTTCCAGTATTTCTCTAATTTCTTTTTTGATTTCGAATGTAATTCGCCCTCTATATTTTCTTCTATGTACCTTAATCGCTCTAAGAATTTTTTATTAGTTTTTGCTAATCCCTCTTCTATACATATTTTATTCCATCTTGCAATATTTATCAATGTGAATAATACGTCTCCTATTTCAGCTTCAGCTTCGGAAGTATCTTCTTTTTTTAATGCATCTTTTAATTCTTCTAATTCTTCATATAATTTATCCCAGATTTGATCAATTGTTTCCCATTCGAATCCGCTTTTTGAGGCTCTTTTGGAGATAATCAGTGCTGCTTTAGTAGAAGGTTGTGGTCTTATTTTCAATTTCAATCGGTCACTGATTGGGGTTTTTGAATTATTTAATGGTTTTTCATTAGTCTTTATTTGTTCCCATGATTTTTCTACTTCTTTGATACTAACTTTTGCTTTATTTTGAAATACATGCGGATGCCTTCGAATCATTTTTTTAGTGATTATGTCAATGATGTCTGCCATATCAAATAAGTTTTTTTCTTTTGCTATTTGAGCATGCAAAATTATTTGTAGTAAGAGATCTCCAAGCTCTTCTTTTAATTCATCAGGATTGTCTTCTCGTATTGCGTGAGTAACTTCATAGGCTTCCTCTAAAACATATGGGACCAAGGATAGATGTGTTTGATTTAGATCCCAAGGACAGCCATTGATTGGATCTCTGAGGTCTGAAACTACTTCAAGGAGTTTATTCATTTTATCTTCTGTATTTATTTGGTTTGTTTTTGTCATTGCTAATTGTCTTGAGAGGACTGTGACTAAGCTCAGAAACGATTTTTTATGAATCGTTGATCTAATTATGATTAATTCTCAACAACAGAGCAGCTTGAGGTATAAAGTAAATGAATTAGTCAAAGGACTAAAAATTGTATGGGCGATTAGCTCAGCGGTAGAGCGCCTGCCTTACAAGCAGGATGTCCCTGGTTCGAACCCTGGATCGCCCATCTAGATTATTCTTTATTTATGCAAAATGGTCCTGGATTAAAAATTTCAGCAACAGCAGTAGCAGAGTTAAATAGGCAAGCTGCTTTTACTGGAACACCAGGAGTTATGCATATTGATCTAATGGATGATAAGTGTGGAGAAGGATGGAAATTTATAAGAATTAGGCCAGGGAAAAATGATGGTGTTCCCCTCGCTAGAGCTGATGGGATTACTTTGTATGCTCGCCAAGATCAAGTCCTATTTTTTCAAGGTCTAAAGCTGAATTATTTTGGTGATCTAAGTGGAGGTGGATTTTTGATTAGCACGCCAAAAGGGGCAGAAGCTTCTCCATGTGGATCAGGCTTTAGAAAACTTTCAAAAGCACAATAATTTCTTAAAACAATTAGAGCATTGATACTATTCTTCTGGAAACAAGATCGAAGAGAGTTCATCAGAATCAACTTCATAGACGCGAGCTAAACTTGTCTCAATTGCGCTAGTTACTTCACCCGGTAAGAATCTCATAGCATTTAAGGCATCATCCGATATTTCTTCTGTAAGCAACTTTTCCTTACTATTTAATTTTTCATCGTTGATTACAGCAATTATCCAGCTTTGATATGCGTAGACAAGATCGGAGAACTCAAGTTCAGGGTCGTTCAGATCCATGACAAATAAACAGATAATGAACAATAAACACTAGTTTGGCTGTAGTTGGAGAAAATGTCTTCTATGGAACAAATATCTCGCTCTTCTATTCAAGCAAAAGCATTTGAATTCGCATTGATGGAATTAATTTATAGTAAGCGAGATAGCTTTCAGCCACTGTGGAGCGTTGATAGCTGGGTTAAATTTTTAATCTGGTTAAGTTTAAATTGTGGGCTCTCTGGAGATAAAGAAAGCCTGGAATTGTTTGCGAAAGCCATGGGTTCTCCTTTAACAAGTCGAATGAGAAAAATATTTTTTGAAAGAGCTTTAGAAGATTTGTCATTACATGTGATGGCTGATCCTGCAGAAGCGCAAGTTTTGATAATGCCAATGGATGGAAATCAGAGAATTCTTGATAACGATGTAGTTCAAGCCTTACAAACGATCGGTTTAAGTAACAAGGTTTCTTTATCTTCGGCTGCATGGGAAAGGCATGACTCAATAGTTTCGATTCCTTGGAACGTGAAAAGTGACATTTGAATTTAGGAAAAGCAAGAATGATGTAAAACTTTTCTCTGGAATGAGTAAATTAAATTAAACACATTTTTTTTCTGTGATAGAGCGGGCAAAAACTACAAAATTATCTGAAGCCTCAGGGCTTCCTAAAACATATGATCCAGTTGGGACTGAAAATCGCTGGCAGAAAGCTTGGGAAGAAAAAGGAGTTTTTAAACCTGATCCAGCAGCCCCTGGAGACCCATTCTCCGTAGTTATTCCTCCTCCAAATGTCACAGGTAGTCTGCATATGGGGCATGCTTTTAATACTGCCTTAATAGATACAGTTGTCAGGTATAAGAGATTAAAAGGAAATAATGTTCTTTGTCTTCCAGGGACAGACCATGCTTCAATTGCGGTTCAAACTATTCTCGAGCGACAACTCAAGGAAGAAGGCAAAAATCGTCGTGATCTTGGTAGAGCTTCTTTTTTGGAAAAAGCTTGGGAATGGAAAGAAAAAAGTGGTGGAAGAATTGTTGATCAATTAAAACGTTTGGGATATTCCGTAGACTGGAGTAGAGAGAGATTTACATTGGATGAGGGGCTGAGTAAAGCTGTTTCCGAGGCTTTTGTTCGTTTATATGAAAAGGGATTGATATATCGAGGAGAATATTTAGTGAATTGGTGCCCTGCCTCTGGTTCGGCTGTGAGTGATTTAGAAGTTGAAATGAAAGAAGTAGATGGACATTTATGGCATTTTCGATATCCGTTAGTCTCATCATCTGGATCAAGCGTCAAACAAATTAGTTACTTAGAAGTAGCGACTACACGTCCTGAGACGATGCTTGGCGATGTAGCAGTTGCTGTGAACCCATCAGATGAAAGGTATAAAGATCTCATAGGGGAGAAACTTACTTTGCCTCTAGTTGGCAGAACTATTCCAATTATTGGAGACCCTCATGTAGATAAAGATTTTGGAACTGGATGTGTCAAAGTTACTCCAGCTCATGATCCAAATGATTTTGAGATAGGTCAGAGACATGACTTACCTCAAATAACAGTCATGACTAAAAAAGGAACAATGAATCACAATGCAGGTCAATTTGAAGGCTTGGATCGTTTTGAAGCTCGTGAAGCTGTTATTGATTCTTTAAAGGAGATTGGTCTGTTAACTAAAATAGAAGCTTATAAACATAGTGTGCCTTTCTCTGACAGAGGTAAAGTACCAGTCGAGCCATTGCTGTCAACTCAGTGGTTTGTCAAAATGGATCCTTTAGCAAATAGTTGTTCTGAATTTTTTGAGAAAGGACAACCTAAATTTATTCCTAATAGATGGTCAAAAGTTTATCGAGATTGGTTAACTGATATTAGAGATTGGTGTATTAGTAGACAATTATGGTGGGGACATCGCATTCCGGCTTGGTTTGTGATTAGTCAAACAGATAATAGGGTTGTTAATGAAACACCGTATATTGTCGCTAGAACAGAAGTTGAAGCTAAGAAATTAGCACGAGAACAATATGGAGATTCAGTCAAAATTGAGCAAGATGAAGATGTTCTAGATACATGGTTCTCTAGCGGATTATGGCCTTTTTCCACTTTAGGTTGGCCTGATGAAACTCATCCTGATTTTCAACGTTGGTATCCCACAAATACCCTCGTAACTGGCTTTGACATTATTTTCTTTTGGGTAGCAAGAATGACAATGATGGCTGGAGTATTTACGGAGAAGATGCCATTTTCTGACGTCTATATTCATGGGCTTGTTAGAGATGAGCAAAATAGAAAGATGAGTAAAAGTGCAGGAAATGGTATTGATCCTTTATTACTAATAGAAAGATATGGAACTGATGCTTTGAGGTTTGCTCTGGTTCGTGAAGTTGCCGGTGCGGGCCAAGATATACGTCTTGACTTTGATCGTAAAACCCAAACATCAGCAACTGTTGAGGCCTCAAGAAATTTTGCTAACAAGCTTTGGAACGCAACTAGATTTGCTCTTATCAATCTTGAGGATCAAGATTATGAAAGTTTGGACAAATATGATTTATCGAAGTTGCAATTATCAGATAAGTGGATTTTATCAAGACTTGCTCGAGTCAATAGTGAGACCGCTAATAGATATGAAAATTATGCTTTAGGAGAGGCAGCTAAGGGATTATATGAATTTGCTTGGAATGATTTTTGTGATTGGTATTTAGAACTAATTAAACGACGATTGAATAGTGCAGCCAATCTTTCTCCCGATGAATTATTAGATCAAAAAATAGCGAAAAGCATCTTATACAAAGTTTTAAGTGATCTTTTGATTATGCTTCATCCTCTAATGCCTCATTTGACAGAGGAGCTTTGGCATGGATTAACAGGTTTAACTGAAGATCAATTTCTAGCTTTGCAGCCTTGGCCAAAATTCAATGAACAAGACTTGAATATTGATTTAGAGAGTTCTTTCTCTGATTTATTTGCCTCTATCAGATTAATTCGCAATTTACGAGCAGTTGCTGGGTTGAAACCCTCTCAAAAAGTTCCTGTCATGTTGGTCTCTGGTAAGGAAGTTTTGCAAAACACTCTCAAAACATCAATTAATGATATTGCTGTTTTGACTAAAGCTAAGGAAGTCCAAATATTATCTCCAGAGCAAGCAAAATCATTACCTTCTATGAAAGCTTTAGCAGGCGTAAGTGGAGAGCTCGAGGTGGTTCTTCCTATTGAAGGATTGATAGATATAGCTTCTTTACGATCAAGGCTTGAAAAAGATTTAAATAAAGCAGAAAAGGAAATAGAAAGTCTCTCTGGACGTCTGGCAAATAAGAATTTTGTTGATAAAGCTCCCAAAGAGGTTGTCGAGGAATGCAGAGCAAACTTAATGGAGTCAGAGGCCCAAGTCCGCCTAGTCAAAGAGCGTCTAATGGGATTGGATTGAACTCACTAAACTATCTATGTCTTATAACTTAGAAACTCTGGTTAATAATTTCATTCCTTTTTTAAGTAGCCCTTTTGGAATTTTGGTTTTTGCTTTGGTGTATGTTTTTTGGGTGTCTTTTTTGTTGCCAGGCTCATGGCTTTCCATGTTGTCTGGCTTTCTTTATGGCACCTGGCTTGGAAGTTCGGTTGTTTTTGTAGGTGCTTTTATTGGAGCTCATTTAACTTTTTATTTAGGGCGAACTTTTTTAAAAGAATGGGCTCAAAAAAAGGTCTCAAATTTTCCAAAAGTTCAAATAATGGAGAAAGCTGTTCAACGCGAGGGTCTAAAAGTCATTTTGCTTACAAGACTTTCTCCTCTTTTTCCATTTGGCTTACTTAATTTTACATATGGCTTGAGTGAGGTAAAAGTTCGTGATTTTACTCTTGGCATGATTGGTATATTGCCTGGCACAATTTTATATTGCAGCTTAGGTTCTTTAGCACTCAAAGTTTCAAATTTTGCTGAAGTACTATCAGGAAGATCTGATACTAGTTCACTTATTTGGAGCTTAATTAGTATTTTGTCGACTATTTTAGTTATTATTTTAGTTTTACGTTCAACAAGAAAACTAAATAAGGATTCTCAATCACTAGATTAATCATCAGCTTTTAAATTCCAATCTTCAATCGCTGCAAATAAGATAAACCAATAAAGTCTAATGCGATCAAATATACCTTTTTTGGAAGCAAGCACTTCATATTTTGCGCGTCCGCACTCTGTTTTGATTAAAGAAAAGATTGGATTCTTATTCATTTTTAAATTCTATTTATTTTTACAATAATAGCCTAAATTCATTTTCGTTAATTATTTTTACTCCCAGCTCTTGTGCCTTTTTTAATTTACTCCCCGCTTTTTCTCCTGATAATAAGAAATCAGTTTTTTTACTAATTGAAGAGCTGACTTTTCCTCCAGCACTTTCTATCAATTCTTTTGCTTCATCTCTTGTAAGCGAATCTAAAGTTCCTGTTAAGACAAAAACCTTCCCATGAAAAACATTTGATTGGTTTGAATTGTAGTTTGAATCTAAGCTCTCTTTTAGCGAAAATCCAATTGCTTTTAATTCTTTAATTAAGGTTTGATTATTAGAATCATCAAACCATGTAATTATTGCATCTTTTATCTCATTTCCGAATCCATAAATATTAGATATATTTTCAGGTGCCTCCTTCGCAATAGTATTAAGTTCTTCGATACTATGAAAGTTTTTTGTAAGAGATTTAGCATTCGCTTCTCCGATGTGAGGTATCCCTAAACCGTAGAGCTGTTTGTGCCAATTTTTGTTTTTAGACTCATTAATCTCTATTAGCAAATTGTTTGCAGATTTTTCACCAAATCTTTCAAGTTCTAAAAGAGAATCAATTTCAAGTTTGTATAAATCTGCGATTGACTTTACATATCCTTCATTTACTAATTGATTAATAATCTTTCCACCCAATCCTTCTATGTTCATTGATCCTTTACTGACCCAATGACGTAAAAGACCTTTTAATTTTGCTGGGCATCCAGAATTAATACATTTCGTTATTGCCTCGTTTTCTTCTTGAATTAACTTTGAATCACATGCTGGGCAGTTTTGAGGAAATTTTACTAATTTTGAATCAACTATCCTAAATTCTTTTATAACTCTAATAACTTCAGGAATAATTTCCCCAGCTTTTCGAACAATTATGGTGTCTTCATAATGAAGATCTAAAGAGGCAAGTCTTTTTGCATTATGAAGAGTTGCACGATTCACAGATGTTCCTGCAAGCTCTATCGATTCAAACTCTGCTACAGGTGTTACAGCACCCGAGCGACCTACTTGGAAAATTATTTTTCTTAACTTAGTAGCTTTCTCTTCTGCTGGATATTTGACAGCTATGGCCCATCTTGGAGCTTTATTTGTAGACCCTAAGATGTTTTGTATATCAAATTTATCTATTTTTACTACTATTCCATCCGTTGCATAGGCTAAGGAATCTTTTCCAATTTCCCAATACTTGTAATAGTCATTTGCTTCATTTAAGTTTTTTTTTGTTTCATATGTAGTATTAACTTTAAAGCCAATACTTTTTAAAAACTCAAGTGATTCAGATTGAGAATTTGGCTTTTTCAAATTGCTATCATCTGGCTCCCAATCTTCTGGTAAAAAAATACTATATGCGAAGAAATCAAGTTTTCTAGATGCAACTATTTTGGAATCTAATTGTCTTAATGTTCCTGCACATGAGTTTCTAGGATTTGCAAAGAGTGGTTGATCAGTATTTTTTCTCTCAATATTGAGTTTGTTAAATATATTATTGGGCATGAAAGCTTCTCCTCTGATTTCAATCCAAGAGGGTGGATTTTTTAATAATAAACGTAAAGGAATTGTAGAAATTGTTCTGATGTTATTAGTTATATCTTCTCCAGTTTTTCCATCCCCACGAGTAGCGGCTCTAGTTAAAATCCCATTTTCATATCTTAGCGAAATAGCATTTCCATCAATTTTTAATTCACATATTAGTTCTGGATTATCAATTTCCTTGATATTTTTATTGTCTGAACTTATTAATTTTCTGATCTTTGCGTACCATGCTTTTAATTCATTTACATTAAAAGCATTATCTAGGCTTAGAAGAGGAATATTATGATCAACATTTTTGAATCCTTTAGAAGGGATGCCTCCTAATCGTTGGGAAGGACTATCATTAGTAATTAAAGATGGGTAGCTATTTTCAATTTCAATTAATTCTCTATATAATTGATCATAAACAGAATCATCTATCTCTGGTGCATCTAATACATAGTAGGAGTAATTTGCTTTGTTGAGTAAAGCTCTAAGCTCTTTTGCACGTTCAAAATGTTGATTCAAGTTTGAAATCACTTCTCACATTTGGTTTCATTATGTATTTGCTTTCGCAATACGATCTATTTGCCAATTTTCGTTGATTTTAATGAAAGTGAAGTCCAGTGGCATTTCATTTTTTTTATCTTCTGATTTCAAGCTTAGTGTGAGCATTATTTGATTGTCTTCTATTCTTGGACGACCTGACTTCAAGTTTCTATATCGATTCAATTGTAAAGCGCCCAAAAATTTGATGAAGTCTTGCCTGTTTACATGTTGTTTATATGCTTTTGTAGTCAGTCTATAGGCACCATCAATTCGTCCGGCAGCTATTTGATCAAAAAACTTTTTCACAAGAGGATTAATACCTCTTGCGCTAATTACAAGTTTGATTGCATTAAAAGTCCAAAAAAGTAGAAGTGCGCCAACTCCTACTAAGAGAGCTTTTAAACCAATTGCTTTGATTAAAGCGCTATCCATGTTTGTAATTCCTTTTGATTAGAGAGTCTGACTTATTAGCTATGAGATTAGCTTGTTTGTTATTGATAGTCAGACAGAATGTTATCGGAATAATAAAGCTAATGAGTTCTCTGCATCAATGTCTTTAATACCTGTTTTACCATTATTCCTTGAATTAAACAGACAATATTTTCAGAATTCTCTTCTCGAGAAAGGAGTTCCCAAAGTCTCTGTTCGTTGGAGTGATGGTCGCATGCGCACTACGGCTGGGTTATATAGAAGTAAAACGAATTTTTTCGGAGTTAAAGCTAGTGAAATAATTTTGTCTAGACCAGTATTAGAGTATCTTCCCCAAAAAGCATTGAAGAGTACCTTGTGCCATGAAATGATTCATGCCTGGATTGATCTTGTCCTAAAAGTTGAAGAGGCACATGGGCCTAATTTTCATAAACGTATGGCAGAGATAAATTCCGCTCAAATAGATTTCCAAGTAACAGTTCGTCATTCGTTCCCCACATCAAAAAGAATCCCAAAATGGGTGGCAACTTGCCCTTCATGTAAAAGAAGTTTTAGTTATCGACGTATTGTGAAAGGCGCCGCTTGTCGTAGTTGTTGTAATAATTATTTTGGAGGTCGTTGGGATCAAAAATGTGTACTTGTATTTCAACCTTTTTCTAGCAGTACATAAATAATTTTTTTCTTTAATTGACTGTTATTTGAATTTTTGAATAATTTCATCTTTAAGGTATTTCACTTGTTGGTTTGAAAGCGTTAAATTTAAAAGATGAGCTCATATAACAATCGCAATCAAATTCGTCAGCGATCCCGAGTACCCCTTGATCGCAGAATGGATAAATGGATACAAACTGGAAAACAGGTTGTAGATGGCGTTGCAGGTAATCGCCCTGGCCAAAGAAGGGGAGGGTGGCAAGATAAAGAGACTTCAGCAAGTTTCGAAAAAGTTGGTCGTTGGATGGAAGAGAAAATTGATTGGTTTTTTGAAGAAGATGATGATTGGTTGGATAATGAAGATTTAGGAGATGAACCGCTTCGAGAAAGCATAAGCAATACAAAAAGACCCTTAACTGCTATTTCCTTGAGGGCTCCTAAAGCCTTACCACCTCAGATTCAAGGAAGGAGAAGCAATTCAGGCGAACTGGATGAATGGCCAGATGATCAATCTTTTAAATTAAATAAGTGGGAAAGAAAAGATAGTGAACCTAAGCAAAATGAACCCGAGTTAAACGATTCTTTTCAAAATGAGCGAACTCCTCAAAGACGAAAAAACATACCAAGATCTAGTCGAAGAAAATACTAGTTCTTGTTAAAAAGCCTTTCTTGGTATTGGTCCTAACCATTTTTCTAACTTTGGGCTGAAAACTTCTCTGATTACAGTTAATTCTTTTTGTTGGCGAAAAAATCGATAATGCCTACTCCAAAAAGGTCCATCTTCTTGAAATTCTTCTTTCAGCCACTTGGCATTAACTAATCCCAAGCCATCAACTTCTCTAAAAAGCTCGGAGCGTCCTTGGGTCAAGCTTTTCCAGATTGGTTGATCCTTATTTTGCAGATGTTTTTCTGATTCTTGATAATTCCACCAGCTTTCTGCCCATGCCAGGGTTAAGTTTCCACATGTAAGCCAAACTTGTCTTCGTAGCAAAGGTGGCTCTAGTTCATTGACTTCCTCTGGAACTCCATTTTGATTATTATTTTCCATGTCCATGGATATGACTTTTATGGCAACCTCATGCCCTGTTAAAAGCTTGAGATGTCTTGTTGGGCTGCCATCACCCAATAGCATTAATTGCCATGCTCCAGAGAGTTTATGATTTCCTTTCCCTGAGAGAACATTTTCTTTCGAGGCTTTCCAAATCACTTCAGGTGAAGGTAATTGAGATTGATGTGAATTCACTGTTATCAGCTTGTTATTTGTAGTGGATCTTTTCTTTCAGCTTTTTTCATTTTCTCTATTTTTAACCAAACAAGAAGTGCAGTGAGGTCTGCTTTGCTTACACCGGGAAGTTGAGCAGCATGTCCAAGACTTTTTGGCTGAGAAATTGTTAATTTTTCTCTCGCTTCTTTAGATAGTGTTTCTATATCATTGTAATTTAAATTTTTTGGTAATAACTTTTTACTTTGCTGCTTTAATTGATTTATTTGAGCTTTTTGTCTTTCTAAATAACCGGTATATTTAATATCTATTTCAACTCCTTCTGCCACATCTAAAGGAATACTGTTATTTGCTAATTTATAATTTATTAGGTCTTTATAGTGAATATTTGTTCTTCTAAGGAAATTTGCTAGTGTTATTGAACCTTTAATAGATGTTCCAGTTGAGGAATATATTTCTTTTGCACATATATCAGTTTCTTTAATACGCATTTTTTCTAATCTTTTTTTTTCTTGATCAATTAATTGTTGCTTAGTATTATAAATTTTCCACCTTCTTTCATCAATTAATCCTAATTTGTAACCGATTGGAGTTAAACGCCTATCTGCATTATCACCCCTTAAAATTAATCGATATTCACTTCTACTAGTTAATACTCTATATGGCTCTTTTAAATCTTTTGTAACTAAATCATCAATCATAGTTCCTATATAACTACTCTCTCTCTCAAAAATAATTCCTTCTTTATTATTTACTAATCTTGCAGCATTTAAACCTGCTACTAAACCTTGTGCAGCTGCTTCTTCATATCCTGTTGTTCCATTGAGTTGACCTGCACTAAATAAACCACTTATTCTTTTTGTTTCTAGTGTTGCTTCTAATTGTGTGGCTGGTATGTAGTCATATTCAACTGCATAAGCAGGTCGAAGCATTACGCATTTTTGCAAGCCTGGAAGAGTCCTTAAAAGTTCTAATTGTAAGTTTTCGGGAAGTCCAGTTGAAAAACCTTGTACATACATTTCTGGAGTATCTCTACCTTCGGGCTCCAAGAAAATCTGGTGTGAATCTTTGTCAGCAAAACGTACAATTTTATCTTCAATTGATGGGCAATATCTTGGACCTTTACTATCAATAAAACCTCCATAAATAGGAGTTAAATGAAGATTGTTTTTAATAAGTTGGTGAGTTTCTTTTGTTGTTCGCGTGATATGACAACTCATTTGTTCTCCACTTTTCCACGAAAGAGGATCAAAAGAAAAGAATTTATCTGAGGCATCGCTTAATTGCTCGTCTAGTGAGTCAAGATCAATAGTTCGTCTATCTACGCGAGCAGGGGTTCCTGTTTTTAAACGATCAGTAGTAAAACCTAACTTTTGTAATTCTTCAGTTAACCCTTCAGATGCTTGCTCTCCTGCTCTACCTGCACTCATGGATTGATTGCCAATCCAAATTCTGCCTCCTAAAAAGGTTCCTGTTGTTATTACAACTGCTTTCGCATGAAAAACGCTTCCAAAATAGGTTTTAATTCCCTTTATAACTCCGATTTTTTCTTGAATTCCTTTTGTGTTTTTTTTAATCTGATTGGGATAATGTTCAATTTCTAGCCCAGTAACCATTGCCTCTCTAATTTTTAAATTTGGCGTATTTTGAAGGATTTTCAGCATTTCATGAGCATATAACCGCTTATCTGTTTGTGCCCTTAATGCTCTAACTGCTGGTCCTCTGCTTGCATTAAGGACTCTTTTTTGAAGAGCTGTTAAATCGGCTAATTTTCCAATGACCCCTCCTAGCGCATCAACTTCATGAACTAATTGACTTTTAGCTGGTCCTCCTACTGCGGGATTACATGGTTGCCATGCGATTCGATCTAAATTGAGCGTAAATAAAGCTGTATTCAATCCTAATCTTGCAGAAGTCAGCGCAGCTTCGCAGCCTGCATGACCACCTCCTACAACAATTACGTCAAAACTTTCATTTGAAGATTGTTTGGTAATCATCAATTAAGCATTTAGGAATTTAATGTTCGAAGAATTAAGCAGCAAGATTTCTAAATCTAGTGAATTGGGGTTCAAAAAGTAATTTAACTGTTCCAACAGGTCCGTTTCGGTGCTTTGTCACGATAACTTCTGTAATTCCTCTATCAGTTGTTTCTGGATTGTAATACTCATCCCTGTAAATCATTAGAACTAAGTCCGCATCCTGTTCTATTGAGCCAGATTCACGCAGATCGCTAAGCATTGGCCTTTTATTGGTTCTTGATTCAACTCCTCTACTTAATTGAGATAAAGCGATTACAGGGACTTTCAGTTCTCTTGCCATACCCTTCAGACCTCTAGTAATCCTTGAGATTTCTTGAACTCGATTATCGGGTGAAGTACCTTCCATTAGTTGTAGATAATCAATCACAATTAGTCCCAGCTCTTTACCTTGTTCAGCAATTAGGCGACGACATAAGGACCTCATCTCAAGAACACTTGAATTTGGTTTGTCGTCAATGAAGATTGGTAATTGACCAAGTGTATTAATACCTTGACCAAGTAATGGCCATTCATCTTGTTGCAAACGTCCCGTTCTTAATCGACTGCTTTCAATGCCTACCTCGCTTGATAGCAGTCTGTAAGTTAGTTGCTCTTTACTCATCTCAAGACTAAAGACACAAACAGGTAGGTCATGAAGTTGAGCTACGTTTTTAGCCAAATTAAGAACAATTGAAGTTTTTCCCATTGCTGGTCTTCCTGCGACAATTATTAGATCGCTCCTCTGTAGTCCTTGTGTCATTGCATCCAGATCGTAAAAATTAACAGGTATGCCTGCTACGGATGTACCAAGTGATCTACTTTCTATTTCATTGAAAGTACTTGTAAGAATTTCGGCAGTAGGTGTTAAACCTTTGGATGGTTGCTCTTGGCTAATAGCAAAGATCTTTTGTTCAGCTTGATCAATGGCTTCTTCCATTGGAAGGCTTTGATCAAAGCCTAATTTGATTACATCATTTCCAGATTTAATTAATTGTCTGCGCAAAAATTTGTCGCTGATTAATTTAGCAACTTGTTCGATTGAGGCTGTAGATGTCACCCTCTCAACCAGTTCAACTAATCGGTTGTTGCCTCCCACTTTTTCTAAAGAATTTGTATCGGCAAGCCAAGCGCTCATTGCTGTTAAATCTGTAGGCTTGCCTTGGCTATGAAGCATTAATGCTGTTCTATATATTTCTCGATGAGCAGATGTGTAAAAAGCTTCAACTTGTAGCAAATCAGCTATTCTTCCTATCGCATCAGGATCCAATAAAATTCCACCAAGAACAGATTCTTCTGCTTCCAAATTTTGTGGTGGTATTTGGTCAGGTTGAGCTTCAAAACGAGGCTTTTCAATCCTGGAGTTATTAAAAGCTCCGAAATCTATACCTTGTTTTGAAAAATCCCCGTTATTTGAAGAGGGGGTGCTTATCATTTATTGCTTTTTGGACAAGGACACCTACTTTGGCTTGTTCAGGCAAAGATGCAACTATTAGTAACTTGTAACTTCAAGGTTTATCTCAGCATTTACTTCGTTATGAAGCTTGATTTGCACTTTATATTTCCCAACACCATGTATCTCAGGGACAGATATATCTCTACGGTCTATATCTTTTTTGGTGGCTTCTTTTACAACTTCTGCTACATCTCCATTTGTCACTGTTCCAAATAAAACTCCATCTTCTCCTACTTGTTTTTTGACAGTAAATCTTCCAATTGTTGTAAGAGCTGTTTGGAAATCAATAGCTTCTTGTTTTTTAGCAGCTTCTTTTTCTGCTTGTTTTGCTCTTCTGTGCTCAACTTGCTTTAAAACAGTTGGAGTAACTGGTAATGCTTTTTTGTTAGGTAATAAAAAGTTTCTTGCAAAGCCAGGAGCAACCTCAACAAGGTCACCATCATTGCCAAGACTTTTTATGTCTTCGTTTAGAACAACTTGAACTCTCTTAGCCATGGATTGAAAATGAATTAATGCTATTTATTTGTTATTAGTAATATTACGACGCGACAGGGAGTCTAATTTTTTTGGCTAAACCAATTGATTTCAAGAAACGTATATGTTGCCAAGTTAGGTCTATTTGATTTCGTTGAAGGCCATGCTTAGCTGAATTAGGAAAAGCATGATGATTGTTGTGCCAACCTTCTCCAAATGTAAGCGCTGCCACCCATTTATTATTTTTGGAATTATCTCCACTCTCATATGCAATTGAACCCCAACAATGAGTTGCTGAATTAACTAGCCAAGTTATGTGATAAACAAAAACCAGTCTTAGTGGAATTCCCCAAAGGACCATTGCCCATCCTCCAACGCCAGCTGATTGGCCAATTAAATAAAGCGTCGCGCCTAATGGCAGTTGCAAAAGTAAAAAATTTTTATTTAAGAAGCGATAGTAAGGATCTTTGATTAAATCTCCAGAAAGTCTTGGAACGGCTTTCATGGCAGGTACATTCTCAAACATCCATCCCATATGACTCCACCAAAATCCCTTGTTGCTGTCATGATGATCAGCTTCAGTATCGGAAAAAGTATGGTGATGTCTATGAAGACCAACCCAATCAATTGGTCCATGTTGGCAACTCAAAGCTCCACAAGTTGCAAAAAATCTTTCAAGCCATTTTGGAACTTGAAAAGAACGATGAGAAAGAAGACGATGATATCCAGTGGTTACTCCCAAACAAGCAGTCACCCAATACAAAAAAATAAATCCAGCAAAAGCTAGCCAACTCCAAAATTTAGCCTGCAAAGTAAATATAGTTAAAGCATGAATTGTGAACATGAATATGACTGTTCCCCATCTTTTTCTAGCCCTTTGATTATGAATACGTCTTGGTACATGCCCTTGGAGTTTCTTCGATGCAGCCATAGCTTTATCGGCAGCAACTGGTTTTTTTAATGGAGCCGAAGCCTCGATTAAACTTGAAACCATTAGTGATCCGTCTACTTGGTGTATATAATATATGATAAGGATCCTAATCAGGTCTATCTACCAATCTTGAATGTGATTTGTGACCTCTAGTTTTCGGGATCAATTGACTGCAGGTAGAAGGGCGATGGCTCATCTAGTGCATGTATGGCATGAGCGCAATGGCTGGTCTCATAAAGTTCTTCCTGCTTTGGCCGAATGCTTGGATCTGGGAAGGGTACATAGCTCTCAAATCTCAAATCTACGAAATGGAAAACTTGTATCGCCAAGCCCTGAAGTATTTTTTGCTTTAGGGAAGGTAAATCAAGTACTTTCTCGAGGGTTAGAAAATATAGAAAGTCAAATATTGAGTGTTCATCCTGAGTTGCATAGATCGCTTCAAGAATCAGCTATCGCTGTTCAAGGCAATGACAATAATCCCCTGTCTGCAGGTGACTTTTTTGAGATTTTTGTTGGTTTAGCATCTTTACCTTCCTCCTTTGATTGGTTTATTGAGGAAGCTGAGGCCCCTGTACTAAGTGCTGCGTTGTCTGACTATTTATGTAAAGGAAGGTCATGGAGAATGTGTAGAGAACAAGTAATGGCAGCTTATCCAGTAAGTAAAAAGCAGCGAAGAGACAGATTTGAAGCAGTTATGGCGGGTTTAAAAGATTACACAGCGGAGGAACTTGATGGTGAATTGCTAGATTTACATGCAACTAATAAATTGTTAAATACCAATAATTTGCAAGGTGCAGATGACTTTTTGGAGAATCTTCGGCAAAGAGGCTTATTACTTAAAGATCAAGAAAAATTAGAAATTATTTTTTCAGATTAATTGTATAAAACTTCTTGATGCTTAATTGAAAATCATATGTTAAAAAAATCCGCTAAAAATTTTGTTAATAATATAGAAAAAAAATTATACTTATCTATACAAGAAAAGACTGACAGTATCACACTTAAATTAGAAAAAGTATTAAAAGCTTTTTCTGACTCTCATCTAAACGTTCAACATTTTGCATCGGCAACAGGATATGGACATGGAGATTTAGGGAGAGACATAATTGATAAAATTTTTGCAGATGTTTTAGAAGCTGAAAAAGCAGCGGTAAGGCTTCAGTTTGTTAGCGGCACGCATGCCATTACCTCATCTTTGTTTGGTGTCTTAAGACCAGGAGATGATTTGTTATCTGTTACTGGACGGCCCTACGAATCACTTGAAGAAGTTATTGGATTGAGGGGGAATGGTCAAGGATCCTTGATTGAATTTGGAATTAACTATGAAGAGATATCTTTAAAAAATGATGGAAATATAGATTTTGTAGCTTTAGAAAAAGCTTTACATATTCCTAGAAAATTAATTTTTATACAACGAAGTTGTGGCTATACATGGCGTCCATCTTTGAGTATTGAGGTTATTAAAGAGATTTGTTATTTATGTCATAAAATTCAACCGAAGTGTATTTGTTTTGTTGATAATTGCTATGGAGAATTTGTCGAAACTAAGGAACCGACGACAGTTGGGGCAGATTTAATTGCAGGTTCTTTAATAAAAAATTTAGGGGGAACTATAGTTCCTACTGGTGGATATATTGCGGGGAGAGCTGATTTAGTTGATAAAGCATGTTGCCGCTTAACTGCTCCAGGTATTGGATCTGAGGGTGGTATTAATTTTGATTTAAATAGAACTATTTTACAAGGACTTTTTCTTGCGCCTCAAATGGTTGCAGAGGCCCTTATAGGTGCTGAGATTGTTTCAAGTACGTTTAGCGAATTGGGTTTTCAAGTTTTGCCAACACCAGGTTCTATGAGAACTGATTTGATCCAAGTAGTAAGAATAGGCAATCCAGAAATTTTACAAATTATTTGTAGGTCTTTTCAGGAAAAATCACCTATTGGATCTTTTCTTGATCCAATACCGGCTCCAATGCCAGGTTATGAAAATAACTTAGTCATGGCTGGAGGAACTTTTGTAGATGGTAGTACGAGTGAATTTTCTGCTGATGCGCCTATGAAACCTCCATTTGATCTATTTATTCAAGGAGGATCCCATCGCTCTCATGTCAAAATTGCTTTGATTCATGCATTATCCAATTTATTTCAGGCAGGATTCATCAAATTGCCCCAGAATGATTAAGCGTTTTTAGTTTTGACGCAATGGCTTTTTCCTTCCCAGATCATTTTCGTTTTGCTGACAGTCATGAATATGCTTTTGCTGATGATGAATTAGTTCGAATTGGCATCAGTGAATTTGCGGTAGATCAGTTAGGAGATATCGTTTTTGTTGATTTACCAGATGAAGGGACTTCAATAGTTAAAGGAGAGAGCTTTGGCTCAGTGGAATCAGTAAAGGCTGTAGAAGATATGTATGCTCCAGTTAGTGGAGACATTATCCATAGAAACAATTCTGTGTTAGCAAGCCCTGAGGAACTTCAAAATGATCCTCATGGCGAAGGATGGCTATTAATAATTCGTCCTGATCACCCTGATCAATTACAAGAGCTTATGGATTCTGAAACTTATTCAAAGAAAATTGCTCCGTAGAATTTTACTTAATAATTTTTTCTTACAACAAATCAGGAAATTTTTCTCTACAGTGGCCTTCCCTCCAATAACTTTACTTGCTTGTGCTTGAGAACAAGCTCATGTCAAAAGCAGAATTAAAGGATTTCACTTTTAAGTCTCGCCATTTAGGTCCAACCAACGAAGACGAAGCTTTTATGCTTCAAAATCTTGGTTTTGAAAATATGGAAGATTTCATATCTTCTGTAATTCCTGATGAAATCTTTGATTCAGAAATAAATGGTGTTTCTCTTTCATGTGGGTGTGATCAAAATGAAGCGTTGAAAGAAATCAAAATTATTTCCAAGAAAAATATTGAAAATCGATCGTTGATTGGTCTGGGTTATCATTCGACACTCATACCTCCAGTTGTACAAAGAAATGTTCTAGAAAATCCCAATTGGTACACAGCTTATACTCCTTATCAAGCAGAAATATCTCAAGGGAGATTAGAAGCTTTATTTAATTTTCAGACTTTAATAAGTGAATTAACAGGCTTGCCTATAGCAAATGCATCTTTACTTGATGAAGCAACTGCGGCAGCTGAGGCAATAAGTTTGAGTTTAGCTGTTAGAAAAAATAAAAATGCTAATAAATTTTTAGTAGATCAAGAGATTTTGCCTCAAACATTTGACGTCTTAAAAACTCGATGTGAACCACTGGGAATTGTACTGGAGTTCTTTGATAATAATAATTTTGAAATTGATAATAATGTCTTCGGAATACTTATTCAGTTACCTGGAAAAAATGGTCGTATTTGGGACCCAACCTCAGTAATTAAGAAAGTTCATAAATTTGATGCAATTGTAACCATCTCAATTGATCCTTTGGCTCAAGTTTTGATTAAACCTATGGGTGAATTTGGCGCTGATATTGTTGTTGGAAGTGCGCAAAGATTTGGAGTACCTATTGCATGTGGTGGACCACATGCAGCTTTTTTTGCAACTAAAGAAATATATAAAAGACAAATACCAGGTAGGATTGTCGGCCAATCAGTTGACGTAGAGGGCAATCAAGCTTTGAGACTTGCCCTGCAAACAAGAGAGCAACATATTCGAAGGGATAAAGCAACAAGTAACATTTGCACAGCCCAAGTTTTATTGGCTATTCTTTCTTCTTTTTATGCAGTTCATCATGGTCCAAGTGGTCTTAAGAAAATTGCAAACAAGATCCTTAAATATAGGTCAGATTTTGAATATATTTTAAGTAATCTTGAATATCCTTCAGATAAATATTCAGGGTTTGATAGTATTGACATATATTGTCCAGAAGCATCAAAAGTTATTCAGTCAGCTTCTGAAGAAGGATATAATCTTAGAGTTCTGCCTATTGGATCAGATGTTGAGAATGCAAATGGTTTTGGTGTAACTTTCGATGAATTAACTTGTGATCAAGAAATTTATAAATTGTATACAATACTTGCAAAAATTAAAGGAAAAAATGTACATGATATTCCTAAGATTATTAATGAAAATGATTCACTAAAAGATATCCCACTTCGCGAAAAACCTTGGCTTGAACAATTGGTATTTAATCAATATCAAAGTGAGACTGATTTAATGAGATACATTCACTTTTTAGCATCGAAAGATTTTTCTCTCGTGCAAGGAATGATTCCGTTGGGGAGTTGCACTATGAAATTGAATGCAGCTGCTGAACTTTTACCAATTGAATGGAGCGAGTTTTCTTCTATTCATCCTTTTGCTCCTCCCACTCAATTAGCTGGTTTCCAGGAAATAATTAATGACCTTGAAAGATGGCTGTCTACTTTAACTGGCTTTCAGGGAGTTTCTCTTCAGCCAAATGCAGGTTCCCAAGGAGAATTTGCTGGTTTGCTTGTAATACGTTCATGGCATCAGTCTCGTGGTGAGGAGCATAGAGATATTTGCTTGATTCCAACAAGCGCCCATGGTACAAATCCAGCTAGCGCGGTCATGTCTGGTTTTAAAGTTGTCTCGGTGAAATGTGATGAATACGGCAATGTTGATTTGGAAGACCTAAGAAATAAAGCAAAGATTTATTCAAAGAATTTGGCTGCATTGATGGTTACCTATCCCTCAACTCATGGAGTATTTGAGCCAAAGATTCGTGAAATGTGCCAAGTCATTCATCAAGAGGGCGGTCAGGTTTATTTGGATGGTGCAAATCTGAATGCTCAAGTAGGTATTTGCAGGCCAGGATCTTATGGCATAGATGTCTGCCATTTAAATCTTCATAAAACCTTTTCTATCCCTCATGGAGGAGGAGGCCCAGGCGTAGGTCCCATAGCTGTTGCAGGCCATTTAGCTCCTTATCTTCCTGGGCATTCAGTTGTTAAGTGTGGAGGAGAAAAGGCTATTTCAGCAGTTTCAGCAGCTCCATTTGGCAGCGCTGGAATATTGCCTATTAGTTGGATGTACATACGTATGATGGGTAAAGATGGATTACGCAAAGCAAGTTCAATTGCTATCCTCTCTGCTAATTATTTAGCAAAACGACTTGATCCTTATTATCCAGTTTTATTTAAAGATCCCAATGGCTTGGTAGCTCATGAATGCATATTAGATTTAAGACCTTTAAAGAGTCAGTTAGGTATAGAAGTTGAGGATGTTGCTAAGAGATTGATGGATTATGGTTTTCATGCTCCAACAATCAGTTGGCCTGTCGCTGGCACTTTGATGGTTGAACCAACAGAAAGTGAAAGTTTGTCTGAATTAGATCGTTTTTGTGAGGCGATGATTGGAATAAGAGAAGAAATTGAACAAATCAAATTAGGAAAGAGTGATCCTACTAATAATCCTTTAAAACAATCTCCACATACTTTAAACACAGTTACATCCGATGATTGGGATAGACCTTATTCTCGTAAAGAAGCCGCTTTCCCTTTGAACAGTCAGGAAAAATATAAATTTTGGCCATCAGTTTCACGTATTAATAATGCTTATGGAGACAGGAATTTGATATGTAGTTGTCCTTCAGTTCAAGATTTAGAAGATACTAATTCTATTTGAAGACTGGTTAAAAGTTGTTTTATTAGTTAAATTTCAAGCGAAAACCAATTTATTGGTTATTTTCGGCTGTTTTGCAATTTTTTCTAGTAATTTTTGCCGCAGCTTTAAATTTTATGGGGACCAAATGACCAAAAAAACATCTTTTGATTTTCCAGATCAAATGACAAAAAAGGATGATGTTTCCTTGCCTTCTTTTTCTAATTGCTTTGAATCTGTTTTAAATAAAGGAGAACTTTTGCAAGTTGCTGGAACTAATGTTGTTCGAGTTCCATTTGGTGTTCGACAGCCTAAGAAACAAAGGCCTGCAAAACTTTCTACATGGGCAACTTTGGTATTACCTCTGCAATCATTTGATTCCCCAACGCCACCACCTCATGCAGCGTAAAAACTAAGCAGCGATATTTGATTGTTTTTTGTCTAAAACGTCATTGTAATAACTTCTCAATTGTTTAGTAGCTCCTGCCCAACCCCATCTCTCAGCTTCTGAACGAGCTGCCTGTCTCATCTCAGTGCGTTCTATTTCGTTGCCCAATAATTTTTTTGTAGCCTCTATCAAACTTAAAGCCCCATCATCATCTGCATCAGGATTGTATAAACATCCATTTTCTCCATCTGAAATGATATCTGGGATTCCACCTTTATTTGCTCCTACGACTGGGCATCCAGCTGCCATTGCTTCTAAAAGCACTAACCCAAGGGTTTCTGTACTTGAGGGAAATAAGAAAGCATCACCAGAGGCATAAGCACTTGCTAATTCATTCCCACTTAGATATCCCACAAAGGTAGTAGAGGTTCCCTGGAAAATTTTTTCTAATTGTTGTCTATATGGACCATCTCCAACAAGGGCTAGTCGAGTGCTTGGTAGTGCTTCAAGTACAGGTTTAATTCTCTCAATTTGTTTTTCAGCTGAGAGTCTTCCTACGTATATCAATAGAGATCCTTCATCGCTAAAGTTTCCTAAAAGACGTCTTCTCATTTGTTCATCTCTTAGTTCTGGCCTGAAAATATCTGTATCAACTCCTCTTTGCCATAACGCAGTATTTTGAATTCCTTTTTCCGATAGTTCTTTCACCATCGCAGTTGAAGTACATAGATTTAGAGTTGCCTGATTATGCGCAGCTTTTAACAATTCCCATAAAAGCGGTTCTAACATACCCATGCCATAGTGCTCTAAATACTTAGGTAAATGAGTATGGTAACTAGCTACTAGTGGAACATTGTTTGTTTTAGCTAGCCAAATACCACCCAATCCAAGTACAGCAGGGTTAACAACATGAATGAGGTCAGGTTTAAAGTTTTCTAATTCATCTGAAACACCTGGGCCAGGAAGCCCTAATTTCAGTTCTGGATATAAGGGTAATGGCATCGCGGGGACCCCTACAACTTTTGCACCCATATATTTTGATGGACAGCCTTCTGGACAAAAAACGGTAACCTCATCACCTGATTGAACTAAATTTTGAATTGTTTTTGTTAAACGCGTGACTATCCCATCAACCTTAGGGAGGAAAGTTTCTGTAAAAAAAGCTATTTTCACTGAACGAGTCTTTTCAAGATTTTGTACTAGTTAGGTTTAGGATTTATTTATTGCCTTTGCTTGGGTTGATGTCCATGCAGATACACAAGGTATTCGTTTTAGATCGCATCGATTGGAGAATTTTTTCGCGACATCAACAACTTCTGCTAAAAGTCCATTATCCAGAGTTGTGGGATCTAATCCAAGCTCAATAAAACATCGATTATCAACTATTAAATCGTTTTCGACCGCTTCGTTTCTTGGGTTTGGAAGATAATTAATTTTTGCTCCAGTGAGAGAGGCTACTTTTTTAGCTAATTCCCCGACTTGGTGACTTTCCGTCATTTGGTTGAAAATTTTCACCCTCTCACCTTTTTCCGGAGGATTTTCCAGTGCCAGCTGAACACATTTTACTGAATCTTGTATATGAATAAATGCTCTGGTTTGTCCACCAGTGCCGTGGACTGTTAATGGATATCCAATGGCAGCTTGCATTAAAAATCGATTTAATACTGTTCCGTAATCACCGTCATAGTCAAATCGATTAGTGAGTCGTGGATCACGGCTTGTGACATCAGTATTTGTTCCCCATACAATTCCTTGATGAAGATCAGTGATTCTGATCAGGTCATTTTTGTTGTAGTAAAGAAAGAGCAATTGATCGAGCGTTTTTGTCATGTGATAAACGCTCCCAGGACTAGCTGGATGAAGGATTTCTTCTTCAAAACGACTGCCATCTGGTTGTGGTACTTCAACCTTTAAGTAACCCTCAGGAATGGTTGCGCCTCTATGGGAACCATAGCCATAAACCCCCATTGTCCCAAGATGAACAATGTGAATATCTAATTGAGATTCAACAATTGCAGCGAGTAAATTATGGGTACCATTCACATTGTTATCCACTGTATATCTTTTGGTTGCGCTGCTTTTCATGGAATATGGAGCAGCACGCTGTTCAGCAAAATGAATTATTGAATCAGGCTTTTCCTCGATCAAAAGATCTAAAAGCTTTTGATATTCAGATGCAAGATCTAAATGAATAAATTGAATAGGTTTTCCACCTATCTCAGACCAAGCTTGAATCCTTTCACCAATACTTGTGATTGGCGTTAAGGATTCAACTTCAAGGTCTATATCGATTTTTCGACGACTAAGATTATCCACGATGAATACATCATGACCCTTGTCAGCAAGATTTACTGCACAAGGCCATCCGCAGAAGCCGTCACCACCAAGAACGAAAACTTTCACTCTAAACTCCAAAAGACAGAGCAAATGCTCATATTATTCAAGCTACTACAAGGGTTTCACTTGATTGTTAAAGAATATGCGATAAGCCCAATTACAAGGATAACTCCAGCAAGGGTAAAAAGCCAAGAACCTTTGTTGCCACTGCTTTCTTTTGTAAGAATTTCAATTTTTGGTTCATCTGCAAAAACGTTAAGCCTGCCTTGACTTTCTCTAGTGACTGCCATGTTTTTTTGTTTCTTAGCTTATAACGTTACTAATTTTTAACGAATTACTCTAATTGTTTGAAATAACTCCATCTACTGGAGAGCTCGGATGGGCAAGTGGGTTCTCTTGGAGTCTTCCAGATAGATAAGCATCCCTGCCAGCCTCAGTCGCTTTAGAAAAGGCTTGAGCCATAAGAATCGGGTTTTTAGCTAAAGCAATTGCACTATTGATTAAAACCCCATCAGCACCCATTTCCAATGCTTGAGCTGCTTCACTTGGAACTCCAATACCTGCATCAATAATTATTGGGATTCGAGCTTCTTCGATAATCATTGCAATGTTTGCAGCATTTCTTATTCCTTGAGCAGATCCGATGGGGGAACCAAGAGGCATAACAGTTGCACATCCAATTTCTTCAAGTTGTTTTGCAATTAATGGATCAGAATTTATATATGGAAGAACAGTAAATCCTTCTTTAACTAATTGCTCGGCTGCTTTTAAAGTTCCAATTGGGTCGGGCAATAAATATTTTGTGTCAGGAATAACCTCTAATTTGACAAAATTATTATTCTCTTGACCTGCTAACTTTGCTAATTCTCTTCCAAGTCTTGCTATTCGAATAGCTTCTTCCGCATTTGAGCATCCTGCAGTGTTTGGGAGCATCCATATACTTTTCCAGTCTATTGATTCCATTAATCCTTTATGTCCGTGTTCTAGTCCTTGAACTCTTCTAACAGCGACAGTAACTATTTCACATTTTGTATTTAATAGACTTTTTTGCATCACTTCTAGGGATGAGTATTTACCAGTTCCAACAAGAAGCCTACTTTTGAACTCTTTATTGCCTATTTTGAGAAATTGATTTGTTTTTTGCATAAGTCAAAATATGATGAATTAAGAATGATTTAGAAGCCTTTTTTATTAAATAATTGATCTTTGTCTTTTCCAATTATACGGTCAAGTCTTTTAATTTGAGAGATCGCTGTTTTGTTATTAGGATCTAGCTTTAAAACCTCTTGATAATTTTTATAAGCTTCATCTTCTTTGAGCAAACGTTGATAAGCAAAACCAAGGTTATTAAGTGCGACTGGATATTCAGATTTTGCGGTTAATGCTTTTTTGTAATGAATCACCGCTGATTTGAAATCATTTTGAGCAGCCAGTGCAAAACCTAGTGCATTTTCTATAAGTGCTTTAGCTTCTTCTGGTTCGCCATCAAGTTTCTTTAACGCTTGTTTTAAAGTTGAAGTAGCTTGAGGATATAATCTTTTCTTTAATTGAACAGACGCTAATTCATACATTTTAGCTGAATCTTCTTTTGTATTTGTATCTTCTTTCTCTAATTTTATTAGCTTCATTTCATCTTTTCTTACTTGATATAGTTGTTTTCCAACTAAAATAGCAATAATTACTAAAAGCAAACAGAGGCCTATTAAATAACTTTGAGGAAGATTAACTATCATTGCCTAAAACTCAATTACTAATTTCCTGATTATATAGTAATTATTTATTATTAGAATATTTTAAATTTTTCGAATTTCTTCTTTATTCTTTTATTTTAATTAATCATTCATTCATAACTTTCAATAAGACAAACACTATTAAAGCATATTTAATTTTTTGAATTAACTGCAATATTTGTGAATGTTTTAGGATCTGTAACTGCTAATTGAGCCAGCATTTTTCTGTTGATTCTTACATCTGCTTTTTTTAACCCACCGATAAACTTGCTATAGCTTAATCCATTTAATCTTGCTGCTGCATTAATTCTTGCAATCCAAAGTCTTCTGAAATCACGTTTTCTTCTTCTTCTGTCTCTGTAGGCGTTACAAAGAGCTTTCATTACTCTTTGATTTGCAGTTCGGAAAAGAGTTCCATTCCCTCCTCTAAATCCTCTGGCTAGACGAAGGATTTTGTTTCTACGTTTTCTAGCAACATTTCCTCTTTTAACGCGTGCCATAATTAATAATCAGAAATCAAGAAATTGAACTAATAAACGTTCTTAAGCAGTCTTAAGCATAGGGAAGCATAAGGCTTACGTTTTCTGCATCACGTTCGTCTACGACTGCTTTTGTTTTAAGGTGCCTTTTTAATTTAGGGCTCTTATGGTCGAGTAAGTGATTGTGAAATGCACGACGTCTCATGAACTTGCCAGTGCCTGTTGCTTTGAACCGCTTTGCAGCAGCTTTGCGGGTCTTGAGCTTTGGCATTGAAAAAGCATAGTTAGTCTATAAGAATACGTCCTTGAGCTCACTTAAGCCAACCCAAAATTATTAAATTCTTGCTGGAATGAGATTTTTGTTGTGATTAAAAGTTATTTACAGGCTCAAAAGAGTTTTTTTGTTTTGGGTTTCTTTCTCTTGATTGGTGTGCATTATTCAAATCAAGTAAGTAATGCGAATCCTCGCAAAGTTAAGTTTTTTAAAACTCATGAAGCTCCTCCTGAAACGCCTTTAATAAGTACGGAAAAAAATGTTCTGCTTGTTGGGATAGAGCCATATCTAGGTAAGGAAATCATTAATGATCAAAATTCGCCATCTTTAAAGCTTGTAAGTAATGGTAGAAACTTGATTTTGAAAGATGCTGATGGAGTTATTAGAAGGGCTAAAGAAATTAATATTGGTTGGCGAGCACAACAATTATTAGATCCAAAAGTATTTATTCGTCATAAAATTGGTCCCTTCGCAAGTTTCGAGTCTGCTGAAAGATTGGCAAATGATTTAAAAGAAAAAGGTATTGAATCAACTATTGCTCATCCGTTTGATTGGGAGGTTTGGGTGGCAGGAGATATCCCCATTCCTCCATCCATCAAGTCAACTTACCAAAAAATACAAGTTGCAAAGACTGTTTTACCTTATTTGAATGTAAATGATCGAAAGATTGCCCTCACAGGTCCTATTTCTTTGCATGCCCCCGATGGATTGCGCTGGGAGAAGGGAATATACATGGGTCCATTTTCTATCCAGGCAGATGCATATGGTAGTTGGACTTTAGTTGAGCATGTTCCGATTGAAAGGTATTTAACAGGAGTAGTTCCTTACGAAATTGGCGCCAATTCACCTGCAGCAGCACTTGCAGCCCAGGCGGTGCTCGCTAGAACATGGGCTTTGGCTAATAGCCATAGATTTAAAGTTGATGGATACAACCTTTGCAGAGATACCCAATGTCAGGTTTACAAGGATCCCTCTAATGCCAATCAAACAATTAAAACAGCTATAAAAAAAACTGCTGGAAAAATTCTTACTTGGAATAAAAAGCCAATAAACACTGTTTATCACGCGACAAATGGTGGAGTAATGGCCTCGGTTGATGAAGCATGGTCAATCAATAAAGTTCCTTATTTGCAAATGCGCTTGGATGGCCCAAAAAATTGGACCAGTAGCGTTAAATTACCTCTATCAAATGAAAAATATTTGAAATCTTTTTTATTTTCTAAGTCTGATGCTTTTGGTTCTGATCATCCTCTCTTTAGATGGGAAAGAACAATAGAGTCCTCTCAGATATTTCAACAGCTCAATCGAGCTCAAAAGGTTAGTCGTTCTTTTTATCCAAATAAAATTGAGGTTGTACGTAGAGGAAGTAGTGGGAGAGTCACTTTATTGCAAATTGACGGAAAGACTGGCCCAGGAATTTTGCTTAAACTTGATGACATTCGACGTGTTCTTAGACAATTACCAAGCACATTATTTGTTGTTAAAGAAATTAAAGAAGGTAAATGGCTTTTTTCTGGTGGAGGTTTTGGCCATGGTGCAGGAATGTCTCAGGCTGGGGCTATAGAGTTAGCAAAAAATGGATGGACTACAAAGCAAATTCTTTCTCATTATTATCCGAAAACTAAATATGGATTTTTGCCTTAGTGATGAAAGCCTCTTAGAGTCACTTGTTGATAAAAGGATTACTCCATGGCTTTAGCCAAAATCAGTGGAGAAAACCGACGCATTAAATCAATAGTGTTTTTGATTTTCTGCGCTTTGGCAGGAATTTTTCCTCATTTAATGGACCCTAGCAAGAATTTATTGCTTTCAATTACTTTGGCTGTCTTACTGGGTGGGTATGGTTTAATTGTTGTTTTACAAGATCGTAGGGAGAATTATCAATTACCAAAAGAGTATCTAATCAAGGATGAAAAATTTGTTGATACCCTTCCTAAAATTGATGTTTTGGTGGCAGCACGTGATGAAGAAAATGTAATAGAGAGACTGGTTTCAAGACTTTTATCAATTGAATATCCAGAGGAGAAACTTTCTCTATGGATAATTGATGATGGAAGTCAAGATCGAACATCTGATTTATTACACAAATTACGTATAAGTTTCTCAAGAATCAATATTTTAAGTCGACCATTGATGAGTGGTGGTGGTAAATCAGGAGCTCTGAATTCTGTATTGAATAAAACTGATGGAGAATGGTTATTTATTCTTGACGCGGACGCACAACTACAGAGCAATGTATTACTTAGAGCAATAGCTCTTGCTTTGCATGGGGGATGGTCTGCTGTGCAGCTAAGAAAATCAGTTGTGAATTGTGAGTTGAGTCCAATTGCTTCATTTCAAGCAATGGAGATGGCAATGGATGCTGTTATTCAAAGGGGTAGACTTGCTTGTGGTGGTGTTTCGGAGTTAAGAGGTAATGGACAATTAATTAATAGAAAAGTTCTTGAATCTTGTGGAGGCTTTAATGAACAAACTATCACGGATGATTTAGATTTAAGTTTCCGGTTTTTATTAACCCGATCGCCAATAGTAATAATGTGGGATCCACCTATTCAAGAGGAAGCAGTTGAATCATTACCAGCTTTATTTCGACAAAGAAAAAGGTGGGCTGAGGGTGGTTTACAAAGGTTTTTTGATTACTGGCCCTTATTGATTTCAAAACGCTTATCAAACTTTAAGAAAATAGATTTATCTTGTTTTTTCTTGTTGCAATATGTTTTACCAGTTGTATCATTTATAGATTTTATTGTATCACTTATTTTAGTTGAGATGCCATTATATTGGCCAATATCTATAGTTGCATTCGGTATTTCTAGTTTAGCTTTTTGGAAAGGATGTTCTCAAAATAGTGAAGGTCCAAGAGTACCATCTCCTAATTTTATTAATATATTTGGAGCAACAATTTATCTTGCTCATTGGTTTATTGTTATTCCCTTTATAGTTTTGAAAATGTCATTATTTCGTAAGACTTTAATATGGGAAAAAACTGATCATGTTGGCTCATGATTAAGTTAATCTACTTATTCAAGATCGACAATTTCTCCATTAAAGAAGTCTGCAAATTGCTTAGCTTTTTGATCAATAGAGTTTGTATCTTTATTGATTATTTGTTCTACTTTCCTTTCTTTGATATGATTTTTTTCTAGCTCATTATCAGTTTTAAATTCATGTTTTTGTTTTATTTTTTGAGTGGGAGTTTCATCTTTTTTGTGATTGGATAAGTTTTCTTTGTGTTGTATTAAAATAACTTTAGTTGATGATCTTCTCGCTTTATAAAAAGCATCTTCAATAAGATTTTTTCGACTTTGAATCATATTTATCCATTTTTCTGAAATTGCTATTTCAGCAGAGTCAGAGTTCAAACTTATTAACTTAGCTTGTTGTGAAAGTAGCATTTTTGTTGAAGGAAGCTCTAACATTGCTATGACTTGTTTCCATATATCATCAAGATTCAAATTTTGACTTGTTTGAGACTCTTCTTCAGCAATTGTTCTTTTGATTTGTTTTATGTTGGTATTAGAATCTATATTTTTTAATAAATTATTTGAATTTTTTGGCTGAGAATCATCTGATATCTTTGTTTTTAAAAAGGACTTATTTATTCTGTTAATTTCTTTGGAATTGCTATTTGAAAGCATTCCAAGCAAATTAATTTCTAACCATAATTTTGGTTGATTACTGTGTCTTATATGGTTTTCTGATCCTTTTAATTGAGCTTGTAGACTGAGTATTTGATCAAGATTGATCGAAGTTGCTAAGTCTTTTAAACTTTTACTATTCTCTTGCGAAATATTACATAAATTTGTTGGCTGGTCGGTAATTTTTGTGACAACTAAGTCTCTTAATATAGATGCTATTCCATGTAATATTGCAATTGGCTCTTTTCCCTTATTAATTAGATTATTACAAATATTTAGAATAGAATTAGGATCTTTATTTAGTAAAGATTTAGCTAATATTATCAATTCTTCTTCTGGTACAGCCCCGATCAAATTAATGATATTTAATTGAGTTATAGGGGGAGGAAGTAAACTTACTTGATCAAGTAAACTTTCAGCATCTCTTAACCCTCCTTGAGAATGCTTTGCAATTAATGATATTGCCTCTTCGTTGATTGAAATTTCCTCTTTTTTAGCAATACTCATTAAATGCTTTTCTAAATCAGTTAAAGCGATTCTTCTGAAATCAAAGCGCATACATCTACTAAGAATTGTAGGCAAAACGCGTTGCGGATCTGTTGTCGCAAGGATAAAAACGACTTGCGCGGGAGGTTCTTCTAGGGTTTTTAGAAGTGCATTAAAGGCTGCAGTTGAAAGCATATGGCATTCATCGATGACATAAACTTTCCAGCGAGCTTTTGCTGGTGCAAATCTAGACCTTTCAATTAATTCACGAATATTCTCAACACCTGTATTAGAAGCGGCATCAATTTCAATTACATCTAATGCATTACCAGAGCTAATCCCCTTACATAATTCACATTTATTGCAAGGCATGGTTGTAGATTTTTCACTTTTTAAGCAATTTAAAGATTTTGCAAAAATTCTTGCACTTGATGTTTTACCTGTTCCTCGAGGCCCAGTAAATATATATGCAGGTGCAATTCGATCACTGATTAATGCTTGTTTTAATGTAGATGTAATTGGATCTTGTCCAACAAGCTCGTCAAAGTTGGTTGGACGATATTTATGATGTAATGGCTCATAAGTTTTTATCATTTTTAATTAAAATATCTATAAATTTAATCTTGATCTATTTGATCATATTCAAAATTGAAAATCATTCATCAAATATTTGACTAATTTAATTTTTGAAAATTTTACAATTAAATTTGAGAAAGGTATTCAAAAAGTTGATTCTATCTAAGCAGATTCCTTAACGATCCTTTTTTCATTAGATAAGAGTGGAACCACTTTGCCACCAGTAATTTCATCAACCATTTTTTTTGTTACGTTGAAATTTTTAATCTTAGTTTGAGATGGAAGGTTATACATTAGATCTAGCATGATTTCTTCAACAATTCCTCGCAAAGCTCTAGCTCCAGTTTTTCTTTTAAAAGCTTCTTGCGCAATTGCTTCAACAGCATCTTCATCAAATGAAAGCTCTACATTATCCATACTCAATAAGGTTCTAAATTGCTTTACTAAGGCATCTCTTGGTTCTGTAAGAATAGATTGAAGTGCTTTAGCATTCAATGGTTCTAAGATTGCACTTACAGGCATTCTTCCAATAAATTCGGGAATTAACCCGTATTTCACCAAATCGTCAGGCTCAAGATCATTAATTAAATCTGCACCAACACGATCTCGATTGGATTTGGTTCTTACCCTAGTTTCATTTGGTATGAAACCAATTGAATTTTTACCAAGTCTTCTTTGAACTACATCGTCTAAGCCAACGAATGCTCCACCACATATAAAGAGTATTTGGCTTGTATCAATTTGAATAGAATCACCATAAGGATGTTTCCTCCCTCCTTGAGGAGGCACGTTTGCAACAGTACCCTCGAGCATCTTTAGAAGAGCTTGCTGAACGCCTTCTCCCGAAACATCTCTAGTAATGGATGGGTTTTCACTTTTTCTAGCAATTTTGTCTATTTCATCTATGTAAATAATTCCTCTTTGTGCTAAAGCCACATCCATATCTGCTTTTTGTAGGAGACGTAAGAGAATGTTTTCTACATCCTCCCCAACATATCCTGCTTCAGTAAGAGTTGTTGCATCTGCGACAGCAAATGGAACGTCTAGCATTTCAGCTAATGTTTGGGCAAGTAATGTCTTTCCGCATCCAGTAGGGCCAATTAATAAAATATTAGATTTTTGTAATTTTGTGGCTGTTAAATCAGTTTCGCCAGCACCGTCCCCTTTCCATGCAAGTCTCTTGTAGTGGTTGTAGACAGCTACAGACAAGATTTTTTTTGCTGGTTCTTGCCCCACGACCTGATCATCTAAAAACTTTTTAATTTCAATGGGCTTTGGTATGGAAGCCAAAGTGGGGGCAGGTTTAGCTGTTGTTGTGGCAGGTTTAGCTTTACGAGTTTGTTCTTGTCCACTTCTTTGATGAGTTGGATTATCAATGAGTTCTTCATCTAAAATTTCGTTGCATAAGTCGATACATTCATCGCATATGTAAACTCCTGGACCAGCAATGAGTTTCCTCACCTGATCTTGGGCCTTGCCACAAAAGGAGCATTTAAGATGGGCCTCAAATTTTGCCATCGAGCTCTATAGAAAACAGGGTAGATAGACCGAGCATTAATTTTATTCAGTCTCAGTTAATAGGATCATTGAGGATTGATGCCTTGTCAGCTTTCCTTAATGATTCATATGGAGTTGAGATTGGAAACCACTTTGTCGATCAGGCCATATTCAACCGCTTCTTGGGGAGAAAGAAAGTGGTCTCGATCAGTGTCTTCTGAAATCTTTTCAATATCTTGCCCAGTATGCTCAGCTAAAAGTGAATTAAGAGTCTCTTTTAAATAAAGAATTTCTTTTGCTTGAATTTCAATTTCCACAGCTTGACCTTGAGCTCCACCAAGAGGTTGATGAATCATAATTCTTGAATTGGGCAATGCAAGTCGTTTACCTTTTGTTCCCCCAGACAGAAGAAAAGCTCCCATGCTTGCAGCAAGCCCGAAGCAAATTGTTATGACATCAGGACTAACTTGCTGCATGGTGTCATAGATAGCTAGCCCCGCAGTTACAGATCCTCCAGGAGAGTTAATGTACAATTGAATATCTTTTTCTGGATCATCAGCTTCTAAAAAAAGCATTTGTGCCACTAATGCATCAGCAACTTGATCATTTACATCGGTTCCTAGAAAGATGATTCTTTCACGAAGTAATCGGGAGTAAATATCAAATGCCCGATCACCCTGACCTGATTGTTCGATTACAGTTGGCAAAACTCCTGGCCCTGAAGATAGATAGGAGTTATTCCATAAACTATTAATGGGGTGATTTTGTCTTGCTTCAATCAACTTGAACTTTAGATAGCTAATAATTCTAATCTATGTGTAGAAACTAGGATTTGGGTGTTTTAGAACTTTTCTTTTCTGTTTTTGTTGTTGTTGTTGTCTTTTTAGAACTTTTCTCCTTGCTTTGATCCTTAGTTTTTTTCGGGGCTTTTTCTACAACCGTATTATTTTCTTCCAGCCAAACAAATAATTTATCTTGCAATAATTCATCAGTAATAACTTCTTTGAGACGATTTTCATCGATATTTTTTTCGTTTGAAAGTTTTATATCAGCTTCTACTTCTTTGAGTTTTGAATTAATTTCTTTTTGTGAAACCTCAATTTTTTCCGACTTGGCCAAAGCATTTAAAGCAAGTTTTTGACGAAGCTTTTTCTCTGCTTCTCCTTTTGAAGACTCCATTAGCGATTTCACAAGCTCTGGAGTAAACATTGATTTCACATCAATGCCTTGCTGAGCAAAATTTTGAGCTGTTTGTTCAACAATGATTCGAACTTCTTGGTCAATAAGACTTTTTGGAAGTTCAACTTCCAGCTCATTGACCAAAGCGGCAAGAAGGGAGTCTTGGCGATTTTTTGCTTGTTTTCTATCAGTATCTTCTTTAAGCCTCTTCTCCAGATCCGCTCGTAAGTCAGTCATATTTTCTTTATCACTTGCTTGCTTGGCAAATTCGTCATTTAGTTCAGGTAATTCTTTGATTTTTAAATCTTCAAGACTGACTTTGAATTCAGCTTTTCTCCCTTTTGCATCTTCTTGATGATAATCCTTGGGAAATTCACAATTTAATGTTTTTTTATCACTAATGTTCATTCCAATCACACCCTCAATGAATCCAGGTATCATTCGGCCTTCTTCAAGTTCTATTTCTATTGAATCCGCGCTTCCTCCTTCAATTTCGCTTCC
This sequence comes from Prochlorococcus marinus str. MIT 1214, assembly GCF_027359355.1. Taxonomy (NCBI): domain Bacteria; kingdom Bacillati; phylum Cyanobacteriota; class Cyanophyceae; order Synechococcales; family Prochlorococcaceae; genus Prochlorococcus; species Prochlorococcus marinus. The sequence continues at coordinate 1,253,046 of NZ_CP114777.1, read as the reverse complement.
ATCATCTGAGAAATTTCCTTTAAAGCTTAATAGGGCAATATCTCCTTTTTTTGCGGCACGATTAGTAACAGGGACCTTAGTTGCTAATTGAGTTCGGGATTGCTCAATAAGTTCATCTACTTTCTTGGGGTCAAAGCTTAAATTCTCTACTTCAGCAGTTAGACCTGAAGATTTTTTTAAAGTTGGGATTGGGGCAATATCAGTTTCAAGTTTTAATTTAAGAGATTTTTCAGGGTTGAAATTCTCCAAAATAGTTTCAAAGCCATCCTCGAGTTCTGGCTCACACAAGGGTTCAATTCCTTCCTGATCTAATGTTTGTGTCCAAACTTTTTGCAACAGTGATTCTAATGCAGAGGCTTGTATCCTTTTGACTCCAAGTTGCTGCACTACTACTGCTTTTGGGACTTTGCCTTTGCGAAAACCTGGGATTGAGATAGATCTGCTGAGTTTGCTTAAAGCTTCGTCATAACTATTTTTACATCGATCTGCGGGCACCTCTACCTCTACAGCAATTCTGCTATTAGGTTTCGAACTGGTTTTTACTTTTAATTTGGCAGCACTCATTGAAACGGAATTCTCAAATTTGGTTAGCGTAAGAAAGCGTTAATTCACTTCCAAAGCTATTGTGGCCTAAAAAGCATCGAAAAATTTGTTATTTGTTGATTTTTCCAATAAGAAAAAATTTTTTGTTAAACCTTTTAATTTTCTTCATCAAGTTTGAACCCACATTCTCTTCTCCCAAATAGACCTCTTACAGTTGCGATTCTAGGATCGAGTGGAGCTGTAGGTAAGGAATTATTGGCTTTACTTGAAGAGAGATCTTTTCCTATTAAAAAATTAGTTTTACTAGCCTCTCATCGATCCGCAGGGGAGATTCAGACTTTTTGTGGAAATGAGTTGAAAGTTGAAGAGACAACTAAAGACAGCTTTAAAAATGTAGATTTAATTTTAGCTTCAGCTGGTAGTTCAATATCTCGGAAGTGGAAAGATTCAATTCATAATTCTGGAGCTTTAATGATTGATAACTCAAGTGCATTTCGAATGGACGAGAATGTTCCTTTGGTTGTTCCTGAAGTCAATCCTGCCGATGCAAGTAAACACAAAGGTTTAATTTCTAATCCTAATTGCACGACTATTTTATTAGCGTTGGTTCTATCTCCATTGACCAGACATATTCCTATTAAAAGGATAGTTGTCTCAACCTATCAATCCGCCAGTGGTGCAGGTGCCATGGCAATGGAAGAATTAGAAAAATTAAGCAAAGAAGTTTTAGAGGGAAAAACTCCAAACAGTAAAGTTCTTCCTTACTCCTTGGCATTTAATCTTTTTTTGCATAATTCACCTTTGCAATCGAATAATTATTGCGAGGAAGAAATGAAAATGGTTAATGAAACCCGAAAGATTCTAGGAGATCCAGAACTTTCTTTGACCGCAACATGTGTCAGAGTTCCTGTTTTTAGGGCCCATTCTGAAGCAGTAAATATTGAATTTACAAAGCCATTCCCAGTCAAAGAAGCATATGAAATTTTGGAATCCTCACCAGGAGTGGAGATACTTGAGGATGTGGAAAACAATCGTTTTCCTATGCCACAAGATGTAACTGGTAGAGACCCCGTATCTGTAGGTCGAATAAGGCAGGACATTAGTAATCCCAATGCTTTGGAACTATGGTTATGTGGAGATCAAATTCGCAAAGGTGCGGCACTGAATGCTGTGCAAATTGCTGAACTTCTTTTGCCGAAACAATCATGACTAAGTCAGCTTTATTATCACCAGCACCTTTTGGAAGATTACTAACGGCAATGGTGACTCCCTTTGATAAAAACGGGAAAGTAGATTTTGGTCTGGCTGCTGATTTGGCAAATTATCTAGTAGATCAAGGTTCAGATGGAATCGTTGTATGTGGAACTACAGGAGAATCTCCGACTTTAACTTGGCAAGAACAGCAAAAGATGCTGGAAACAGTAAGAAACTCTTTAGGCTCTAGAGCTAAAGTTTTGGCTGGAACAGGGAGTAATTCGACCTCTGAGGCAATTGAAGCGACAAAGGAAGCAGCTAATGCAGGCGCTGACGGGGCATTAGTGGTTGTTCCTTATTACAACAAACCACCGCAAGAAGGATTAGAAGTTCATTTTCGTGCTATCGCTAATGCGGCTCCACAGTTACCTTTGATGCTCTACAACATCCCAGGGCGGACAGGCTGTTCGATATCACCTATCATTGTAAGTAAGCTTATGGATTGCAGCAATGTAGTCAGTTTTAAAGCTGCAAGTGGAACAACAGAGGAAGTGACTGAATTAAGAAACTATTGTGGATCAGATTTGGCTATTTATAGCGGTGATGATGCTTTGGTTTTACCAATGCTTTCAGTAGGGGCAGTAGGTGTTGTAAGTGTTGCAAGTCACTTGGTTGGCCCAAATATGAAGAAAATTATAGAGAGTTTTTTAGAAGGTAAATACGCTGAGGCACTTTATTTGCACGAGAAACTACAACCTCTTTTTAAATCACTTTTTGCAACCACAAATCCTATTCCTGTTAAAGCGGCACTTCAATTAATTGGTTGGTCTGTTGGACCTCCTCGAAGTCCTTTAGTCTCTTTAAACAGCAAAATGAAAGAAGAACTCTTGAAGATACTCTCTTCTTTGAGATTGATTTGATTCATTCCCTCGTTTCCGAGTGGATTTAACTTTCATTTAAGTAACAACCAAGTTTTTTACATACATTTTTCCATGACATCAAGTTCAATGAATTCTCAAGTTTCAAAAAATATTCAATCTCAAGCCCCCTGTTTGAGGATTATTCCCTTAGGCGGCCTCGGAGAAATCGGAAAAAATACTTGTGTATTTGAATATGGTGACGACATAATGATTCTTGATGCTGGTTTGGCGTTCCCCACTGATGGGATGCATGGTGTAAATGTTGTCATGCCAGACACTACTTATTTGCGTGAAAATCAAAGTCGAATAAGAGGTTTAGTAGTAACTCATGGACATGAAGATCATATTGGTGGGATTTCTCATCATTTAAAGAAATTCAATATTCCAATTGTTTATGGTCCTCCCCTTGCTATGTCGATGCTTAGGGGGAAAATGGAGGAAGCAGGGGTTGCTGATCGGACAACGATACAAGTATGTGGTCCTCGAGAAGTTATTAAAGTTGGACAACATTTTTCAGTTGAATTCGTAAGAAATACACATTCAATTTCTGATAGTTATTCCTTCGCAGTTACTACACCAGTGGGAGTAGTGTTTTTCACTGGTGATTTTAAATTCGATCATACTCCTCCTGATGGGCAGCCTGCTGATTTGGCCAGAATGGCACATTATGGAGATAAAGGTGTTCTTTGTCTTCTATCTGATTCAACCAACTCTGAAGTTACAGGGTTCACACCCTCTGAATATTCTGTTTTCCCAAATTTAGACAGATATATAGCTACTGCTGAGGGCAGAGTTATGGTTACTACTTTTGCTAGTTCAACTCATCGCGTAGCAATGCTTTTAGAGTTAGCAATGAAAAACGGTAGAAAAGTAGGCTTGCTTGGTCGTTCGATGCTGAATGTCGTTGGTAAAGCAAGAGAACTTGGATATATGCGTTTTCCTGATGATTTGTTTTTCCCCATTAAACAGATTAGAGATTTGCCTGATAGAGAGACTTTTTTATTGATGACAGGCAGCCAAGGAGAGTCAATGGCTGCTTTGAGTCGTATCGCTAGGGGTGAGCATCAACATGTTCAGTTGAAGACTAGTGATACTGTAATTTTTTCTGCTAGTCCTATTCCTGGCAATACTATCTCAGTAATGCATACGATTGATAAATTAATAAAATTGGGTGCGAAAGTTATTTATGGCAAAGACAAGGGTATTCATGTCTCAGGTCATGGATGCCAAGAAGATCAAAAATGGATGCTTGGATTAATTAGACCTAAATACTTCATCCCTGTCCATGGGGAGTACAGAATGCAAGTACTTCATGGGAAAACTGCAGTATCAATGGGGGTGCATCCCGAAAATGTATGTGTGATGGAAAATGGGGATGTTGCTGAATTAAGGCCTGATTCTCTTGTTCAAGGGTCTCCAGTTAAATCAGGAGTAGAATTACTGGATTCTTCTAGAACAGGGGTTGTGGATACTCGAGTCCTAAAAGAACGTCAGCAACTTGCTGATGATGGAGTTATTACTGTGCTGACCCCAATTAGCACTGATGGTGTAATGGTTGCACCACCGAGGGTGAATCTTCGGGGTGTCATAACTAATGTTGATGCTAAAACAATGGTTAATTGGACTGAAAGAGAAATCAATTGGGTCTTAGAGAATCGATGGAAACAGCTTGTTCTTAAGACAGGAGGAAAGTCAGTTGAAGTTGATTGGATTGGTTTGCAAAGAGAGGTTGAATCAGGATTATCTCGTAGATTAAGAAGGGAGGTTCAAGCTGAGCCATTAATTCTTTGCCTTGTTCAACCTGCTCCTGGTGGGACTCGTGCTTATAAACCTCAACTTGATCAACAGCCAGACTCTCGACAAGTGGTTAAGAAAACTGCTGATAAAACGCCTAAGGCATCTAATTCTTCTGTAAAAAATAACGAGCCAAGTTCACAACTAGAACAAAAAACAGACAGCGGTTCTAATTCTGAGGAAATGCCATCCGGAAGAACAAGACGACGCAGATCAGCCATTAGTTGAAATACTGCATAGTTTCTTCTAAGTAGTCTTGTTTGAGATAAAAATAGTTTCTTTATCCCATCTGATTAGGTAGTCACCATGAAGGTGGATGGTTCCAGGTGGATTTTTTTTAGATATTTTTCTATTTATTTCTTCGATTTGTAAAGTTGTAACTTTTTTTACTCCTAACATTTTCAACCAATTAGAAAGTATTGTTTTTCTAATAGAGTCTTTTAATTCGATTAGTTTTTTTCTGGATAGAGAATTGATTTGTTTTCCTTGGCAAAACTCTATTGCTATTTTTGCAAATAATTGTTGGTCTTCGCTATAACTTTCAAGTCTATTCGCTAAAGAGGCTATTCTTGAGTCTGCGCCTTTATAGATTGAATTTAAAATTGGTAAAATTTCTTTTCTAATTTTATTTCTTGTCAAATTATGATTTTCATTTGAAGGATCAATCCATATTGGCAAATTAAATTCTTTGCAAATTTCGAGAGTTTCGCTTCTATTAAAAATTAGTAAGGGTCTGGCTAATTCTAAATTATTCTTTAAAGGTCTTTGTTCTTTCAGTGTACTAAGTCCAATCAGATCAGTTCCCCTGGCTAAGTTCATAATAATTGTTTCTGCGCGATCAGTAGCAGTATGACCAGTTAATATTCTTGTACATGGAAAACATATATTTTTTGATGATAGTAAATTAGCCCTCAATATTAAGTTTTTATATCTCCAGTCTCTTGCTTTCTCTTCATTATAAACTTCTCTTTGATTTGCTTTATTTGAGTGAAATGAGATTTGCTTATTAAGACACCAAAGTTTTAATTCTTTTTCTATTTTCTCAGATTTAGTATGCCATTGATGATCTCCATGCCAGATTTCAACTTGCCATTTATATAGCCTTTTTAAATCGATAATTAATTTTAGAAGAGCCATCGAATCTTGCCCGCCAGATATAGCTAAAAGAAGCGTGGAGTTACTGGGAAGTAGAGATTTATGTTGTTTAAGCCTTTTGTGCAAACGCAGATGCCATTTGCTCCAAGACATGTCATTTTTAGTAGATTGTGACATTTGCTTTGGTTTCAGAGCTCTATTCGCATTTTTTTAGTTCTTTTGCTGAGTCAGTGTCACAATCAGATTAATAGTTGATGTTTTTATGACACGTTTGCAAGCATTGCCAGGTTCACTTCAAAAGAGTATTCAAAATAAATCGTTACTGAAAGTAATTTCTGGTTTGAATAATTTTAATCCAGAATCAGTATTTCGAATTTCAAAAGCTGCAGGGGTGGGGGGTGCCGATTTATTGGACATTGCTTGTGAACCAAAATTAGTAGAGCTAGCTTTGGAGGCTTCGAATATTCCTGTCTGTGTAAGTTCGGTGGAACCAAAACTTTTTCCTCAAGCTGTTAAAGCAGGAGCATCAATTATTGAGATTGGGAATTTTGATTCTTTTTATCCAGATGGTCGCGTTTTCTCAGCTGATGAGGTGCTCTCTTTAGCTATTGAATCTAGAAGCCTTTTACCTGAAGTTGTTTTGTCTGTAACCGTTCCCCATACTTTGCCTTTAGATAGTCAAGCACAATTAGCGTTAGATCTTATTGATAAAGGGGTCGACTTAATTCAGACAGAAGGAGGGACTAGCTCTTCCCCTATTAGTCCTGGAACCTTGGGTTTAATAGAAAAAGCTTCACCTACTTTGGCTGGAACTTTTGTTATTGCCGCTGCTTTAAAAGAGAATCATTGTAATGTGCCTGTGATTTGTGCTTCTGGACTCTCCGAAGTTACTGTCCCAATGGCTATATCAATCGGGGCTAATGGTGTTGGTATTGGCTCGGCTGTGAATAAATTGAATACTGAATTAGCTATGATTGCTACTGTCAAAGGTCTTCGTCATGCTCTAGATTCCTTTCAACTTGTTTCCACGGTTAATAAATCAATTTAATAGGCTAATTTATAGTTATTGATCACAATTTGCAGAATATGGAATTAATAAATTTCTCTTTCTTGAGCATTTAATCAATATGCCTGAATATAACCTTCAAGCTCCTTATCTACCAAAAGGTGATCAACCTGCGGCTATTAAAGGACTCGTTGGAGGTGTAAATAGTGGTAAAAAGTTTCAAACTTTATTAGGTGCAACTGGAACAGGAAAAACTTTTACTATAGCTAATTTGATAGCTCAAACTGGGAGGCCAGCGTTAGTTTTAGCTCATAACAAAACACTTGCAGCTCAGCTATGTAATGAACTAAGGGAATTTTTCCCTGAGAATGCTGTTGAATATTTTATATCTTATTATGATTATTATCAGCCAGAGGCTTATGTTCCAATTAGTGATACTTATATAGCAAAGACATCATCAATTAATGAAGAAATTGATATGTTACGTCATTCTGCAACTAGATCTTTATTTGAACGAGATGATGTCATAGTTGTTGCTTCAATTAGTTGTATATATGGTTTGGGAATTCCAAGTGAATATTTAAAGGCTTCTGTTAAGTTTCAAGTTGGTCAGAATATTGATTTAAGAGCCTGCCTTAGATCATTAGTGTCAAATCAATACACACGTAATGATATTGAAATCAGCAGAGGTAGGTTCAGAGTTAGAGGAGATGTGTTAGAAATCGGACCAGCATATGATGATAGACTTGTTAGATTAGAATTGTTCGGGGATGAAGTTGAGAGTATTACTTATGTGGATCCTACTACAGGTGAAATATTAAATAAACTTGACTCAATTAATATCTACCCAGCAAAACATTTTGTAACGCCAAAAGATCGACTAGAATTGGCAATTCTGGCAATAAAAAAAGAATTAAACGATAGATTAGAATTTCTTAATCAAGAGGGTAAATTACTCGAGGCTCAGAGATTAGAACAAAGAACAATTTATGATTTAGAAATGTTAAAAGAAGTTGGATACTGTAATGGAGTCGAAAATTATGCTCGTCATCTATCTGGAAGAGAACCTGGCTCTGCGCCAGAATGCCTTATTGATTATTTCCCGAAAGATTGGTTATTATTTATTGATGAAAGTCATGTTACTTGCCCTCAATTAAGGGCTATGTATAATGGTGATCAAGCTAGAAAAAAAGTGTTAATTGATCATGGTTTTAGATTACCTAGTGCAGCAGATAATCGTCCTTTAAAGGATATAGAATTTTGGAATAAGGCAAAACAAACTGTTTTTATTAGTGCAACACCTGGCGACTGGGAACTGTCTCAAAGTACAGGAAATATAGTTGAGCAAGTTATTAGGCCTACTGGTATTTTAGATCCTTTAGTGGAAGTACGTCCAACACATGGACAAGTTGAAGATTTACTTTTTGAAATCAGGAAAAGAGCATCGAAAAGTCAAAGAATACTTGTGACAACTCTTACGAAAAGAATGGCTGAAGATCTTACTGATTATTTATCTGAAAATAAAATAAGAGTCCGCTATTTACATTCAGAGATTCATTCGATCGAGAGAATTGAAATTATTCAAGATTTACGATTGGGAGAATATGATGTATTAGTTGGAGTTAATCTTCTGAGAGAAGGTTTAGATTTACCTGAGGTCTCTCTTGTAGTAATTCTTGATGCAGATAAAGAAGGATTTTTAAGAGCACAAAGATCGTTAATACAAACAATCGGTCGTGCAGCGAGGCACGTTGAAGGTTTAGCTTTGCTTTATGCAGATAAAATGACCGACTCTATGGCAAAGGCAATAAGTGAGACAGAAAGACGCCGTGAAATACAAAATATTTATAATATTGAGAACGGTATAACTCCTAAAGCTGCAGGGAAGAAAGCGAACAATTCAATTCTTTCTTTTTTAGAGCTCTCAAGAAGAATAAATCAAGACGGAAACCCTGCTGATTTTGTCGATATTGCAGATAAACTTATCGAGCATAGCTCAAAAGATTCTGATAGTGCTATATCCTTGGATTCTTTACCTGAATTAATCGAAAAATTGGAATCTAAAATGAAAATGACAGCTAAAGATCTAGATTTTGAAAAGGCTGCACTTTTGAGAGATCGAATAAAGAAATTACGGCATAGATTAGTGGGTAAATAATATATTTTTAGCTTTCATTCTTTCCTAATTTAAAGCAAGAATGAATTTCCTTTAATGCTTGTTCACCATATTTCTCTGAGATAATACAAGTCGTTCTGATTTCACTCGTAGCTATCATTTCGATATTTATTTTTTGATTTGCCAGTGCTCTAAACATTTTACCAGCGGTTCCTTTTGTGAAAGGCATTCCAGAGCCTACTGCGCTAATTCGAACTATTGATTCTCCTTCTTCAAGTTTTGAGCCCTTCCAATTGGATAGCAATTCCTCTAAAGCATATTTAGCGTGTTTTTTATCACTTTTTTTTAATGTGAAACTAATATCTTTAGTGTGATTCTTATTATTCCTTTCTGATTGAACTATTGTATCTAGGCTGATATTTTTCTCAGCTAATGTTGAACACAACGTACAGGCAATCCCTGGCTTGTCTGGAACATTTTTCACGCTGATTTGGATTTGATCCTTATCTAAAGCTATGCCTCTTACTTCTGGTTCGTTGTTATTTTCAATCATAGGATTAAGAGTCATTTGTTTCTCAACAAGTTTGAAAACCTCTCCGACGCTACGAAGTGCTTTTTTCCCTAATGCTGCATCAATAACACAACTTACCTTAACTTCACTAGTGGCTATAAGTCGTATATTAATACCAGCATCAGATAGAGTTTGGAACAGAGATGATGCTATTCCAGGTCTCCCCATTATCCCAGCCCCATAAATACTCAGTTTCGTCAGATTTTTTTGAGAAGATATTTCACCGCCAACAGTAGTAATGAATTTTTTGCATTGAGCTTGTGCCTTAATTAATTCATGTTCTGCGATAGTAAAAGTAATATCATTAGAGTCTAATTGGTGTGTCGCTTGAATAATAAGATCAACATTTACTCCGCCTTCCGATAAAGATTCAAAAAGATCAGCAGCAATTCCTGGACGATCTGGAATATTAGATAGAGCTACCACTGCTTGATTCTCAACAAGTTCTAATCCGTCAACAGGACTACGATGTTCTATCCCACATTTTGAAAAAATATGATTCTTTTTACTAGTTAGAGTCGTTCCCTCAAGATTGTCCCAACTTGACTTGACTACAAGGGTTACGCCGAAATTCCTTGCTATTTCTACTGCGCGAGGATGCAAAACAGCAGCTCCAAGACTTGCCAGTTCTAACATCTCATCACAACTAATACTTTCCATTAATTGTGCATTTTTAACAATTCTTGGATCAGTTGTTAATACGCCAGGAACATCGGTATAAATTTCACATTTTTCAGCTTCCAGAGATGCTGCTAAAGCTACTGCAGAAGTATCTGATCCTCCTCTTCCTAGTGTTGTGATTTCATCAATACCTCCTATGCCAAGACTGGTTCCTTGGAATCCAGCAATGACTAATGTTTTGCCTTGATCTAAAAGATTTTTTATTCTTTCTGTTCTTATCTCTAGTATTCGAGCTCTTCCATGAGCTGATTCTGTAATAATTCCAGCTTGGGTTCCAGTTAATGAGATTGCTTGTGTCCCCAATTCTTTCAGGGCCATTGTTAATAATGATATTGAAACCTGTTCTCCAGTTGATAAAAGCATATCCATCTCTCTATGAGGAGGATCAACAGTTATTTCTGAAGCCAGCTGTGTTAATTGATCAGTTGCATGTCCCATGGCCGACACAACAACAACTAGATCATTTCCTTGCTCTTTAATAGATTGGATCCTTTGTGCGACAGCTTTTATTCGCTCAATGCTTCCTAGAGAGGTGCCGCCAAATTTTTGAACCAGCAGGGCCATTAAATTCTTGTTAACTTATTGATTATTTCAGTTATTAGTCATAATTTTACTTTCTGTTAGCAGATTATCTTTAAAAGAATCGATTGGATAGGTTCCTGATTTTATTGAGGCTTCAATAAGTAAAAGCTTTTTCATCAATTCAAGTAATGTTTGCAAAGATTTACCTTGAATTTGTTTTCGGATTATAAAAATACGTTTTGGATTGGCAATCCCAGCAAGTTTGGCCATTTCTTTGACGTCTTGATTTCCATGGGAATCTAAGAGATGTACCCAAATCCATCCTCTTGATTGACCGGTCAATGTTGTAATTAACCTTAAAGCTGGTTCTCCATTTTTAAGTAAGGATTGAATTTTATTTAGAGCTATAATTCTTTCACCGTTAAGCAGTAAACTGGCAATTTCAAGTGCATTTGTGGAATTATTTTGAATTAATTTTTGGACTAATTCTTTGGAGATTTCTTGTGGTTCATTAATATTTGATTTTTTATTAACTGCCTCTGATAATAATGTGAGTTTTTGAAGTTCAGTATTAATTAATGAGCTATCGTTTCCTATACTTTCTACTATTAAATCAATTGTTTCATAGTTAATTTTTAGATTTAATCTATGTGATATATTTTTAACTAATTTTCGTTGTCCATTGATATCCCAAGGCAGTGGAAGATTAAAATTTTTTTCCTCTGAAAAGGTATTTGATAATATGTTTTTTTCAATTAATTTAGTAGTTTTTAGTCTTTTATCTGGTTTATTTGAATTATTTAAAATTAGATGTGTTTTATCAGGAATTAATTTAATTGTTTGTTCCAGTTTAGTAGCGAGCTCAATAGAGCACCCATTACAAAACGGGCTTCTTCTAACTAGTACAACTCTTCCTCCGCTTCCGAAAGGAGCACTTTGAACTTCTTCAAGTGCTCTAAGATTTTGTTTTGGATCATTTCCATCGATTTGACTGTAATTAAAACTTTTCCATGATGGATCAATAACTGTTTTAATTATTTCTTCTATTTCCCTGTTACAGGCTTCATAATCATCTCCCCATATTAAATGTATTGGCATTGATGAGAGATATGTTATGAAAAAGATTCTGATCTTAAATTAACCAGTAAATTTAACAGTGAAAATACCTGAGCATCCAATTTTTCTAGAAAGTGTTAATTATATTAGATCTAATCTTGGTTTTACAGGGCTTGACCAGGTTCAGCAATCAATTTTAGAACGGATTATTCATTCAAGTGGTGATTTCAGCTTGCAGTCATGTCTTAGGTTTAGTCATAGTGCTTGTGAGGATGCTATTAATGCGTTGCAGAATGGCGCAAAGATTTTGACTGATACTTATATGGCTGAGGCTGCAATATCTCCCATGGCTAAAAGGACTTTAAATTCAGATATTCAATGCATTTTAGGCATGGCTCCTATTACTCTTGAGTCAACTTTGACTACTAAAAGTGCCATCGGCATGAGAAATATTTGGTTGGATTTTGAGCAGAAGGAGAACTTATTAAATGCTCCGTTGGTTGTTATTGGCAGTTCTCCAACAGCTTTAATTTCTTTATTAGATCTTGTTGAATCTGGTCATACAAGACCAAGTTTAATTGTTGGAATGCCCGTAGGATTTATAGGTGTTTCTGAGAGTAAAAGTCGATTATTGAATAGTGATTGTCCATATATTGTCTTGGAGGGTTCTAAAGGAGGAGCATCTTTAGCAGCAGCTACTACCAATGCCTTATTGAGAGCCGCTGAAAATTAAAGTTCAAGAATAATTTTATTTTCAGTTTTTCATTGGTTGGATAATTTTAATATTATTGGAGCTATTTTTCTCAAGATTATTTAAAATATTCTTTGCATTATTAACCACTTCTTTAGGCACTCCCGCAAGGCGAGCAGCTTCAATTCCATAACTTTTATTTGTCCCTCCTCTTTTAACTTTGTGAAGGAAAGAAAGTGAATTATTTTTATATTGGACAATAACTTGATAATTTTCTACATTATCAATATATTCAGAAATCTGATTCAATTCATGATAATGAGTTGCAAATATTGAACGACTCTTTATTTTTTTTGCTAAAAATTCGCTAACTGACCAGGCAATAGATAAACCATCAAAAGTAGATGTTCCTCGTCCAATCTCATCTAATAAAACTAATGATTTATCGGTCGCTTTATTAAGTATGAAAGCTGTTTCAATCATTTCAACCATAAAGGTTGATTGTCCTGAAGCTAAATCATCTACTGCTCCAACACGAGTAAAAATTTGATCAGCGATCCCAATATCTGCTGCTTTGGCAGGGATCCAGCTACCCATTTGAGTCATAATTTGCAAAATACCTATTTGTCTTAAGTAACAACTTTTTCCACTTGCATTCGGCCCTGAAAGAATTATGAGATCAGTCTTAGAACCAAGATCAATATCGTTTGGAACGAAAACTTTATCATTTAGAATTTGCTCAACCACAGGATGGCGCCCGCCTATGATAGATATTTTTCTTGATTTTTCTGGATTATCACTAATAATTATATTTGGTTGAATATAGTTATTAGTTGCTGCTAGTTCGGCTAGTCCAGATAAAACATCTAAGTAAGAAATTGCCTTTGCTGCTTTTCTAATAATATTTGATCTATTTCCAGTCATGGTTCGAAGCTTACAAAAAATTTCATATTCAACTTGAGATATTCTTGCTCTCACTTGAAATATTTTTCCTTCTCTTTCTTTTAACCCAGGTGTAACAAAACGCTCTTCGTTAGTTAAGGTTTGTCTTCTTATCCAGTGATTTGGAACATTGATAGACTTTGCTTTGCTGACCGCTAAAAAGTATCCGAAAGATCGATGATATTGAAGTTTTAAATTATTTATATTACTGTTCTTTCTCTCCTGTAACTCTTGAGAGGCTAGCCATGAATTATGATCATCTAGTTGATTCCGCAGCCCATCAAGTATAGGATTTATACCATCATAAATTATGCCACCTTCTGATAGACTTAGAGGTGGATTATCTATAATTTCATTAGTAATCTTTGAAGCAATTTCTGTTAATTCTTTATCTAAATTTAGTAGAGAGTCGAAATACTTTGATTCTTTAAATATTGGATCATGCAGAAATTTTTGCAGGATAGGTAAACGATTAATTCCCTCTGCAATAGCAATTAGATCTCGTGCTCCCGCTTGTTGAGCGCCTGCTCTGCCTGATAAACGTTCTAAATCACCCATAGATCTTAGAACTGCTCTAATTTTTCTTCTTAATGTCGATGATTTGACTAGTAAATTAATTATTTTTTGTCTATTTTGAATAGCATAAACATCTGTTAAGGGTTCTTCTAACCAACTTCTAATACATCGCCCCCCCATAGCAGTTAATGTTTTATCAATTGCCCAAAGTAATGATCCATGAAATTTTCCATTTTTTTGTGTTGTAGTAAGTTCTAAATTTTTTCGTGTTTGATTATCTATAATTAGCCCTATTTTACTATTTTTCAATTGAGGAAAATCAATACATACATTTGTTTTTATTTCATTTTTTAAGTCATTATCTAAATTTGGGTGAGTTTTATTTAAATATGCAATTAATCCTCCAACTGTTCTAATTGATAGAGAATCTGGATGTATACCTAATCCATGAATACTATTTAAACAATAATGATTTTTAATAGTTGTCTCAGCTTCTAATGTGGAAAATAATGTTTGATTAAATTCTGTTATATCTATTAATCCTTCATGCCAACTTTTATTCGAAATTGATGTTTTTTCTGAGATAACTTCAGCAGCTTTTAATTTTATTAATTCTTGACGTAAATTGTTAATCTCTTTCCCTTCTTGTACAATAAATTCACCAGTACTAACATCTATCTTTGCTAAAGCCCAGTTGATTATTTCTGGGTTAGATTTTGATTCTATTAGAACAGAAACTAACCAATTATTTTGTTTGGCTCTTAACATCCCTTCTTCTAGAATGGTTCCAGGGGTTATTAATTTAGTGATGCCTCTTTTTATTAATTTATTGCCTTTTGCTGGAGCAGCTTCAAGTTGATCACATATAGCAATTGATAAACCTTTTTTAATGAGTTCTGAGCAATAACGATCAGATGCGTGGTGAGGGATTCCAGCCATTGGGACTTTCCCAATTTTTTTCCCACCCTCTTTACTCGTGAGAGTGATTTCTAGAAGTTTTGAAAGTGTGATTGCATCTTCAAAGAAACATTCGAAGAAATCTCCAAGCCTGTAAAGTAAAACTCTGTCGGGATTGTCTATCTTTAGTTCTACATAGTGCCTTAATGCAGGAGTGAGATCATCAATATTTGGCAAATTATGATGAGACCATTTTGGTCCTTCAATTTTTGAACTTGAAAACTCCTCTTGATCAATATTTGGATTTGCATTTTTAGAAGTTTTTTTTATACGAGGTCTCAGTGCGGCATCATCTTTCAATTGTTGATTTGAAAGATTTTCGTTAGAGGTGTTTGAAGTATTGGTTTGTTGAACTTCATTGGTTTCAACCAGCTTTTTTTCTCCAAATAGACTGCCTTGTATAGGGTTTTGGCTGGCAGCCATTGACTTGCTCATTCCTTAATCAATGCATATTAGAAGAATAAATTGTTTTTGCATGTGAAGCCTCGCTACAAATATGAAGATGAATACGTTAAAAAAACACTGACATGGGACAATTATTGAATATTCAGAAATTTTTCTGCAGCTTCAACTATGCTGGCTATTAATTCTATCGTCGCGAACGCACTTTTATTCTCTTCACTTCTTTTGGTAATTGGTGTTCCGGTCTTTTATATGACCCAAACTAATCCAGAAGACAATAGAAACCCAAACATTAAAAAGATTGAGATTCTTGCAGGTGTTTGGTTCCATTTGGTTCTACTTCAAGCATTAGTAGGTGAATACATCACTCATCAAATGAGTGTATAAATTGATTTAGCCTTTGATTTAATAGAATAAATTGGGATTATCTATGTGATTGATGGATTAAATTGCCTGTTAGGGGTTAGTGTTATAAGTATTATTTAGCCTCTTAAAATGACCACCATCGAAGGTACTTTTACAGGTGCATCAAATTTAAGAATTGCTATTGTCATAGCAAGGTTTAATGATTTGATTACTAATAAAATTTTAAGTGGTTGTTTGGATTGTTTATCAAGACATGGAATTGATACTTCACAGACAAGTCCTCAATTGGATATTGCTTGGGTTCCAGGTTCTTTCGAACTGCCGCTGGTTTCACAAGCTTTAGCTCGGAAAGGTAAATATGATGTGGTTATAACTCTTGGAGCTGTTATCAGAGGAGATACTCCTCACTTTGATGTCGTGGTTTCAGAAGCTAGTAAAGGAATTGCTAATGTTTCAAGGGAAACAGGAGTTCCAATCATTTTTGGGGTTCTCACTACTGATACTATGCAACAGGCGCTTGAGAGGGCTGGGATAAAAAATAATTTAGGTTGGAGTTACGCTCTTCAAGCGTTAGAGATGGGATCTCTGATGAAGGCTATAAGTTGAATAATTTTGTCAATTAAAAAAATCAATTGACCATAGCCCCTATGTTGAGGCATGCTTAGAGTTAAGGAAAATAACTCCCTTGCGGATGTAGCTCAGTGGTAGAGCATCTCCTTGCCAAGGAGAATGTCGAGAGTTCGAATCTCTTCATCCGCTTTTTTGTATAACAAAATTATTTTTATTGATACGAAAGATTATTAAGAGCCAAATGTAAGAAATGCTTATTTGTATCATATTAAATTTATTTAGTGACGAAAAGTGTGATTAAATCATTTATTATGAATAGATGAAGTTTATTAACCTTTAATGTTGCAAATATATAGTGTTTATTTGCTTCTTCTATTTTTTGTATCTACATATAGTTTATTTTTCATATTTCCCAGTCTATTTAAGTTTAGAATTCCTATTAATTAATGATAAATTACTAATAGCAAATACAATAATCAAAAAAATTGTTCATGGGTATTGAATTGGCTGATTCGATTAATTCCAAAGAAAAGCCGCTCTCCCATTTGCGAGTAGCATTTACCGCTATTGATCTTGAACAGGCAGAGCATCGAGGAATTGCATATTTATCCAAAGCTTTAATAAGTTCTTTATCTGATCTTGGAGCAGAAGTTTATTTAATAACTGGATTTTATGGTCAACGATTGAACCCATTAATGAAATCTTCCATGAGTGCACAGTCAGTAAGAGAAGTTGACTGTGCAGATATTCTGGATCAATTTTGTGATCCTAAAAATCGAATGAATAAAATAAAGAGAGAATCTGATTTTGAAGAAGATTTAATTACGAAATTTGTAAATAAGTGTATAAAGTTAAAAAGCGGATCTCGTCAGACGATCAAGTTGTTATTTTCTGTATTAAGATTTTATATCTGTAGAGGTAAATTTTCAGGACGATTAATAAACTTATATAACTATGAGAATAGTCCTTATTTTGGACAAGAAAGAGTAAGCTATCTTTCAAAAATATCAGGTTTCTTATCTATTAGAGATATTTATCATCTATGCACTTTAAGAAGTAAAAGACTTTTACCTAAGTCTCCAAGTATTGACTTAAGAAAGTCAAAAATAGATTTATTGATTACATCTTGTCCATTAAGTATTGATGTGATAAGGAATACAAAAAAAAATTCTAGTATCCTACAGATTATTATGGATTTTATACCACTTTCTTTTTCAAAACATCCTGATCATCCATTCGACTTTTATAATCGATTGAAAGATGCTATGCGGACTAAAAGTTGCTTTATTTCCAAAACCTCTAGAGATAAAGTATGCTTACTACTAGAAAAATCCCATTCTTTTGATTATCAAAATATAATATATCCACTGCCATCATTAAATATAGACAAGTTAAATTTAGCTAGTAAAGTTAAGAATTTAAGAGGTCTTAAAAATAAATTTATTTTGTTCAATTCTTCAGTTGTTCCACGGAAGAATCTTCATTTTTTAATAAATATATTTAAAAATAGTGAGCTTGCTAGTCAGGATTTTGATTTATGTATAGCTGGCAAGCTTCATGATGATCAATATGGTGACGATATTAAGAAAATGTGTGAAGGAGATGCCAGTATTAAATTATTAGATTATGTAGATGAAAATGAAAAGGCGTGGTTATTTTTAAATGCTTACGCTTTTGTTTCACCATCATGTGTTGAGGGCTTTGGAATTCCAGTTTTGGATGCTGCCGCTCTTGGTTTGAGAGTTATTGCTAGTGATATTCCCTCTCACAAAGAGATCGCAGATCTTGTTGACGCAAATCAGAGTTTCCAGCTACTGGACCTTTCTAATATTGATAAATGGATTTATGAATTTAATCTATTAAATACTTTAGATTTGTGCATGGAAGAAGAAATTAAGTTCCGTATTTCCAAGTTTCAATCTTGTTTTAAATTTTTAAAGGATGGTTTCGATAAAACTATTGTAGATTTATTACTTTAGAGATTACTAAATTAATTAATGATCATAATTCATTTTGATTTAGTATTAGCAAAGATTGATTATGGTTGCTAGTGAATCCTAATTGCTTGTAAAATTCAGCACTATTAGTTGTCATCAAGTAAATCTTTTCAACAGATTTAATCTTTTTATTTGTTAAAATTGCTTCTAATATTAATTTCCCCATACCAAGACCTTGATGATCTGATGCAATAACTATATCCCACAGTACAGCTCTAAAAACAAGATCACTAGTTGCCCGTCCAAATCCAATTAATTTAGTCTGATTCCAAAGGCTTACAACTACTGTGCTTTGATAGAGCATTGTGCAAATTTGTTTTTTATTTCTTCCCCTAGCCCAAAAAGTGTTTTCATTGAGAAACGATTGAAGTTTTACGAGGCCATTTGTTGGTTGAAACCTAGCTCCCATTCCTAATAGACGCAGACCAGGAGCTGTGGGAGCATGTTTGACTAGTGAAAGTCCTTTCATCAAAAGTATTTAAGGATTCAAATTTTTTTAATGTTAGTTTTAGTATGATTCATTTTTTGTATTTCAATAATAGTACAATGGGTTCAAAGTCTTCTTCATTCAATTAGGAATTTCCCTAATTGCTCTCCTTTTAGGAGTACTATGAGTAATAATCAAGTTGTATAAAATTATTGTAGAGAGTAGCAACTATTATGAATTTTAAACTTTAAAACTGAATTAATTAAGTATTATGGATTCAGATTTTTATAAAGAATTTGAGAATACATTTCGTGGGAGTAGAAGCCAAATAATTAAAATTCTTTCAAATTATGATGGCTTAATAGATTATGTTTTAAATATAGATAATGATCCTTCTCTGTTAGATATAGGCTCTGGTAGAGGTGAATGGATTCAGAAATGTAATGCTAGGGGTTTTCAGTCTATTGGTATTGAGTTAGACAGTGAGATGGTTAAGGAATCCAAGGATTTCAATCTAATTATTAAAGAGGGAGATGCTTTATCGCTATTAGATGAATTTTCTGCAGAAAGTTTTTCTATAGTTAGCGCTTTTCATGTTATTGAGCATATGGAGCATGAAAAAATTAAAGAAATTCTTGTTAAAGCTAAACGAATTTTGAAGCCTGATGGTTTGCTTCTTCTAGAGACTCCTAGTATTGATAACCTTCTAGTCTCGACTAAATCTTTTCATATTGATCCTACTCATATAACTCCAATACATCCTGATTTATTAGCTTTTATGGTCAAAAGAGCTGGCTTTACTCAACAAAAATATTATTTTATTAATGGCGGACCATTGCAATATTCTGATTCTGATAAATTGACCAAGATACTCAATGGAGTTGCTCAAGATCTCGTATTAATAGCGACAAAGTCTAATTTGAGAAATAACTCTATTTTCGATGATGTTAACCTGATACAAAGAGATATGAGATTAGCTCAAACAACACTCGAAGCAGCAATAGATTTTGACAATTTAACCATGAATCGATATGCACAATATGATGAAGCCATTTTTACATTGCGAAGAAGGATTATAGAGTTAGAAAGGCAAATACTATTCCTACGAAGAATATATCATACGAACTTTTTAATTAAGTTTGTTAAGAAAATAATAAAATTAAAAAGAAAAATGTGGAGGTTGATGGTCAGATCAAAAAAAATCTATAAAAGTTTATATAATTTTTCTATTAATACAGAACTATATATAGTTACCATAAAAAAATTATATAAAATTCAATCTATTTTTTTTCTTCTTAGATATCTGGAGAAAAAGATTGATAACTTTGGCTACCGAATTTGTCAATATAAACTTGTAAGAAAAAGCAAAAAGTTAAAGGAAGATTATGACTTAGTTGTAAATCATGAAAGAAACTTAGACTCTTATTTTAATACTTCGGAAGAAGCTAAGAAAATTTTTGTGGATTTAAATAAAGATATTAAGTTATGAAAATTGTCATTGATTTACAGGGATTACAAATTGATGGAAATCGTAAAAGAGGTATAGGTAGATATTGTTTAGAAATTACAAAAGCACTAATCAAATATTATCCTAAGAATGAATATATCTTATTTACTAATTCTAATTTATTTGATTTGAGAAATGATTTTATTGATGAATTAAATAATAAAAACTATAATTTAACTTACTTTCAATGTCCAACAGTTGGAGACCTTAACGAATCTTATTCTGGGAAATATTCAAGTTTTTGGTTATCAACTCAGTTAAGAAGTTATGCATTATCTTTAATTAATGCTGACATTATTTTAATTACAAGTTTTTTCGATGGATTTAGAAATAATACTTTAGTAAGTCATGACAAGTCTTTTCAATTACCACCCATTGTATCAATTATATATGATTTAATACCTTTAATTCATAGTGATCAGTATTTAAATAATGATCAGGAATTCAAACTGTTTTATTTGAAAAAAATTGAAGAATTGTCAAACTTAGATGGCTTGCTTGCTATTTCTCAATCTTCTCTAAGAGAAGCTAATCAATATTTGGACATAAAATCTGATTTGATATTTAATATTTCTGCGGCCTGCAATGACAATAAATTCACGCCAGTAGTTTCTAATTTAAATGTTGATACAGCATATTTAGGAAAATTTTTATTATATTGTGGGGCTACTGATCCCAGAAAGAACTTATCTCGATTAATTGAAGCTTATGCCTCACTTCCTGTACAACTGATCTTTAAACATAAATTAGTATTGACTGGACCTTATACAGATGAGGAAAAATCTTTAATTCAAGAGTGGATGATTAATTTTGGTTTGCCCCCAGAATATGTTGTTTTTCTTGGCTTCATAACTGACATTGAACTCGCTAATTTATATCGTACTTGCTATTTGCTGATTTTCCCTTCATTGCATGAGGGGTTTGGATTACCAGTATTAGAGGCAATGCATTGTGGTGCGCCTGTTATTGCTTCTAATCTAACTAGCTTGCCTGAGCTTCTTGGAGATCAGAGATTTCTTTTTGATCCTTACAATGTGAAAGAGATATCATATTTAATTCAAAAAAGCCTCACAGATAATATATTTTATCAATCTATTTGTTCCAATTCTAAAGAAAGAAGGAAAAACTATTCATGGAAAAAAACCTCTATAAAGACAATAAAATCACTGAAACAAGTAATTGATAGTAAATCAAGTTTATCAGATAAAAATAAATCTAATTTTAATTATTTAATAAAGAATCAATATCATATATTATTAGAAAATCTGGGAGAAAGTCCACTAGTAAAACATAGGAATAAGCTTCAAATTCGATATTTGAAGTCATTAGCTTCAGCTATTTCAATAATTAATAATCAGTCAAAGAAAATTGAACTTCTAAGAAGATCCAAAATTACTGATCAATTTACCTGGAAGATAGAAGGTCCATTTGATTCTTCATATAGTCTAGCAATTCTAAATAAAAATTTTGCTTTAGCTATGGAAAATCTAGGCCAAAATGTTGAACTATTTTGTACGGAAGGTCTAGGAGACTATCAACCTGATCAAGATTTTTTAGAGAAGAATCAAATGATTAATAAACTATATCAGAAGTCCATAGAAAGTAAAAACAGTATTTTTATTTGTAGCCGCAATCTATATCCTCCCAGAGTTAATGATGCAAAAGGAGTAATTAATTTATTGCATTCTTATGGTTGGGAAGAGTCGGAGTTCCCGTCTCAATGGGTTAACGATTTCAATGCTAATCTTCAGGGTATGACTGTTATGTCGGAGCAAGTAAAAAAAATACTTATTGATAATGGCGTGCAATTACCAATTAAAGTATCTGGATTGGGATTAGATCATTTTAAGAATATTAAATCAACAATAGATTTCAAAGTTAAAGCTAAGAAATTTAAAATTTTACATATTTCATCTTGCTTTCCAAGGAAAGGTGTAGATATTTTAATAAAAGCTTATGCTAATTCATTTAGTGATAGTGACGATGTTTCTTTGATTGTAAAGACTTTTGATAATCCACATAATAAGATTGATTCGATATTGGAACAAGCTAGACAAACCTATTCTAATTTCCCCGATGTAATTTTAATTAAGGATGATTTGAATGATAGTCAAATTAAGTCTTTATACAAACAATCAGATCTTTTAGTTGCTCCAAGTAGAGGCGAAGGATTTGGATTGCCAATAGCGGAGGCAATGTTAATAGGAGTTCCAGTAATTACTACAAATTGGGGAGGACAATTGGATTTTTGTAATAGTAAAAATAGTTGGTTGGTTGATTATCAATTTGTACAATCTAAATCACATTTCAGATTAGACTTTTCTTGCTGGGCTGAACCTTCTTGTTTACATTTAGGCGAGTTAATAAAGGAGGTCTATATACTTCCCAAAGAGGAGGTTAGAAAAAAAACAATAGCAGCAAGGTCTGCCGTTGAAAAAATGACTTGGAATAATGTGGCTCTTAAGAATAAGCAATTTGTTGAAGATCAATTCATTACTAAGATTGATCCTTCAATTAGGTTAGGTTTTATTTCTACATTTAATAGCAGATGTGGTATCGCATCCTATACGAAACATTTACTTGAATTTCTTCCTGGTAAAATTTTTCTTTTTACCCCTCTTAGTGAATCCTCAAATAACAATATAAAGAATGATTATGAGATAATACCTAGCTGGAATATAGATTCTAAAGTTGATGACTTCAGTCTTCTCATAGATAACATTAAATCATTAAATATTACTTCGATAATTATTCAATTTAATTTTAGCTTCTTTGATTTTGATAGATTTCATAATCTTATAAATTTATTATCTCAAGCCCGAATTAATACAATCATAATAATGCATTCTACGATTGCTCCCGTAAATAATGAATCTAAAAAAGTATCTAAGTTAATTAATAGTTTAAAAAAGTGTGATAGGATTTTAGTCCATACTATTGATGACTTAAATAGATTAAAAGGTCAAGGCTTGATAGACAATGTAAGCTTATTTCCTCATGGAATTTTAGATTTCTCGCCTAATCAAAATAATTCTAGTCCTTTGAAAAGATCATTTAGATTGAAAAACAAAATAAGAATTGCTTCTTATGGTTTTTGTTTACCAAATAAAGGTTTCAAACAACTTATTTTAGCTATTAATATATTGAGAAAAAAAAATATAAATATATATCTTGATATTTATTCAGCTATTTATAGTGAGGATTATCTTTATGTCTATGAAGAATTGGTTTCATTGGTAAATGAATTAAACTTGGCTAAGTATATTTTCATAAATAATAAATTCATGAGTGATATCGAAACTTTAAATATTCTTTCAAAATATCAATCGGTCGTTTTTCCATATCAAGAATCACAAGAATCTTCTAGTGCTTCTGTTCGGCACGGTCTTGCCTCTAATCGACCAGTTTTAGTAACTCCATCTTCAATATTCAATGACGTATTAGATTTGGTTGATGTCTGTCAAGGCTTTAATCCTGAAGATATTGCTGAAGGAATTATTAAGTATGTCATTGAGAAAAAGTCTTTCAATAAAAAAAGATCTATCTTGGAAAATGAAAGACTTAAAAAGATCTCAAATAGAAAATTCTCTTTATTAGCTAGAAGGTTATATTCAATGATTAAGTCTCTTGAAATAAATATATAGACAAACTATAATTTATTAATTTTATCTTCAATTAGTTTTTCAATTATTTCATTTATATGTACTTTTGCTTTCCATCTGAGATCTTTTTCTAAATCACTAGGATTTCCATAGCTTTGGATAATATCTTTTTTCCTAAATAAACTAGGATCGGATAAGATATGCTCTTTCCAATTTAAATCAAGCTTGAGAAAAACTGTTTCTATAAATAATTCAAGTTTAGTTAATATTCCAGTACATATTATATGGTCTTTAGGTTTTTCAGCTCTGTTAATCAGTTGCATTGCTTCAACGTATTCTTCAGCCCAACCCCAATCTCTCGATATGTTTAGATTTCCTATCTTAAAATTATGAGATTTATTTCTTGAACATTGAATGGCTTCTGAAATGATTTTATGAGTTACGAAATTTTTATTTCTCAGAGGAGATTCATGGTTAAATAAGATACCTGTTACGCAATTTATGTCATATAGCTCTCTGTATAATTTTACTAAATTAAAACTTGTCTGTTTTGCTATGCCATAAGGACTGCATGGGTTTTGTTTGTAATTAATATCCGCCCCTCTTCTAGTCTCCCCATATATTTCGCTACTACCAGCAAAGAATATTCTACCATCGTAATTAAGTTGCCTTGCAACTTCTAAAATATTTAATGTTCCATTTGTTATCCCCTCTATTGAAGTGATTGGATTTGTAAAGGACTTTCCGACCGATGATTGCGCGGCTAAATTATAAATTTCTTCCGGTTGGTTACTTTCAATTAATTTACTAATGATTTCGTAATTTTTTAAATCTCCTTTTTCTATTTGAATATCTTTTGAAATATCTCTCGAAACGCAATTATTTGTATCATCTAAATTGTTTCTTGAGAAGCCGATTACTTTGTAGTTTTTCTTTAGAAGCGATTTTGATATCAAAGAACCATCTTGTCCGTTCCATCCAAAAACCAGAGCTGTTTTTGAAGTCAAGAAACTTCCTCGCAATTAGATCATTTTCTTTGATTGGCTCTAAATATACAACCTTTTTTCATGGATTTATACCTCTTATTTTTAGCAGGTTCATGAAAAACCAAAGTAACTTTTGTCACAATAAACTTGTCTGATCACATTTTTTCTTTGTTTTTGGGACCTGTTTTTTTGTAGTTATTTGAAAGTATTTGCAGTTATTCGTATTTGGTGTGCACTTTTAATTCTGGATCTTTTGATACATCGATGAACTTTTTTCCTATTGGTGAAAATCATTGAAATTTTTCTGATGGATGATAAAAATTGGATAAATTCCCACCCTATAGATTAATTGACATCCCTTTCCTAGCAGTAGTTTTGAACCGAATCGGCTTTTGGGAGCTTGGGATCCATTGATTTGTTTTTCATGTAATTATTTTTTATTCAAGTATCAATTTTCTTGTTAATAAAATGTTTGGATTTCAGGTTTATTGGTGCTGGTTACTGTACGCATTGGGGAATTGGCCTTATATTTCTACTGATTCTGTTTCGTCTGAGCTATAGTGCCGGACCAAACACAGATATCCGCATTTTAGCTGCGGAGATCCCTAACTTAAACACTTATTTTCTTCCGCAACCCTTAACAAAATGGCCAACGCGACTAGCACTCAACTTCAAGAATTATACGTCGCATATTTTGGACGTGCTGCTGATCCCACAGGTCTGGATTACTGGACAGAAAAAGGGATCACCACGTCTAAATTTGCGGCTGATATGTATGCACAAGCAGAATTCAAAGATGCATATGGCAGCCTTAGTACTGAATCACAAGTTAATCAGATTTATAAAAATCTTTTTGACAGAGAAGCAGATGTAACCGGATTAACTTACTGGACTCAGCAAATCAATCTTGGCAATTTGAAAGTAGCTGAAATTGCTACGCATTTAATCTGGGCTGCTCAAAACAATTCTGGTAGTTCTGCCGATAAGACTGCTTTAACTAATAGAACAAATGCCGCTGTTGCTTACACAGCAAAGGTAAAAGAATCAACAGCTGCGATCCTTGCTTATCAAGCGGAATCAACAGGTACAACCTTTGTTAAGGGTGTAAATATTACTGAAGCAATCAGCTATCTTTCAGGTATTGACGGAACAACTGCTCATACAGCTGCAGGAGTTGCTGCAAGCGTTGCAACAATCACAGCAAATGGTGTTCCTACAGCTGCTGTTGCTGGAAAGTCAATCACTCTTACTACAGGTGCTGATGTAGTTAATACAACAAGTGCCACTGCTGCTTTAACAACTGGTGCTGGTAACGATGTTATTTACGGTTTAACTACTGGAATGCTGACTTCAGCAGACGTTATTGATGGTGGGGCTGGTACTGACAAAATTGATGCAAGAATCACAGCGAGCACGACAACAATTGCACCTAAAATTACTAATACAGAAGAGGTAGCAATTGAAGTTCTTGGTGTTAACGCTAAGACTTTAACTATCGATCTTGATAGTGGTGACAAGCTTGTAACTTCATTCACTCTTACAGGTACTGATGTAGTAGCAGACGGTACAACCCTTGTAGTTCAAGGTATTCAAACAACTGACGCAGTTACTTTGGATACCAATATGTCTACATACACATTTACTAAAGCCACTCTTACTTATGACTCAGTAACTGGTACTGCAGACAGCACATCCATTACCTTAAAAGACAATCTTACAGACGTTACAGTTCCTGGGATTGAAACACTTTCTGTTACTGCTGAAAAATTCGTAGGAACACTTACTCCAGAAGACGCAGAGACCATCACAATTACTGTTGGCTCAACAACAACTAATACCACCACAATTGCTGACATTGTTCAAACAGCCACTGACGTAGCTACCTTGAACTTGGCTGGTAGTGGTGAAGCGTTGACAATTACAGCTGGCCCTGAGTTCAAGGCAGATGCAGTTGTCAATATCACTAATACTGGTTCAACTTCATTTACAGCTAAAGCCCTAACATCTGCTAACAACACCTTTACTGCAACTGGTGCTGGAGGAAAAGATACAATTGATATAGATGCGGTTACTACAGGAGCAACTATATCTGTGACTACCAATGGTGGTGATGACGTAGTCAACATTGACCAAGGTGTTGTGACTATTGACACTGGTGCTGGTAATGACACAGTTAGTGCACTTCAATGGGCGGAAATCACTTCTGCTGACAGCATTGATTTAGGAGCTGGTACAGCTGACATTGTTGATTCAAGAGATGAAGTAACAATTAATGCAACTGATAAAACCACTTTCGCTTATTTCAAGAATGCTGAGATTCTCAAGCTAAGTAAGGCAAATGATCATATGACTGTGAATTTCAATACGTTCACTTCTGTTGATCACGTTATTATCTCTAGTCCTTTAAACTCTACAGCTGTCAATGTAGCTGACTTCGGAACAGCTAAAAACGCTGGTGTTGATGCAATAGATGCGACAATGAACAACGAAGACATCTTGGAAATAACAGGCGCAATCATTGGTGAAGAAGCTGGAAATGCTGGTGCAACAGGTACTTCAAACTCAACTGCTACTTCTGGTGGAGATGCGTTAGACATCGATCCAGCTGTAGACACTGGTAATAATATTGCGACAGTCAGACTTGTTGGTAATGCAGACCTCACCGGTGGACAGGGTGAAGATGCTGCAACTACAAAGACTGCTGGATTAGGTGGAGATGCTGTTAACGCAGAAAACATCGATACTCTTAACTTAGTGGTTGTTGGAACTACTGCTGCTGGAGGAACTGTGGACACTGTGTCCTTCACTGAAGGTTCTGCTGGTTCAGTTACTGGTACTGGTACTGCTGGTACTGCTGGAGTAGACATCACTGTTGCAGCTAACGGAAAGATTGTTCTTACAAGTGAATTAGACCCACGTACAAGCACTGCCGCCCTACATAACAACATCAATCTGGGAACTGTTAAAGGTACTAATGCAGTGATCGATGGATCTGACTTCCTAGGAATTATTACTGCTACAGCCGGAGACGGAAACGTCACAATTACTGGTGGAGCTGGTAATGACGTACTGAGCGGTGGTACTGGAGTTGACACAATTAGTGGTGGAGCTGGTAATGACACCCTCGATCCGGGTACTGGTGCTGACATCATTACTGGTGGTTCCGGTTCTGATCATATCGACATCACGTTGTCTGATTCAGGTGAATCTTCAGAGAAGATGACTGATTACCAAACTGGTGCTGCTGGCGTGGCTGATGTATTCGACATCCCATCTACGACTAATATCGCTGCCGCATCTGGTGTTGATGTGTCAGGCGCAATTAGCGGTGGACTAGGATCAGACACACTTACTGCAAGTGTAAGTGATGGTTTCATTACTCTTGCTGGTAATGCGATTGCAAAAATCGATGCTGTTTCCGAAGTTGCTGACATCTTTGAACTCTTAGATGCCAACAACTCTGCTGAAGTAGGAGCTATTGAAGCAGGTGGTAACACTTACCTCATCATGGACTCTGCTAACGGTACTGATGCAACTACAGCTGACATAACTGCTGATGTAATTACACTTGAAGGACTCACTGGTATCTCCAAAGTTTCTACAACAGCTGGATCTAACACTATTGTTGTGACATAGTTTTCAGATTCTAATCTTTTTGAAAAGCACCCCATTTATGGGGTGCTTTTTTTTGTTTTTTAATATTGACGTATTTCTTTTTTGAGTACTTTTTTAAAAAGTCTTTTTATGATCTATTGACTAAGGTTTTGCTAGGCAAATCTATTCTCTGAAGTTTTATGTTTTTAGTCTTCCAAATAATGTATATTTTTATTGAAAAGTTCAATCAATATAATATCAAATCTAATATTTCATCAGCTGTGCTAAGACTCTATTTCCACTTATAAATAGTCTTTAGTTATCTATTTGGTATTCAATTAGTTCAAATATTTTTTAATCTTTCTAGTAATAAAATATTTTGCTTATTATAATTAAGTTTAATTTTAGATATGTTTTACCCTCTTCTTTGAATTAAACATAATTCTATAGAGAAGTATTTTGATGCATGCAATACGCTTAATAATGCAGACTATTTATCTGGTTTAGATACATCTCTTTGATAAAAGCCTATTTTGAGAAACTTGATATTTATTCGTTTTGTTGAACTCTAACTTTATTGTAAATTTCTTTTCGCATAGAAGTATTATTCATTCTCAATAGTTACTATCCATGACATACATTTGATCCTGCCCCCCCTATTAAAAGTAATTTTCCTGAACTATTCTTGGAAACGTGTAATAAACTTTTTTGTTTTTTTCACGATTTATTTTTGGATTTGAGATTGCTTAAATCTTATCTCACCTTTATATGTTTTAGTATTTTTCTTTCACTAGTCTATTTCTCAGCCTAAATAATTTAAAGATCTGATTTTTCATCTCTTTTTAAATTTAAAAAACGATTTCATAAGTTGTTAACAAGCATTAGAATTAGTAGTACAATATCATTATTTATTTGTGATATAAGTTGGAGGAAACTGACCAAAATGATATAGAAAATAAGAAATTGGCTGAGGTTAAAATATTTTCAGTGCCATTTAATTTAGAAAATACGAAGGAGAATATTTCGATTAAAGCTAATACTGAGATATCTCAAGATCAAATATTAAATCAAGCGTTTAAGTTTCATTCTGAAGGTAATATTTCAGAAGCTTCTAAATACTATAAATATTTTATAAATAACGGGTTTAAGGATCATAGGGTTTTTTCCAATTATGCAATCATATTAAAGGGTCTTGGTAAATTACAAGAAGCTGAAGAGTTGATTAGAAATGCAATCCAGATCAAGCCGGACTATGATCTAGCTTTTGTGCATTTGGGAGGCATTCTAAAAGAATATGGGAAATTAGAAGAAGCAAAAACCCTATATTGTCAGGCTATTGAACTAAATCCATTTTTGTATGAAGCTCATTCAAATTTAGGAAATGTTTTGAAAGATCTTGGTTATTTACAGGAAGCAGAAACTTGTATGCGTAAAGCAATTGAGTTGAAACCAGACGATGCGATAACTCACATGAATTTAGGTAATATGTTGAGAGAGATTGGGCAATTGGATGAAGCAGAGAGTTTGACGCGCAAATCAATTACGTTAAGTCCTAATAATGCAATTGCTCATTCCAATCTGGGATCAATTCTAAAAGAGCTTGGGCAATTGGATGAAGCAGTCCTATCAACTCGAAAAGCAATTGAATTGCAGCCAAATTATGCAATGGCTCATTTTAATTTAGGAACAATTTTAAGAGATCTCGCTAAATTTGAAGACGCCGAGATTTTAACTAATAAAGCGATTGAACTAAATCCCAATTTTGCTGAAGCATATTCCGGACTTGGCTCTATTTATCGAGATCTTGGCAAATTAAATGATGCTTACATAGCAATGCGTAAGGCGATTAATATTAATCCCAACTTTGTTGATGCTCATTTGAATTTGGCAACCATATTAACTGATTTGGGCAAGCTGGATGAATTGATTCATTTATCTAAATCAACACTTGCTATGAAATTAATGAATATAGGAGATAGGTCAATTGCTGAAATACAGATTTCTATTGCTTATTTATTGAAGGGCAAAATTTCCCAATCTAGAACTCATGTTAATAGATGTCATCAACTAATAAAGCAAGGAGGTCTCAATTTAATCAAAAATAAGATTAATAGAAATCATACTTCTAATTTCGCTCATTTTATTTCTAGATTATGCTCTAAACTGAATAATCCAAGTCAAAGTTTATCAAACAAAAAGATACCCCACATTGGAGAGAGTCATTGCTTAAGTTTTGCATATAAATCATTAAATTTGGAATCAGAAAGTAAATATATTCAACCTATATTAATAACTGGTGCAAAAGCATGGCATTTTGCTAATAATAAAAATAATCTATGGAAAGATTCATTAAATCAACAGATTAATCAAAATACTTATAGTGATCAAATATTTATTTCCTTTGGAGAAATAGATTGTAGAAAAGAGGAAGGCATACTTCATTACTCAATCACAAAGGGTAAAGATTTTTCGGGAGTATGTGAGAGAACGATTAAAGGTTACCTTGATTATATGGAAATATTATTATCTAAAAATTACTCAAAAAGATATTATTTTGGTGTTCCTGCACCACTAATAAAGAAAGAACTACTTGATGAATTAGATATCATAAGAATCGATATAATCAAAAAATATAATTCATTTCTTAAAAAAGAAGTTTTAATTAGAGGGTCTTATTTCTTGGATGTTTATTCATTAACATCTAGGAATGATGGCCAAAATAATAATCTTTATATGTGCGATAATACGCACTTGTCCCCAGAATGCCTGTCATTACTATTTCAAAAATACTTATATCAACCTTAGATTAGGATAGTATTAATTCATTTTATTTTTTAAGATTCATTCTTGCTTCAAATTCAATTATAAATTGAAAATAATCAGGTACATCAAAGTAATTTATATCAATAAAGTATTCAACTATCGATAGCGTATAATTTGAATGGCTAGATGCTTGTTAAGCGAAAAAATGAAAGGTTTTAAGAATGAAGGAAAGAAAAATCAACAAAGATTTAATTCAAAAGAAAAAATATCTAACTTTTCTCAAGGTTCTAATCAATTAGAAATCATAAAAAAAGCATTTCAATTTCATGCAAAGGGTAATATTTTAGAAGCTGCAAAATATTATCAATACTTTCTAGATCAGGGTTATCTCGATTCACGAGTCCTTTCAAACTATGGTGCGATTTATCGACAAAAGGGGGAAACAGATAGAGCAATTGAGCTTTTTGAGCAGTCGATTCGTTTGTTTCCTAATAGTCCTGAAGCTTATGCAAATTTAGCTAATATATTAAAAGATCAAGGAAAGCTGGAAGAAGCAGAATTATTAATTTATCAATCGATTGAATTAAATCCTGATATTGCAGACTCACACTTTAATCTAGGAAATATACTTAGAGATTTAGGGAAAGTAAAGGAGGCAGAGTTATCTATTGCTAAAGCAATAAAAATAAATCCTAATCATCTCGAAGCTAATAATAATTTAGGTTCTTTATTTAGAGAAGCATCTAAGTTTGATGCGGCTGAAAAGTTATTTTTAAAATCAATAGAGATTAATCCAAATTATGCATTAGCTTACCATAATTTAGGAGAGCTTTATTTTGAGAAAGGTAATTATTTTTTAGCAACTAATTATTTTAAAAATGCATTAAAACTCAATCCAGAGAATCAGAAAACAATAGCATCTTTAATCTATTCTTCGTCATATATTTGCGATTTTAAAACTATAAGAAAGTATATTTCCTACGTCCCTAACTTGGGAAAAACAAATGATTATATCTATCCTTTTCATATCGCTCACTTAGAAGATGATCCAAGTAGTTATCTTTTAAGAGTTTTGAATTTGTTTGATAAGAAATTTATACGCTATTCAAAAAAAATGAAATATGTTAAAAAAAATAAGATTCATATTGGATATTTTTCAGCCGATTTTCATAATCATCCTGTTATGAAGTTATTAGCTCGTGTATTTGAATTACATGATAAGTCTAAGTTTTGTATTTATGTATATTCTCTATCTAATATAGAGGACAATTATACCGAAAGATTAAAAAATTCATGTTCTTACTATAGGAATATTAAATACTTAACAGATATTGAAGCAGTAGATTTAGTAAGGAATGATCAGTTAGATATAGCTATCGATCTAATGGGTTATACAAAGAATAATAGGATGCCTATTTTTTCATATCGTGTTGCACCCCTTCAGGTAAGTTACCTTGGCTATGAGGCTTCTACAGGATCGACAGAAATGGACTATATCATAGCTGATAAGTTTACCCTTCCTCATAATTTTGCTCAGTATTATTCCGAGAAAGTCATATATAAAAAACATTCATACATATGTTTTGATGATACAAAAGTAGTTCCATCAAATAAATTTAAGAGAGAAGAATTTGGTTTGACTTCTGATGCATTCGTTCTTGCAGCTTTTCATAATAGCTTTAAAATTACTCCTTTAGTTATTGACTCATGGTCTAGGATTTTAAAACAAATACCTCACGCTATCCTTTGGATTAGTAGTAGTAACACTACTGCTAACGAAAATATAAAATACTTTTTTAGAGAAAAAGGTTTGGGCTTAGATAAATTAGTTTTTGCAAATAGGGTTGAACATGATATTGATCATTTATCTAGGCATTTATGTGCGGATATCTTTTTGGATACATTTAATTTTACTGCTGCTTCAACAGCTCTCGAATCATTGTGGGCAGGTTTACCTGTGGTCTCATTATTAGGTAAAACTTTTTTGGCAAGAATTTCCTCTAGCTTTTTATTTGAATTAGGACTTTCCGAACTAATTGCAAAGTCAGTAGAGGAATATGAAGATATAGTTATTAATTTGGCTAAGAATCCAAGAAGACTAGAAGAGATCAAAAATTTATTACAACATGAAAGAAAAAATAATGTTTTATTCAATTCATATGAAGCAACTAGAAATTTAGAGCAAGTCTATTTTGAATTATTATCTAAACTGTAATTTTTATAAGGATGCGGTAAAATATATAAATTATTTATTATCTAATCTCTCTATCCACGCTTCGATCATTTCATTAATCATTGATTCAAATGAATATTTCGGCTTCCAGCCCAGTTTCTGACGAATTTCATGCGAGTCTCCTCTTAAATATTTTAATTCTTCAGGCCTCATATATTTTTTATCCTGAATTATGTAATCCTGGTAATTTAGATTTAGGTAATTAAAAACATAATCGCACAATTCTCTTACGGTTCTGTTTTCTCCTGTTGATACTATCCAGTTTCTTGGGGTGTCATTATTAAGTATTAAATGCATTGCTCGTACATAATCGTAAGAATGACCCCAGTCTCTACTTGAGTCTAAGTTGCCTAAAACCAACTTGTTTTTTAGACCCTTTTTAATTTGAACGGCTCCTTTTATCACTTTATTGGTTACAAAATTAATACCTCTTCTAGGTGATTCATGATTAAATAATATTCCATTACATGCATGTAGTTTATATGCATTTCTATAATGATTTACTAAATTATAAGCTAATACTTTAGCACATCCATAGGGGCTGGTTGGATTCATGCTTGTGGTTAATCTTTGATAATTATCAGGATCAATAGAATTTCCAAACATTTCTGATGAGCTTGCCTGGTAAAACTTGGCTTCTGGACAGATTTCTTTATATGCTTCTAGTATATTTAGTACTCCTAAGCCATTACATTTTATCGTGTAATTTGGTACTTCAAAACTAACTTTTACATGGCTCATAGCGGCTAAATTATATATCTCATCAGGTCTAATTTCGGATAAAATTTTAAATAGTGATTGCTCATCCATGATATCTCCATATACAGTAGAGATCTTCTCATTTATTTTTTCTATTCTATAAGTTTGATTCTCAGCAACTGATTGTCGACGAATTATTCCAAAAACCTCATAGCCAATATCCAATAAATGTTCTGATAGATAACTACCATCTTGTCCACTTATTCCAGTAATTAATGCTTTTTTCAATTAAATACCTCTAGTTTAGAAAGGTCTGGCCATTCTTCCCATGCCCATTGTCTTGGATGTTTTTGTTTTGCTTCGTTCAACTTGTTAAGACCAAGACTAGCAGTTTCAGGTGTCATATAGTAATGATATCCAATTGTGTCTATCTTTTGCTCTCGCCAGGGTATCCCTGGCGACCTACCGTCGTATGACATTTTTTTAAGGGATCTGTGGCTTTCTGGGTTATCACACAAGATCATTCCTCCTCTTCCTAGACTTAAATGTTTTTGGAACTGAAAACTTAAACACATGAATGTGTTTTCTATATATCCTCCTTTTTTCCAATAAACAGCTGCATCTATAATATTTGTATTACCCAGGTAATAATAATTCAACCACTCAGCATTATCCCAAGACCATTTTAAATTTAGCTTTGCTGGTAGAAACGCAATTGATAAATATGTTCTATTTGGAATAGTAATATTCTTTACTTGTTTTAATCTTAGACATAGTTCAATACTATGAGTACATGAGTCTGTTGCAATTGCATAAGGTGCATTATAAAAATCTGCAATAGCTTTTTCAAAATCTTCAACTACTTTAAACATAAAAACTATTAGCTATTCATCTATCAATAATTTAAATCAGAATCTAACAGATATATGCTTGCATGTTTTAATAAATATAAATTTTAATGATTTTGCAGACTCTAAGCAAATAGTCTCAAAATGATTTTTAACACTATAGATCAGTTAATAATGAAGCAATATAAGTTATAAGTACAAAAAAAATGATTATTTATTTTGCAGCTAAAATATTTAAACTGAGAGGAATTCCATTAATAAAATCTAAATGTGGGTAATAAGCTTTTGAGTAATCATCAAAACTTTCTTTGTTAATCCCAAAAAAATCTAAAGGGTCCCAAGTTTCAATTGATTTAAAACCAGAAAGAATAAGTATTTCTTCAATTTTTTTTCTAGTATATACAGTCTTATGATAAATAAATTCTCCCTTATCCCCTTTCCATCGCCCAAATAAGGGACCAATAATTGCATCTATATCATATGATTTCGAATTATATACCTTCAGTAATTGATCAAAGTCAGGAACTGATAATCTAAGTTTTCCTTTATCTGCTAAACATCTTTTCCATTCTTTTAAAACTAGAATAGCTTGATTAAAATCAAAATACTCTAATGCATGTGAACAGTAAATTTCTTCAACACATTCATTTTCTATAAAAGGTAATGGATAAATAGGCTTAACATAATCAATATGCTTATACTTGGATTGATCCACATGCAGATAACCTTCAAGATATCTTTTTCCACAACCTAGATGAAGTTTTATCATGCTATTTAATTGACTTTGATTTGCAATTAAATCGATTAATTAGATTATTTTCTATGATCATTTATTGAGACTTTATCTTTCTTTTCGCCATAATATGGCCCTGTTTTGTATTCATATACGACCGTATTATCAGAAATTATTGTATAATTATGGCCACCTTCAAAAGTGATAGAGCAGTCTCCTCTTTCTATTATTTCATCGCATAGATGAGTATCATCTATGTCATAAAAATGTACACATACAGAACCTTGGATGACCACCCATGACTCTTGTGCAATAGTTTTTTGATTACACTGATCTCGCCATATATGTTTATGGGGTGCGAAAGTTTTACCTGAATCCATCCTCATTGTAGCTAGTTGAATGTATTGATCTTCAGGAGCTACATTTGTCCTTTCATTAATATCATTAAAGTAATGTATAATATGCAGGAGCTTGCCTGGACTTTTACTTGAAAAGATCTTTTTCATTTTGATAAATTTATATAGATTGTAATGATTTAGCTTTGTCTGTGAAATTATTTAGTAAAAGTTGAATGTAAGTAACTTTTCTGAGTTTTATATTTGCATTGAGACTCATTCCAGCTTTAAGAGGTAGTCTTTTGCCAGATGTTAATTCTAAATATTGATTATCAAGGGTTATTTTTGCGGGAAATCTAAAGCCTTTACCTAGCTGTGGTGATGGTTCTAAGGCATCTGATCCTATGCTAGTTAAGGTACCAGTTAGTACTCCAAAGTCACTTGCTGGAAAAGAGTCGATACTTACTTCTACTTGACTTCCTGGTCTTACAAAACCAATGGTCCTACTATCAATTTCTATTTTTGCGATTAAATTATCTACAGGAACTATTTTTACTACTGGCTGGCTAGCTCGTACTACAAAACCTGGACCTTTTGGCTCTAATTCGAAAACTGTTCCATCTATTGGTGAAACTATTTCTTGATAGGAAAGAGTTACTTTGTTTGCGTTTAGTTCGCTTCTAAGCCCCTCAGTTTCAGCTTTTTTTTGTAAATATTGTAATTCAGACACAGCACCCTCTTTAACTAGATAACTAAGCTTTTTAATTACTAGCTCGTTTAATTCAAGATTTTTAGTAAGAGCATAGTTTCTAGCTTTTGTTATTTTAGTATCTAAACGAATTAATACTTGACCTTTTTTAACCCTATCACCTTCTTTAATTAATATCTCACTTACTATTCCTTCAAGTGGCATTTGTACATCTACTACTCCCATTTTTGGCTCTAATTTGCCTAATGCGATTACAACTTCGTCTGTTTTAGCAATCATTAGCCAACTGATTGAAAAAGCTGTTCCTCCTATTAATGTCCATGTAATAGCTCTTGACCAAAATCGAGATTGTCTTAATACAACTTGGTTCGGAAGACTTTCAAAAATATTATAAAGTTTCTCTTGAATACTTTCATTTAAACCTGAGAGTTTAGGTATATCTTTTGTAAGATTAAATTTATTTTTTTTCTCTTCTAGACTTATTTTTACTTTCTCAAATAAATCTGAAAAATCTTGTCTTTTAGAAGCAATATTTTCCCGGAACTTATCTTTGAGATCTTTTAATTTCAGTTTAGTTTTATTCATGATTTTAGGCAGATTCTTGTTGAAGATAAAGAGCAAAGTATCTACCTTTTAGAGCCATCAATTCATTATGAGTTCCCATTTCTGTAATCGAACCTTCGTGAAGCATAACAATTAAATCAGCATTACGTACTGTGCTTAACCTATGAGTAATGAAAAAAACAGTTGAGTTTTTGCATGACTTCCTCAAACCTTCGCAAACCTTTCTCTCTGTTTCATAATCTAGAGCACTAGTTGCTTCATCCATTATTAAAAGTTTTGGATTACTTAATAAAGTTCTGGCAATAGCAATTCTTTGTTTTTGACCTCCTGATAAACCAGCGCCTCTTTCGCCAATATTAGTGCTATATCCATCTGAAAGATCCATTACGAAATCGTGAGCATCAGCAATCTTAGCTACGTTAACTATCTCATCACTTGCAGCTTCGGGATCTGTGAGTGCAATGTTGTCACTAACTGTTCCAGCAAATAATAAAGGTTCTTGTGGAACTATTCCAATTTGTCTACGTAAAGAATAGAGTTCAACCTTATCGATATCGTAACTATCTATCTTTATTCTTCCTGTATTTGGTTTATATAGTCTAGGTAATAACTTCATTAATGTGCTCTTTCCACTACCACTTTGTCCGACTATTCCAACAAATTGTCCTGGCTTAATTTCTAAATTTATATTTTTTAATACATTAGGTTTACCTGGTTTAAAACGAAAAGAAATATCCTCAAATTGAATAGATCCTTCGAGACTAGGTAATGGAATTTTTGCTCTATCAGATTCTGTTGTTTCTTCAGGGGTATCGATAATGTCAGCAAGACGCTCAAAAGAAACTCGTAGTTCTTGTATATTTTGCCAAATAGTACTTAGTCTTAATAATGGTTGAGTAACATATCCAGATATGATTCTAAATGCTATTAATTGTCCTAAAGTTAATTGCCCATTTAGTACAAGTGATGCACCTATCCATAGAACAAGAAGTTGAGATAATTGTTGTAAAACTTGGCTTGTTTCCCCAAGAGCTGTTCCCGTAATTGTTTTTTGAAATGATTTAGATATATATTCACTATATCTCTCTTGCCATTTCCACCTGCTAACTTTTTCTACATTTTGTGCTTTAACTGTTTGAATTCCGGTGATAACTTCTATTAAATGACTTTGTGTCTTTGCATTTTCTTCTGCTACTTGTCTGATTTGTCTTCGAATTAATGGTGTGCCTATTGCGGTAAGTATTATCTGAATTGGGACAACACCTAAAGCAATTAATGTTAATAACCAGCTATAAATTACCATTACAATAATGTATATCAATGAAAATGCTGCGTCTAATAGTGTTGTAAGAGCTTGACCTGTTAGAAAATTTCTGATTTTCTCAAGTTCAGCAACTCTGCTCCCTAATTCACCTACTGGTCTGGCATCAAAGTAATTTAATGGTAAACGCAGTAGATGATCAATTACTTCTGCACCAAGTCTAGTATCAATTCGATTGGTAGTCTCGGCAAAAAGAAATGTTCTTAGACTACTAATCACGCCACCTAATACAGTAACAAATACCAATGCAATGCCTAAAATCTGTAAGGTATCTAAGCTTCTTTGACTGATAACTTTATCTATAATTACCTGAATCATTAGAGGGTTAGCCAATCCAAATAGTTGAACAACAAAAGAAGCTAATAAAACCTGGAGA
Source organism: Prochlorococcus marinus str. MIT 1214 (assembly GCF_027359355.1). Classification (NCBI taxonomy): domain Bacteria; kingdom Bacillati; phylum Cyanobacteriota; class Cyanophyceae; order Synechococcales; family Prochlorococcaceae; genus Prochlorococcus; species Prochlorococcus marinus. The sequence goes on along the minus strand of NZ_CP114777.1, from coordinate 1,214,410 downwards.
AGGATCCCTCTGTACTTATTAATGACGGGAAGAAGCCATTTTATTCCAAACTTTTCTTCTGGTGTTTGCTCATTCTTCTCTACTAAAAGTAATTCTATAAAACCTTTATCAAAATTCTCATTAAAATTATTAGGATGAAGTCTAATTATTCCTTCATTGGGAGAAACTATTTCCAAAAATTCTGCATTACTATCTTTAACTAATGCAAAGCTATCTTTCCATGATATCAATGATAATCTAGGAATTCTATTCGCAACTTTTGGATTTACTTTAGCAGTAGAAGAATGTAATCCCATAGTTGCAGTAATATTTCCTAGTAGTTGAATATTTGGTTTTTTCCCCCTTTTAATTGTATCTCTTAGTATTTTTTCGATTGCATCAGATCTATATGGAAGATTTAACTCAGCTGCTAACATTTGCAAACAAGCTATTGCCTCTCCCACTAACCCATTAGCTTTGATTAATTTGAATTCTTTATTTGCAGTATATTGTCCAAAATCTACATTGCTTTGACTGATCATATTTTCAGGATTTTTGATAGGTAGCGTTGTCTCAACATCTGAGTTTTCTTTATTTTTAATATCTATTTTATTTTCTAAATTTTGATTGAATTTATTATAAATTGAGAGAGGTAATTCAAAAATCCTAGCCGGTAGTGGCCCTCGAGTTTTAATGACTTCGTCAACTAAAATTAGATCTCCTATTGCCTTATCAATTATATTTGCGCTTCCTACTATATACACTTTGTTTTCTTTTTTATTCAAAACAGTATTGTCATTAATTATTTTTAAATTTAGATTTTTGCGAATTAATTCAACTGAATCTTTCAGACTAAATTCGATTTTTGCATTTCTTTGATATAAATCATTTGCGATTCTATAAGCTTCACAAATATATATTTTTTCATTGCACCAATTTCGAAAACTTTCTTCTTTATTATATAAAGAGAGAATTAAACTATCAGAAATGGTCAGAACCAGAACCGAAGAACTTGCAGCAACATAATCGCAACCCTTAACTATTAATAGAGATGGAAGACCTATAAAAGTGCCAGAGGTTAATCTTGAAATAGAATGCTCGGCAGTTTTCCCTTTATATAAAAGTCTTGCTTCTCCACTAAGTATAATTGATATTGTATTTGGAATAATATCGGGTGGGCAGATAGTACAACCAATTGGATAGTTAATTACTTCACCTTTTTCTTCTATTTCTTTGATGCTTGAATTGTCAAAATTTTGAAATGCCTCTATTGACCTCAAGTTGATTTTAATGTTGTTTTCCATATCAATTTTCGTTTAGATTAGTTGAGGTATTTGTTTTAAGTAGCTTTTCATTTATGTGATTCACTTTATCATTTATCCAAACGTTAAATAATTCCTCGCGCATTTTTTCACGCATAAAATCATCAAGCTTCGAGGGTTCAAAAGATTCTACCCTTACAAGAAGATATGATCCATCAACCTCAAATGGAGGTTGAATTTCTCCAGGCTTACTTTGTCTTAAAACTTGAGCTAACTTTGGATGAGATGCTCCTATTTGTGTAGGCCCTACTATACCGCGTGTTTTACTTTCAAGACCCTCTGAGAATTGGCTTGCTAGATCTCCAAGATCTGCTTCCTTTTCTAAGATCCGTAAATAGATTTCCTTGGCTTTATTGAAGTCTCTTGTTCTTATTAGGCTATAAACTATTATATCTAAGTCATTTTTTCTTTCAAGAAATCTCGCACCAACTTTGTTGTCAAAATTTTCTTTACAGTACTTTTTATGTCTCATTTCATATAGGGCGAGATTTCTGAACTCTTGGTCACTGAAATCATTATCTTTAAGCCAGGCTTGATATCCTTCATCTTTCTCAATACCGTAATTTGTCTTGAAATTATTTATGACTTTATCTTCTTTTTCTTTTTCAATTGCTACGTCCTGAAGTACATTTTTTGTTAATTCTATTTTAATTAATGTTTTAAGTAATTTATTTTTTTTGAGCAAATTTATACAATCACGCGTTAGACAATCTAAAGATTCCATATGATGCACTCAATTGAATTTGGTTGCAAATTTTTTCCTATTAATATTTATTTATTGATTCATTTCATTATTAAGTGCATTAGAATAAAGTGATGAGGCGGTTTTGAAAACACCTATTTGAGCTTCAAGCCTCTGAATTTCATTTTTTACAAATTGTAAATTTGCTACTTGTTGTTTTGCATTATCGCTCAAGTCTTCTAGATCGTAATCTTTACCGTCAATTGTGATAGTTGGCATTTTTTTTTTGCAATAGGAATTTACTATACACTAAAGAATAGCGGTTTTTCAATGTATTTTTAAATTTTTTTATTTTTATGAATAGATTAAAAAATGTTTGTCTCATTAGAAAATATTGATTTATTTTCTAATGATTCTGAAAATCCCATTAGTAATTCACTTCTATCTTCATACCCGTTAGCTATCTGACTTTGCCAATAATTAAAGCCAGCATTATCTGGTGATCTATTTAAAATATTATTATATAGATTAGTAATATATTCAGAATCGCTTGATTGATGCCCATATAAATTGAGGAATTCTATTGAATTGATAAAAGAATTTGCTGTATCACGGAATGTATCTTGATTTTTAGAATTTGTTTCTATCCAGTATTCTAAACCTTCTTTATCAGGAAATCTCCCAAAAGCTGCATTATATAATCTATATATTTTGCCAGTTATATTATCTTTTTCGCTGATTAGATTAAATACACCTATTATATCTTTTTTTACATTGAGAGATTTATCTTTAAAATTTAGTGTATCAATATTTGTTATATTTTCTAGACCAATTTCTGTTTTGATGGAGTAAGTATTATTCGTTGTCTTTTTGTATTTATATTCATTGCTATTTTTTTCGTAGTTTATATATCCAAAGTCATTTTCTCGTCCCCAAATACTTATTAATGCATTCAAGTCATGATTTGAGAACCACGTATCCCATCCATTGGGACCTTTGTTGTAGGACATTACAGTATCTTCAGAACTCCACAATTCGTTGAAGGGGTCATTGAATGGGTGGCCTAATCCAAGAGAGTGTCCGATTTCGTGAATAATTGTGTTGTATTTCGAGTTGCTATTTCTTTCTTCGGAGCTTGGATTCTTTCTCCATGTGATCTCCCACCAGTATCCTGCTTCTGATTGTTGAGAGATTGCTTGACCAACAGTATTTTGAGTAAACTGTGAAGAGTAATTAACATGGTAGATATCTAACATAGACCCGTTGTTATGTGACATCTCTTGGAAGTCGATATCTATTATTGGGTCTAATTTATTGAAGACATTTTGTATAAACTCCTGTTCTGGTAGATCATGACCAATATTAAAAATATTGACTTTATTAGAAGTTATAGAACCATTAATAGATTGACTGAACATGTCAAGAGATGACCAGCCTCGTGATTTGTCAATATAGAAAGTGAGAGTCTCATTATTTCCAATGGTATTTTGGGTATGACTGATTAGTTCAGGATTTACGATTCCACTAAATGTTAGTGCCATTTTTTTATGGCCTCAAAATACATATTACTTATTTGTCTCACGATAAAATTTTCAAGGATTGTTCTAAGTTCTTCTTTTCAATCTGGCCTGTTTTTAGATCACTCTCTATCATTTCCAATATTAAATCCTTTAATGATACTTTAGGTTGCCATCCTAACTTTGAATATGCTTTGGATGGATCGCCCAGAAGTTGATCCACTTCTGATGGCCTAAAGAACTTGGGGTTCACTCTTATTACAACTTCACCATTATCTTTTCTTCTTCCAATTTCATCTAAGCCGATTCCTTCCCATTGTATTCCACCCCAATTTAATTGTTTTGCTGATAATTCTATAAAGTCTCTAACAGATGCTTCTTGGCCAGTAGCTATTACATAGTCATCAGGTTTTTCTTGTTGTAACATTAACCATTGCATTTCAACGTAATCCCTGGCATGACCCCAATCTCTTTTGGAATCAAGATTACCTATATATAGATATTTTTGAAGTGATAAATGTATTCTTGTTAGCGCTTTTGTTATTTTTCTAGTGACAAAGGTTTCACCTCTTCTTGGAGACTCATGATTAAATAAAATACCATTACATGCAAAAATATCATAAGATTCCCTGTAATTTACAGTAATCCAATATGCATATAATTTAGCTACACCGTAAGGACTTCTTGGATAAAAGGGTGTTTGCTCGGTTTGAGGAATTTCTTGAACTAATCCATACAATTCTGAAGTACTGGCTTGATAAACCTTTGTTCTCTTTTGTAATCCCAGAATCCTAATAGCTTCTAGGATTCTTAAAGGTCCAAGTGCATCTGTTTGTGCAGTATATTCTGGTGAGTTAAAACTTACAGCTACATGACTTTGCGCACCTAAATTATATATTTCGTCAGGAGATATTTCTTTAATTATTCTTACTATATTGCTACTATCAGTAAGATCACCATCATGAAGAATTAGTTCATTTTTATTTTCTTCTTTCTCTATCAAATGATTAATTCGCGATCTATTGCCAACACTAGATCTTCTAATTAGTCCATGAACAATATATCCTTTATCTAGCAGTAACTCGGTGAGATAACTTCCATCCTGCCCATTAATTCCTGTTATCAGAGCGATTTTCTGTTTGCTCATGTCAGCTGTATTTTGTCGTTAAGTTTACTTCACTGACAGCTTCTATCTAAGTTATTGATGTAATCAAATAACCTTTTGGACTTTATTTGATTTATGATTGTATATAATAAGCCTCTGTGGTGATGCGTTTACTTGATGATCTTTATCCTATCTAAAATCTTTTTAATTTTGTTTATTTCTATCCTTTAAATAAAGATTTTTGATTTCTAAAATAAACTTTTTATATGATTATGCTTATTGCAAATCAAAAATCAGTGATTATTGAACTGTTAAGCTATATTAGATGAGTTTAGTAAAACTTTGAATGCTTAAAAACCTATTGGGAGACCCTAATGCTAGGAAGCTTAAAAGATTTACACCATTAATAACTGATATAAATCTTTTAGAGCAAGATTTGATTTCTTTGTCTGACCACGATCTAAAAAGGAAGACATATGAATTTCGCGAAAAGCTAGATAAAGTTTCATCAAAAAAAGACCAGCGTAATTTGTTGGATGAATTATTGCCAGAGGCATTTGCGGTTGTACGTGAAGCATCAAAAAGAGTATTAAATATGCGTCATTTTGATGTGCAATTAGTTGGGGGTATGGTTTTACATGAAGGTCAGATTGCAGAGATGAAGACAGGCGAAGGTAAAACTCTTGTCTCAACATTACCTAGTTATTTGAATGCATTGACTTCTGAAGGGGTTCATATCGTCACAGTTAATGATTACTTAGCGCGAAGAGACGCTGAGTGGATGGGGCAGGTTCATCGTTTCCTTGGATTAAGTGTTGGATTGATTCAACAAGATATGAATCCTATTCAAAGGAAAAAAAATTATTCATGTGATATTACCTATGCTACTAATTCTGAACTTGGTTTTGATTATTTAAGGGATAATATGGCTGCAGATATATCAGAAGTCGTTCAAAGAAATTTTAATTTTTGTGTGATTGATGAAGTTGATTCAATTTTGATTGATGAAGCAAGAACACCTTTGATTATTTCAGGACAAGTTGATAGGCCACAAGAGAAATATCGTCGAGCTGCAAAAGTTGTAGAAGATTTAATTAGAGCAGCGGAAACAGGGAAAGATGGTATTGACCCTGAAGGAGATTATGAAGTAGATGAAAAACAAAGAAGTTGTATCTTGACTGACGAAGGATTTGCTAAAACTGAGAAACTATTAAATGTCAATGATTTATTTGATCCAAAAGATCCATGGGCTCATTTTATTACTAATGCACTGAAAGCAAAAGAGCTTTTTATTAAAGATGTTAATTATATTATTCGTAATAAAGAGGCGGTAATTGTAGATGAATTTACAGGCAGAGTAATGCCTGGTAGACGCTGGAGTGATGGCCAACATCAAGCAATAGAGGCTAAAGAAGATCTTGATATTCAATCTGAGACTCAAACTTTAGCTTCCATAACTTATCAAAATTTTTTCTTGTTATACCCGCGTTTATCTGGAATGACTGGGACCGCAAAAACTGAAGAAGTTGAATTTGAAAAAACATATAAGCTTGAAACAACTGCTATCCCAACAAATAGAAAAATCTCTAGACAAGATTGGGTTGATCAAGTCTTTAAAACAGAGCAAGCAAAATGGAGGGCTGTCGCTAAAGAAACAGCATTAATTCATAGAGAAGGTCGGCCAGTTTTAGTAGGAACAACTAGTGTTGAAAAGAGTGAATTATTAAGTTCGTTATTATCTGAGGAGGAAGTACCTCATAATTTGTTAAATGCAAAACCTGAGAATGTTGAAAGAGAAGCAGAAATAGTTGCTCAAGCAGGCAGATTGGGAGCAGTCACAATTGCTACGAATATGGCTGGAAGAGGTACGGATATTATTCTTGGAGGTAATAGTGATTATATGGCTAGATTAAAAGTTAAAGAGATTCTTCATCCTCGATTAGTTAAGCCTGAAGATGGCCATTCTCCTCCATTGCCATTACAAAGAAATGCGCAATCAGATGCATCTGGATTTAAATCTGGAGAGAAGAAGACTAAGAATATTGATAATAAACAAAAACAACTATTAAGAAATATTTTCCCAGCTTCTTTAACTGAAGAAGCTGATAGCGAACTGGCTTTATTGGCTTCAAATCTTGTTAAGGAATTCGGAGATCGAGCTATTAGCTCAATTGAATTAGATGATTTGATTTCAACAGCTGCTGAAAAAGCACCCACTGAAGATCAAAACATTGCATCTTTGAGATCAGTAATTAACACCATTAAAAATGAATATGAATTAGTAATTAGTCAAGAAGAAAAAACTGTTCGAGAAGCAGGAGGCTTGCATGTTATTGGTACTGAGAGACATGAATCAAGGAGAGTTGACAATCAGTTAAGAGGTAGAGCTGGTAGACAAGGTGATCTAGGAAGTACTCGTTTCTTTTTATCTTTAGAAGATAATTTACTGCGTATTTTTGGAGGGGATAGAGTCGCAGGTCTTATGAATGCTTTTAGGGTTGAAGAAGATATGCCTATTGAGTCAGGAATGCTTACTCGTTCTTTAGAAGGAGCTCAAAAAAAAGTAGAAACGTATTATTATGATATTAGAAAACAAATATTTGAATATGACGAAGTAATGAATAATCAAAGAAAAGCTGTTTATTCAGAGAGAAGAAGAGTTCTAGACGGTAGAGAGTTGAAACTTCAAGTTATTGGATATGGTCAAAGAACTATGGAAGAAATTGTTGAAGCATATGTTAATGAAGACTTGCCACCCGAAGAGTGGGACCTGACGAATTTAGTATCTAAAGTGAAAGAATTTATATATTTATTAGCTGATTTAAAAAGTGAGGATTTATTGGGATTAAATAAAAATGAATTAAAAGATTTTTTAAAAGAGCAGTTAAGAAATGCTTACGATCTGAAAGAAGCTCAAGTAGAACAGACGCATCCAGGAATTATGCGACAAGCTGAAAGGTTTTTTATCCTTCAGCAACTTGATACTCTTTGGAGAGAGCATTTGCAATCAATGGACTCACTTCGAGAATCTGTGGGATTAAGAGGCTATGGGCAAAAAGATCCTCTAATCGAATATAAAAATGAAGGATATGATATGTTTTTAGATATGATGATAAATATGAGAAGAAATGTAATTTACTCTATGTTTATGTTTCAGCCAGCGCAAAAGAAAGTAGAAGCATAATTTAAGAGATCTAATTTAGTCATATGATAAATTTTGATTCTAATGATTTGCAAAAATTATATTTAGCATATTTTGGAAGACCTGGAGATCCATCTGGAATTAATTATTGGCTTTCTCAATCTAATCAATCAATAAGCTTAAGGGAAATATCTAATGAACTTTCTAAGCAAGATGAATATATAAAATATATAGCTCATGAGAAAACTTTTGATTTTAAAATTAATAAGTTATATTTAAATCTTTTTGGTAGAAAAGCTGATTTTGATGGTTTAAATTATTGGAAGAAAATGATTAATAGTAAAGATTATAAAATATCTGATATTGTACATAATTTACTTTATTCAAAAGATAAATTTTATTCTGTGAATCTTGAGCAAGAAAAACAAGATATCAGTATTTTGAATAATAGAATTTTTGCTTCAGAGCTATTTACTAAAGAAATTAGTAAGAGCATTACTCTTGTTAATCTCTATAAGCCTGATTCAATATCTCCCTGGATCTCAGGAGAAATATTTAATAGAGTAACTATTTTTCTAACGAATATAACTAAAAAAGTCTCAAATGAGCATATAAATGACTTTATTAATTCATTATTTGATTCTGGTATCAAGATACTGACTAAGCCAGCTATAGAAATTCAAGATATTTCTCTTTCTATTCCAATCTATTATTTAGAGAATAGATCTTTAACAAAGAAAGTTGCGAAACAAGTTATTAATATTACTGGTGGGACTTTGGATCAGTCTAAAAATAAAACTAATGTTATTGCTCTAAAAAATATTAGTTTAACTATTATGAAGGGAGAGCGTGTTGGCCTGATTGGTCATAATGGCTCTGGTAAAAGTAGTTTTTTAAGATTGATTTCTGGTATTTATACGCCTACTAGTGGAGATATAAAAATTTTAGTAGATGTTTATCCTATGCTTCAAAAGACTTTTTTGACTAGTTCAGAACTCTCAGGAATCGATGCTTGTAAAGCACATTATTTACTTCAAAATCATTGCCTCGATGGCTTTGAATGTTTTTTAAATGAAATAATAGATTTTTCAGGACTTGGCTCATATATCTCTCTACCAATAAAAACCTACAGTGAGGGTATGTCGGCAAGATTAATTTTTTCAATTCTTACTTCAAGTCCTCATGATTGTTTGGCAATTGATGAAGGCTTTGGTACTGGTGATGCAGACTTTTGTGATAGGGCTGAAGAGAGAATGAAGCAATTTATGGAATCAGCTGCGACTTTGTTTTTAGCTAGCCATTCTGAAGAACTTTTAAAACAATTTTGTAACAGAGGTATTGTTTTTAGTCACGGATCAATTGCATTTGATGGTCCTTTAGATGCCGCCCTCAATTATTATCATACCCATGATTATTATCGTAAAAATGTTATTGGATAATTTTAAATTTGCTTTTAAAACTAGAAAAGCATGGTGGTATACAGCTACCTCGAGGTCAAGAGCAAGATTTGCTAGAACGACACTTGGTAGTTTTTGGCTGGGGTTATCAAATCTTTTGTCCATAGGAACTCTAGGGGTTGTCTATGGCACAGTTTTTTCAGTGGATGACTTCAAATCATATTTTATATATTTAGGCTTTGGTTTGGTGATTTGGAATACAATTAGTTCTTCAATTTCTAATTCACCTTATCTTTTTTCACATAATTCCTCAAATATCAAGAATTTAAATCTTAAACCTATTTTTTATACTTTAGAAGAGTGGTCTTTTCAATTACAAACTTTTATTCAGTCATTTGTATTAGTATTTATTGTTTTTCTCTTTTTTAAATTTTCAATAATAAGTAATTTCTTAATCTACTCATGGTTACCATTTTTGAATCTATTTATATTTATATATTGGTTTCCTGTGCTCATATGCCTAGTTAGTGTTCGTTTTAATGATATTGCTCAATTAGTCCCAATAGCTCTTCAGTTGGTTTTTTTGACTTCTCCAATATTATATCGGAAAGAAAGCTTAGGATCGCTAGGCTGGATTACACATATCAATTTTATATATCAGATTTTAGATCCTGTAAGAATTAGTTTAATAAGTGGTTCTATAAATTATGAGAATTCAATCTTAATTATGTTGTTAAATTGTATTGGAGTTTGTCTTACAATAAGGTTGCTTAATATAGAGAGTAAGAGATTACCTTTTCTATTGTAAATAATACTTATTTTAGGATTTAAGTTAACTTATTTAATCACTTAAGTCATCACCAATAAACTCTATTATTTCTTTATCTCGTAAATTTTGTGATTCGCCAATAACAATATCTTTGGTTTTTCTATTAGTTTTAATATTACTTAAGAGGTCTTGTAAGCCTAAAATATCATTTTCTAATTGATCAATTCTTTCCATAAGATTTCGAAGAACATTGGCTTCTGTATCTGGGAGTGCAGAATGAGCTAGAGGATTAATTTTTACCCCACTTTGATGGACTATTCGTCCAGGAATTCCTACTACCGTGCTATTTGCATCTACATCTTTAACTACAACTGATCCTGCCCCAATCCTTGTATTAGTTCCTACGTAAATTCCTCCAAGGACTTTTGCTCCTGCACCCACAACTACATTTGCTTCAAGAGTGGGGTGTCTTTTTCCGCTTTCTTTTCCAGTTCCACCTAAAGTTACCCCCTGATATAGCAAGCATCTATCTCCTATTTCACTTGTTTCTCCAATGACTACACCCATTCCATGATCTATAAATACACCTTTACCAATCCGTGCACCTGGATGTATTTCAACACCTGTCAAAAATCTAGTGATGTGACTAATTAGCCTAGGGAGCAGAGGAAGTTTATAGTTCCATAGCCTGTGGCTAATTCTATGCATTGATAAGGCTTGAAAGCCAGGGTAGCAAAAGAGTATTTCCCAAAATCCCTTCGCGGCTGGATCTCTTTCTTTGATTATTGCAAAATCAGATCTTAGTGATCGAAACATTGATTCAAGATGCAATGTTTACTCGAGAAGGCCAATCTCTTTGCTTAATTCTTCAATTGTAGAGTCACTAAGGTACTTTTGTGCACAATGAATTTGTGGCATTCTCATTAATTGAGATCTATTTTGCCTCAGGGCATGTTCAATAACAGGTAAGCTTGGACTGTCACAAATCACGTGACTAGCAGCTCTCAATAAAGCAATCAGCCTGCTTCCTACGTCAGGATTAGCAGTCATCAAAAGTATTTCATTGCCGCGCATGCTGTGCAAGATAACCTCTGCCGCTCTGAGTATCCCTGGGCTAATGCTCACTATTCCTACACAACTGCCAGAACGTAGCTTTTTTAAAATGGTTAGTTCTTTTTGGAAGTCGCTCAAATCTACAGCTACAGCCCTTACTTGATGACGTTTGGCTAATTCCTCTAAGGGTTGCAAGAAATATCTACTTGTTACTACTGTTCCTTTGCTTGAACTTTCTAAAACATTTTCTAGTTCTTCCATTGGGACAACCTCAACTGGCACATCTAAATGGGGAGCCAGTTCTTCCGCGATAAGTAGTGATGCCCCTATATCTTCCCTAGGTGTACTAACAAGTAGGCGGGCGCCACATCTCAGCCTCCAATCAATTTCTTTAGTAAATAGTTCTCTCGTTTGTTGCAAGGTACATCCCGCATTTAAAAGTTCATCAATACTTTTTCTTACCTCATGGTCCACATCTTTGATTCCTTTCTTACGAACAGAATGAGGGCTACTCCTTACCTCTTTTTGTTTTTGTTGGTCACGAACATAAATACCTGATCCAGCAATAGCGTCAACGACTCCATCTGTTTCTAGTTGTCTATATACTTTGCTTATTGTATTTCGGTGTAAACCTGTTTGCATCGCAAGTTGTCTAGTACTTGGCAATCTGTGCCCTGGAGGGTAATGCCTTGCTGCAATAGCAAAACAAATTTGGTTATACAATTGACTGGATGCAGGGATTTCACTTTCCTGTTGTATATGGAATCTCACTTGCTTATATGCCAGGTATGAATGTGGCTACATTAATAAATAGTATGACTAGTGACAATTTTTTGTTTGTCCAGCAATAAGTTTGTTTAATTTAATTTATTGTTCTCAAGGCTTTTGGGGGTTCAGTTGTCTCTGTTTCTTTTTTTAATAAAGGGGTTTTACGGGGAGTTAAAAACATAATCATATTTCTTCCCTCTCTCTTTGCAGATTGTTGAACTTCTGCTTTCTCTTCAAGATCTTTAGCCATTCGTTTTAAAAGAGTTTCAGCTAAAGCAGTATGTTGAATTTCTCGACCTCTAAAAATAACTGTACATTTGACTTTATCTCCAGCTTTTAAGAATCGGGTGGCTTGACTAATACGAACTTGGTAATCATGTTGATCGATTTTGTACCTCATTTTCACTTCTTTAACTTCTGTCTGATGTGATTTTTTCTTCGCTTCTTTTGCTTTTTTTTCTTGCTCAAACTTAAATTTCCCGTAATTCATGATTCGGCATACTGGAGGTGTAGCCTTCTCACTTACTAATACAAGATCTAGATCCCTGTCTTGCGCTACTTCTAATGCTTCCTCTCGACTAATGACACCAAGTTGTGTGCCATCCGAGTCAACTACTCTCAAATCAGAATAGCTGATTCTTTCATTAATGTTTGGCAACTCCCTTTCTGGAGCGCGGCGATCAAAACGGGGACGTGGTGGCATTCAGTAACTAAATTGAGGTGGAAAGTACCTTTTGACTAATTCTAAGCATATATGAACTTATCAACCTAGAAAAACTCATAGATAGAAGTTAAAGCTTCGGATAATTCATTCTTTTCATTTAACCATTTAGAATTATGCTTATTCCTAAACCAAGTTTTTTGTCTTTTGGCTAATTGACATGTTCGTTTGATTGTTATTTCTAGGGCCTCCTCATAGTTTATCTTTCCATTAATAATAGACCTTGCTTCGTCATATCCAATGGTTTTAAGCAACTGTAAATCATTTCCGTATTTAATAATCAAATCCTCAGTTTCCTCCATTAGTCCATTTTTATACATTTTTTCAGTCCTTCGTTGAATTCTGTTGAGTAAATTGTCTGGATTCAATCCAAGTTCTAAAACTTTCCAAGGGTTAGTTTTCAAGCTTTTTTGTTTAGAAAACATTTTTCCTGTGGCATAAAAAACTTCTAAAGCTCGAATTGTTCTGATTGAGTCTTCTGGATGTATTCTCTCTGCAGATAAAGGATCGCAACATTTCAGTAAATTATGTCTTTCGTTTTTGTCAATTTTGTAAAGTTGATTTCTTAAGAATTTTTGAGGTGGTACTGCAGGAGGATTCAGTCCACCAATCAACGCTTGAAGATATAAGCCACTACCGCCTACAAGTACAGTTAACTTTCTCTTTTTTAATTCACTCTCAATAGACAATCTGGCTATTGATTGAAAATCATGAAGATTGATTGGTTCAGATGGTAAACAAAGATCAATGAGAAAATGTTTTACTTGTTTTTGTTGTGCTGCTGTTGGCTTTGCAGTCCCAATATCCATATCAATGTAGATTTGGCGAGAATCAACATTATGAATATTTGAATTGATTTTTTCTGCAATATCAATTGCAAGCTCAGTTTTTCCACTAGCCGTTGGGCCCATAATGGCTATTACAAGAGGCTTATTATTGGGTTGCATGATGTTCTTTGAGGGGGTTTAGTAGCAGTAATTGCATGAAATTAGATTTTTTTGATTTGATTTTGAAATTTTTCCTAAAACTTTCCTTAATACCAATGTAAATTGAGGTTTCGGCTAATGCTCGTATTAAAGACAACCTTGCCTGTTTGCTGTTATCCGAATGAGTAAAGATTCAAAAGTCCAAGCGGCTTATGGTGCTGAACAGATCCAAGTATTGGAAGGTCTTGAACCTGTAAGAAAGCGGCCTGGAATGTATATAGGCTCAACTGGGTCTAAAGGACTTCATCATCTTGTATATGAAGTCGTTGACAATGCAGTAGATGAGGCTCTTGCTGGGCATTGCGACCAAATCACAATTTCACTTTGTGAGGATGGATCAGCATCTATCTCAGATAATGGCCGAGGAATTCCAACTGATATTCATCCTCGTACTGGCAAAAGTGCTCTTGAGACAGTTCTAACTGTTTTGCATGCAGGTGGAAAGTTTGGAAGCGGCGGTTATAAGGTTTCTGGAGGTTTGCATGGCGTTGGTATTTCCGTTGTGAATGCTTTAAGTGAATGGGTGGAAGTGACAGTTCGAAGGCAGAAGAAAGTGCATTTTCAGAGGTTTGAAAGAGGCTCATCAATAGGAAGTTTACAATCTGAGAATCTGCCAAAATCAGATCAAAACATTACCGGCACTACGGTTTGTTTTAAACCTGATGATCAAATTTTTACTGATGGAACATCCTTTGAATATGGAATCTTATCTTCGAGACTTAGAGAATTAGCCTATTTGAATGGTGGAGTGCGTATCGTATTTCGTGACGAAAGAAAGAAGTCATTAGATTTTAATAAGCAGCCTCATGAAGAAGTTTATTTTTATGAGGGAGGTATTAAGGAATATGTGGAATATATGACTAAAGAAAAAGATTCCTTACACCCAGAAATTATTTATGTTAATTCTGAGAAAGATGGGGTTCAAGTTGAAGCAGCAATGCAGTGGTGCGTTGATGCTTATTCGGATAG